>NZ_JBPXMD010000004.1:0-432173 GCF_051918855.1 Streptosporangium sp. H16
GACGGTGTGGGAGAGTAGGTCACCGCCGGACAATCTTTTGAGGGCCTCCACCGTTGGTGGGGGCCCTTAGTCATGTCTCGGCCCTTTTTTCCGGGGCTGTTCCGGGACCCTGCCCGCGACCCTTCCAGAACCTTTTCCGGGACCTGCCCGACACCCGTTCCAGGACCGTTCCGGGGCCTGCTCGGGGCTCTCTTCGGGGCCTTCCAAGCAGGAAACTCCCGAGGCCTCCCGGCTTTCTCCGAGGTCCTTTGATTTCCGCAAGGCTTACTCGAGACGCTTGGTTTCTCGGGATTCCTGTGTTTTCCAGGGAGTTTCGGGAGTCCGGGCCTCCCTGGTTTCAAGGTTTCCGGTATGCGCGGGAGGGGCCTCCGCCACAGGCGGAGGCCCCTCCCGCGTTGTGAAGGCGTTCTCTGAGCGATTTTCGGCTCTGTCTCGACTCTCATGGCAGTGCGGCGACCGTCGGGTCAGACGGTTCCCTGGTTCTCTCGAAAACCGCTCACAAAGGCTCCGCTGCTGTGGCCATGATCATTTGTGGGTGTCGAGGGAAGGGCGTGTGGACTTTCAGGGGCTTGCTAGGCTGGACAGGCCGGGCCACCCCACCTGCGGGTGGCCTTCGTCGCGCCAGACCACGATAGGGCGGGGCAGCGATAGCGAACGGGGCGCACCCCGCGGCCGGAGACCGCCCGCACAGCGAATCGTCCCATCCGATCGAAGAGACGGGACGCGCTCGCAGAGTGAGCCAACGAATGGACCAGAAGTGAACAGTGACAACGGGCCTGAGGGCGCCGGCCGACGCGAAGAGGGCGAAAACCGCGGATCTGGTGGCCAGGGAGGCCACCGTAGCGATCGCGCAGGTGGTGACAGGGGACGTCCGGGCGACGGTCCCCGATATGGTGAGCGCCGAGAGGGGCGCCCGAGTGGTTCTTACGGCTCTCGTGATCGTGGCGACCGGCCGTCATACAACCGTGACGACCGTGGTTCGGGCCGCCCTGCGTTCAACCGCGACGACCGTCCGCGTCCTGCTTTCAACCGGGACGACCGTCCGAGTGGCGGGCAGAGGCCCTCAGGGCCGCGTGGCGAGGGCCAGCGTCCTTATGGTGACCGCGACCAGTCCCGCGGTGGTTCTTACGGCTCTCGTGACCGTGGGGACCGGCCGTCTTACAACCGTGACGACCGTGGTTCCGGCCGCCCCCCGTCCAACCGCGACGACAGTGGTGAGCGCAGGCCGTTCAATCGGGACGATCGTTCCAGCGGTGGGTATCGCGGTGATCGTCCTTCGTTCAACCGTGACGACCGTGGTTCGGGTCGTCCGCCGTTCAACCGTGATGACCGTCCCGGCGGGGGGCGTCCGCCGTTCAATCGCGATGATCGCGGTGGTGAGCGTCGTTCGTACGGTGACCGTGACCAGTCGCGCGGTCAGTATGGTTCGCGTCCCGACAGTGGTGAGCGCAGGCCGTTCAACCGTGACGACCGTCCTGGTGGAGGTCGTCCGCCGTTCAATCGCGATGACCGTCCCGGTGGCGGCTATCGCGGTGATCGCGGTGATCGTCCTTCGTTCAACCGTGACGACCGTGGTTCGGGTCGTCCGCCGTTCAACCGTGATGACCGTCCCGGCGGGGGGCGTCCGCCGTTCAATCGCGATGATCGCGGTGGTGAGCGTCGTTCGTACGGTGACCGTGACCAGTCGCGCGGTCAGTATGGTTCGCGTCCCGACAGTGGTGAGCGCAGGCCGTTCAACCGTGACGACCGTCCTGGTGGAGGTCGTCCGCCGTTCAATCGCGATGACCGTCCCGGTGGCGGCTATCGCGGCGACCGCGGTGATCGTCCTTCGTTCAACCGTGACGATCGCGGTGGTGACCGTCCGGCGTTCAACCGCGATGACCGTGGTGAGCGCAGGCCGTTCAACCGTGACGACCGTCCCGGCGGGGGGCGTCCGCCGTTCAATCGCGATGACCGTCCCGGTGGCGGCTATCGCGGCGACCGCGGTGATCGTCCTTCGTTCAACCGTGACAGTCGTGGTGGAGATCGTCCGCCGTTCAACCGTGACGATCGTGGTTCGGGTCGTCCGCCGTTCAATCGCGATGACCGCGGTGATCGTCCCTCGTTCAATCGTGATGATCGCGGTGGTGAGCGTCGTTCGTACGGTGACCGCGACCAGACCCGTAGTCGTTATGGTTCGCGCCCGGATGGTGAGCGCAGGCCGTTCAACCGCGATGACCGTCCCGGTGGTGGCTACCGCGGCGACCGTCCCGGCTTCAACCGTGACGATCGCGGTGGTGACCGTCCGGCGTTCAACCGCGATGACCGTGGTGAGCGCAGGCCGTTCAACCGTGACGACCGTCCCGGTGGAGGGCGTCCCTTCGGGAACCGTGACCGCGACGGTGAGGGCTCCCGCACCCGCTACGGCCGGGATGACCGGTCCGGTGGCCGCGACGAGGCTCCCAGCGGCCAGCGTGAGGAGTTGCCGGAGCTCGCCCCGGACATCACCGCGGAGGAGCTCGACAAGGAGATCCGCGAGGAACTGCGTTCCCTTCCCCTCGACCTCGCGGAGCTGATCTCCCGCCACCTGGTGGCGGCCGAGAGGGCCCTTGGCGAGGACGACGCGGAGCGGGCGTACGAGCACACGAAGGTCGCACGTCGCTTCGCGGCCAGGATCGGGGTGATCCGCGAAGCCGTCGGCATAGCGGCCTACCGCGCCGGCCACTTCTCCGAGGCGCTCAGCGATCTGCGCGCGGCTCGCCGGATGACGGGTTCCGACTCGTTCCTGCCGATCATGGCGGACTGCGAGCGTGGCCTTGGCCGTCCCGAGCGCGCCCTTGATCTGGTCCGCTCCAAGGAGGCCGAGCGGCTCGACCGCGTCGGCAAGATCGAACTCGCCATCGTGGAGTCCGGTGCCCGGAGGGATCTCGGCCAGAACGACGCCGCGGTCATCACCCTTCAGCGCCTTCCTGAGCTGCGCGACACCCGTCCTCAGCCCTGGTCGGCCCGCCTCGCCTTCGCCTACGCCGACGCGTTGTCGGTGGCCGGTCACGAAGGGCCCGCCACCGAGTGGTTCGGCCGGGCGATGGCCTTCGACGAGGACGGCGAGACCGACGCGGCCGAGCGTTACGCGGAACTGACGGGCGCTGTCATCGAGGATCTGGAAGAGGACGACGACGAGGACGGGGAAGTCATCGACGATGACACCCGCCTTCGGGGTGGTGCCGATGCCGAGATCGATGACGAGATCGACACCGATGACGGCGATGTCGACGATGACATCCATGCCGACGACGACGCCGACATCGACGACGTCGCGGCTCTGGACGCGGAGATCGAAGACGAAGACGATCTCTTTGACGACGAGTTCAGCGCGAACCGGCCCGTCGCCGGCGATGCTCCTGACAACGGCTCTTCCGACGAAGAGGGCTCACCCGAGAACGTCTCCTCCAAGACCGGCTCTTCCAGGGACGAGACGCTCGATGTCGAGCGGAAGGTTGAGGAGAAGCCCGGCAAGGTGGAGCGTGCCGTCGGCCCGGCCTTCATCGAGCCTGACTTCGGCGACATTCTCAGTGACGCCCCCGATGTCGACTCCGACGGAGACGACGACCTGGACGAGGATCGGGACGGGGACGAGCAGGGCCGGGATCGCCAGGGCAAGTCCGAGAAGAAGTAGTTTCCGGGGACCTTCATCGCATTCCGGGTGCGCGAGCTGCGCACCCGGAATGCGGAAGGCACCTCCAGGGTGATCCTGGACCTTACGGGACGCCTTCTTACGGCTGGACCCGGTCCAGCCAGTGCAGGATGCCGGCCACGTTGGACGGGGCGCCGCTCAGCAGTTCGAACTGCTCGGCGGTCGCCTCGTCCGCTTTCAGGGCCGCATAGCGGTCGCGGGTGCGCTCCCTGACCATGGCGACAGCGTGATCCAGATCCATGCCCTCCGTGCGGGCCTGACGGGTCAGATCGACCCAGACGCGAAGCTCCTCGGCGGAGCGTCCCAGGATCTCCTCCACGTCCGCGACCGGTCCGTAGTGACTGAAGAGCAGTCTCTGCGGGCCCAGCGCCCTGAACAGGGCGATCGAGTTCAGTGCGGTACGCAGGTCGAAGTCCGGCGGGGGCGTGGCGGGGCGCAGGTCACCCGTCTCAGGAAGGTAGACCCCGGCCGCGTCGCCGACGTAGAGGTCTCCGGTGCCGGAATCGATGAGTCCCACATGGTGTCTGGCGTGGCCCGGTGAGTAATGGCTGTTCAAGGTGCGTCCGTTGCCGAGGTCGATCGTGTCGGTGTCGCCGAGGGCGCGAATCCGTGAGGCTTCCGTGGGGGAGAGCTCGCCGAACAGGGTGTCCAGTTTGTCGCCCCAGACCATCCGCGCGCTGGCCATCAGCCTGGACGGATCGGCGAGATGCCGGGCACCTTTCTCGTGAACCACGATCTCCGCATCCGGGTAGAAACCAGCGATGTCGCCGACCCCGCCCGCGTGGTCCAAGTGGATGTGCGTGACAACGACCGTGGCGAGATCTCCCGGGCCGACGCCCAATGAGGTAAGGGCGTCGCGCACCACGGGAGCGGAGGTGGAGGTGCCGGTCTCCACCAGGCAGGGGCGGTCTCCGAGGATCAGGTATCCGGCCGTGATGCTGGAGTATCCGGCCATCCTCGTGTCGATCTCATAGACGTCCCCACCGAGGGCGGTGATGTTTTCCACAGGCCACCTCATAACTGGAACCGGCGTCCACAGAACAGTATTCGGCCATTTCCGTGCAGCTCAACATCGTAGAGAGTCCTTCTCGACCGGCAGGATCGAGGAGGATCGCATGGATCGTAACGAGGTCATTCTCGTGGGCCGCCTACCTGAGGCGGCCCACATCAGGTCGTTGCAGAGCGGGAGCAGGCTCTGCACCTGGCGCCTGATCGTCCGGCGGCAGCACCGCGGGCGTGGAGCCCGGGTCGACACCATTCCGTGCGCGTCGTTCGAGCTCGAGGTGATCGAGGCCGTGGCCGGTTGGCTGCCCGATGACATCGTCGAGGTGACGGGTTCGCTGCGCCGCCGCTGGTGGGGAAGCGAGGGGGCCAAATCGTCCGGGTACGAGGTCGAAGTGCGTTCGGTGAGACGTCTCGAGCGCAAGGTCACCATGATCCTGACCGGCGACGAGGGAGTTCCGGCGCCCGCTCCGCCTCGGTCGGTGCGCTCACTTGTGCACGCGGGGCATGGGGATACCGGGCAGGGCGCGGAGCCGCGGCTCACCCCGGTCAAGCCCGACCTCACCTCATCCGGGTCGAGTCTCGCTCCGACCGGACCGGATCTCATCGGGCTGGATTCGGTCCCGATCGGGCCGGGTCTCGTTCCGGTCGGGCGGGATTCGGCTCCGGCCGGTCCGGATCTCACCTCGGTTGAGCGGGATCTCGCCTCGGCCGGGCCTGACCACCTCACCTTGGTCCGACCGGACCTCGCTCCGGAAGGTGTGCCGGAACCGGAACCGGAACCGGAACCGCGAGCCGTGGAGGCGTCGATTTCGGGCCGCTCGCAGGTGCCTCACCCCGTGACGCGCGCAGGCGCGATCTTTGGAGCGGGCAAGTGAGCGATGTCCTTCTTTCCACGCGTCCAGCACCCCGGGATCCCGGAGTCTCCCAGAGACCTGGCTTCCTCTCAGGCTTCGGTCTCCTCGAACCCTCAGGAGCCGGGCTTCTCGAAGGGCGGATTGCCCATGGGCGATGTCCCCGCCGGGGTGAGCAGGCGCAGGACCAGACCGGTCCTGGGCTTCGGGCCGAAAGAGGTGGATTTGCGAGGCACCCGCTCTCCCTGAGCTGCGACCGCGAGCACATCGTCGACGGCAAGCGGGCGCAACAGCACCGCGGTCCCCCCGAAGGCCCGTGCGAGCCGTACGGCGGCCTCCGGGTCGTGGTGGACGATGCGCACCGACAACTCGTCGTCCCGCATCCCCCAGACTTTCGGCAGGAGAAACTCCGCGAGGATGGAGGTGTTCAGCGCCCGCCACCCGGCCGAGCGCTCGGCCGGCATGGCGTGTTCGAGCTGAGCGGGGTCAGGGTCGGTGAGAAGGTGGGTGAGTTCGCCGGAGGACAGCAGATAGGCCGGTCCGCTGGTCTCGTCCAACGCGGCCAGGCCTTCGGTCAGGTCCGCGTACTCCTGTACCCGCCACGAACCCTTGGCCTTGGCCAGCGCCTCTTCAAGTGGCAGTTGGGGGATGACCCGGTGGATGGCCTTCAGATCCGGCGGGTAGGCGCTGGAGTCCACCAGGAGCGCAAGACCGAAGTCCCACGGTTCGGGCTCCATGGAACTCGGCGGCGTCGCCGATTTCACGGTCTCCGCCCGCTCCCCGGTCGTCCCCGCCGCGTTGGCCCTGTCGGCAGTGTCGGCAGTGTCGGCAGTGTCGGCAGTGTCGGCAGTGTCGGCAGTGTCGGCCGTGTCGGCCGTGTCGGCCGTGATCGTCGCACCACGTGTGGTGGCGGCCCGGTGTTCCCGCTGGAGCGCGAGGTAGGTGGCGTAACGGTGGTGCCCGTCGGCGATGAGGGCCTGGTGGGGGCGGAGGTCGGCGTCGATGGAGGAGAGTTCCTCACTGTCGGTGACGGCCCACAGCCGGTGCCTGACCTCGTCTTCGGTCTTCGCCTCCGCCAGCGGGGGCCGGGTCGCGGCGACATGGTCGACGAGGCGGGTGGTGGCGCCGCCCGCGCCGTCGTAGAGCAGGAAGATGGGCTCGAGGTTGGCTTCCGTGGTGCTCATCAGTGCCAGCCGGTCGGCGACCGGTCCGGGCATCACGTCCTCGTGAGGCAGGACGATGTGCAGCTCCGGGCCGGCCAGTCCCACGTCGCCGATGATTCCGCGCTGCAGGACCCCGGGACCCGACTGCTCATAGACGTAGACCGCGGGCGTCTCGTCGGCGGCCAGCACCCCTGAGGAGAGCCATTGGTGAAGCGTCTCTCGTGCCTCGACGTATCTGTGCTGGTCGGTGCCGGGAAGGATCAAACGCACCACGTTGTTGGGATGGGTGTCGAGCAGCTTTCGCACGCCGGCCTCGTCGATGAGGTCGTAAGGCGGTGAGGTGACCCCGGCCAGATCGTCGACCGTGAACCGTACGCCGCGAAACGGGCGTAGCACCAGCCCGCCGGGTATCGGCAGTTCAGGATTCGCCATAGAGGGCATGCTGCCATAAAGGCCTGAAACGGCCGGGGGCCGCTTCGAGTCCGTGGTGCCCGGTCCGTCAGGGAATCGGCCAGATCTGTCGTCTGTCGATGAAGGAGGCCTCACATAATGGTCCAAGGACGTGGCGGTCCGTCTGATTCCCCCAACCCCGAGACGGGCGCTCCGGTCGGGGACGTCTACGAATGGTTTCAACGAGGGATGAGGCTGCTGGCCGAGGGTAGTCCGGCGGCTGCGGCCGCGCTGCTGGAACGGGCGGCCGACGCGGAGCCGGAGTCACGAAGCATCCGGGAGGCCCTCGCCAGAGCGCAGTTCAACTCCCGGCAGTACTCCGACGCCGTCGACAGCTTTCGCTGGATCATCGATGCCAATCCGGCTGAGGACTATGCGTATTTCGGGCTCGGACTCGCTCTCTGGCGCACCGGGGACATGGAAGGGGCTCAGGAGCCGCTGGCCATCGCCGTCGCGATGCGCCCCGACCTGCGGCACTACGTTTCCGCGCTGAAAAGCGTTCGCGCCACGTTGCGCGCCCGCAGGATGTGATTCATGCGAGTACATCGTCGTGATCCCGCGTGCGCAGGATGTGATTCATGCGAGTACACGGCTGTTGTGCGCTGAATGTGATCCGTGCGGACTTGCCGGTGTGGCCCGCGGATGCTCGCCAGATGTGATCTGGATGGGTTCGCCGGATGTGATCCGGACCGCTCCGTCGCATGGACCCGTGCGGGTGGTGGAACGCGGGTGATGAAATGGGCCAGTGGACACGAATACGCTGATCGACCCGTACGACACTCTTCTCCTTGACCTCGACGGGGTGGTGTATCTCGGGCGCGACGCCGTACCGGCGGCTCCCGAGGCCCTGAGCCGGGCGGCGGAACGTGGTGTGCGCCTCGCCTACGTCACCAACAACGCCTCACGGACCCCCGCCGCCATCGCCCAGCACCTGCGTGCGCTGGGTGCTCCGGCGGCCGCCGAGGATGTCGTGACCTCCGCCCAGGCCGCCGCGCGACTCGTGGCCGAGCGGGTCGAACCGGGCGCCGCGGTGCTGGTGGTCGGCGGGATGGGCCTGCGCTCCGCACTGCGCGCCCACGGACTGCGTCCGGTCAGCACCGCCCTGGACGCCCCGGCCGCGGTCGTCCAGGGCATCGCTCCCGATCTGTCCTACGGCCTGCTGGCCGAGGGAACACTCGCCGTGAGAGAGGGAGCCCTCTTCGTCGCCGCCAACGCCGACTCGACCATGCCGACCGGCAGGGGCGAGCTTCCCGGCAACGGCGCGATGATCAGGGTCATCGCCACGGCGACCGGGGTGGAGCCGATCGTCGCGGGAAAGCCCGAGCCGCCCCTGCACCGGGAGTCGATGCTCCGTACCGGATCGCGGCGGCCCCTGGTGGTCGGTGACCGGCTCGACACCGACATCGAGGGGGCGAACAACGCCGGGGTGGACAGCCTGTTGGTCCTGACCGGGGTGGCGAGCCCGCTCGACGTGCTGACCGCCGTTCCGCGGCACCGGCCCACCTACATCGCCGGTGATCTGTCCGGCCTGCACCGGCCCTACCCCGAGGTGCGGCGGGCCGGCAACGGGTGGACCTGCGAGGGGTGGACGGCACGCTGGGAGGAGGGCGCGCTCACCCTTGAAGGCGGAGGTGAGCCGCTCGACGGGCTCCGCGCCGCATCCGCAGCCACCTGGGAGGCGGCGGGCGAGGGCCGGGCGGACGAGGACGTGGTGAAGGCGGCACTCGACGTCGTGCTCTCGCAGCCCACCCCGCGCTCCGGCTGAGACGGTCGCCTCACCAACGCCCGCGCGGGCAACGTCGCACTGACCCTCGCAGCCCACCCCGCGCTCCGGCTGAGACGGCCGCCCCAGCCCTCTGACCCCTCCCGTCTGGGAGCCACGCGGATCTCGCCCGGGATCCGCGTGGATCCCAGGCGACGTCGCGACGATGACCGGAAGGCCGTAGTCGGACTGGCCGCCGTCGGCCCCGGTGGCTCTCCTCCCGCGTGATCCCGCCCGAGCCTCCCGTGTGATCCCGCCCGAGGGCGGGATCCAGTCCGAGCCTCCCGCGGGATCCCGCCCGAGGGCGGCATCCTCAAAGAAGTTTGCGCAGGCGAAGAAGGTCGCTGAAGCTGGCGTCGACCTTGACCCGCCCGCTGAAGACGGCCCGTCCCATGTCGAGCTCCCCGTTGACCAGGGAGATGAGATCGTCGCTGCCGATGGTCAGTTTCACGTCGACCTGCCTGCCGTCGTTCGCGGGCAGATCCTCGAAGGGGCCGAGGCCGCCATGGTGGATGCGACCGTAGAAGGTGACGCCGAGATCCTTGACATGGCAGCTGATGCTGCGCTCGACCACGTGCTTGGCGCGGCTTTCCTGGTCAACCTCGTCGAACTGCTCGCCGAGTTTGCGCAGTGCCACCCGGCACTCGTCGACGGTCGCCATCGCGTGGCGCTCCCTTCTCTCCCTGACCGATCCGAATCCTTTTCAGGTACGGACGGTAGCGTTCCACATGGGTACGGCATGCAATCCGGCGCGGGGGTGCCGGAGAAAGAGGCTTCTGCCATGGCGCCGAACGTCACGCGGGTATGCGTTGGCGGTCGCCGACCTTAATGGGATGACAACGAGCGAGGCCCCCGCGATAGTTCACGGTTTACCCATTTTTGGAGAACCCCTTCCCTTCTGGCCCACGCTGGACGGGGCGACGTCGGATCGCCCTGCGCGGGACCGGCCCGAGCAGGAGGGAGGCGCCGGCGTCCGGGTTCCCCGGGTGGCGCGGGAAACCCGGGGAACCCGGACACGGAGGCGGGGAGGCCGCGGGCGCGGGCAAGGTAAAGCCGGAAAAGGGGAGAGAGCCCGCCGGGGCGACGAGGGGCGCGGGTTCCGATACGGTCGGGGAATCCACGGGCGCGAGGCCGGCGAGCGTCGTGCTCGTGCGGCGGCGGCCGTGTTCGTACGGAGAAAGGGCCGCGGCGGCGGCCACCAGGGCCGAGGCGGCCAGGAGCGGTGCCGGAGGGGGCGCATGACGGACCTGCTGGAAGAGATGGGCGAGACGGGCGACGAGCGGGTGGAGGCCGCGCTGGGCGGGCTCGCCCGCCTCGGTGCCCTGCCCGTCTCGGCGCACGCGGACGTCTTCGAGGAGGTGTTCACCGGACTGGAGCAGGCGCTCGCCGCGGTGAACGACGTCTCAGGACGGGAGCTCGCCGCGGTCGGCGACATCCCGGGGCGGGTGGTCACCCCGGCGCACGGCGTCCCGGGGCGGGGGCCGATCCTGGCGGCCGCTGTTTCGGGAGTGGACACCCTTGCGGGAGTGGACGGCCTTGCGGGGGCGGAGGGCCTTTCTGGGCAGGGGCCGGCCCCTGCGCACGGTGTCTCCGGGCAGGGGACGGCCCCGGCGGACGGCACCCCGGACCGGCGCCCGTGAGCCGGCGTACCCGCCTCGACAGCGAGCTCGTCCGCCGGAAACTGGCGCGGTCCCGGGAACAGGCGGCCCAGCTCATCGAGGCCGGCCGGGTCAGCGTCGGCGGCCAGGTCGCGGCCAAGCCCGCGACCCAGGTCGACACGGCCTCGGCGATCGTGGTCGCGGAGGCGGCGGAGGGACCCGACTACGTCTCGCGGGGCGCGCACAAGCTCCTCGGCGCGCTGGAGGCCTTCGAACCCCTCGGCCTCACCGTCGAAGGACGTCGTTGCCTGGACGCGGGTGCCTCGACCGGAGGTTTCACCGACGTGCTGCTGCGCGCTGGAGCGGCCCACGTGCTGGCCGTCGACGTCGGGTACGGCCAGCTCGCCTGGTCGCTGCGGACCGACGACAGGGTCACGGTCATGGAGCGGGTCAACGTCAGGGACCTGAAACCCGACATGGTCGGCGAGGCTCCCACGCTGATCGTCGGTGATCTCTCTTTCATCTCCCTGCGTCTGGTGTTGCCTGCCCTGGCCCTGTGCGCCGCGGGGCAGGCCGATTTCGCGATGCTGGTCAAACCCCAGTTCGAGGTCGGCAGGGAGCGGGTCGGTGCGGGCGGGGTCGTCCGCGACCCGGGACTTCGCGCCGGTGCCGTACGGGATGTGGCCGAAGCCGCTCGAACCCTCGGCCTGAGCGTGCGAGGGGTCACCGCGAGCCCGCTGCCTGGTCCGTCCGGCAACGTCGAGTACGTCATCTGGCTGGGCAAGGGAGAGGGCGCCCCGCCGGTCCCCGACCTTGACGCGGAGATCGAGCGGGCGGTGGCCGAAGGCCCCCGGTAGGTCGTTCTCGGCCCTGGGCCCCCGGCTCCCGGGCTCCACGCCTCCCACGCCCCCGGGTCTCCCCGGCTCCCTGCCTTCCAGGCTTCCGGCTACCCGGGCGCCATCGGCGCCCGGGCGACCCGGGAGAGTGGAGACCTGACATCCTTCTCACCGTCCCCGAAGTCCCTCCCCGGAATTCACTCCCCGGACGGAGGGGATTCCCGCGATCATCCATGAGAGTTCCCGATTCACCGCCGGTCGCCCGCCAGGAGAAATTCCTTGAGGTCCTACTCCAGCTCCACAGGCGTCTCACCTCTTCGCAGGTCCGGCGGGGACACCGCCGGGCACACTCGTAGTGGCCCGGCCATCGCCATCGCCGGGCACGGTACCGAAACGCGCGGCGCCACGCCGCGTCTCCTCTCCCGCCTCGGTTCCCGCCTCGGGGCGAGGGTCTCCACGTTCAAGGAGAATCGATGACTGCCAAGCGCACCGTGCTGGTCACCGCGCACACCGGGCGGGCGGCGGCCGTCGACAGCGCCCGGATGGTGATCCAACGGTTCGTGGACGCCGGGTTGATCGTGCGCGTTCTCAGTGCCGAGGCCGACGAGCTCGCCTGCGCGGGGGCCGACGTGGTGCCCGCCGGTTCGGCGGCGGTCGACGCCGCCGAGATGATGATCGTGCTCGGCGGGGACGGCAGCCTCCTGAGGGCCGCCGAGCTCGCCCGGCCGGCGGGAGTGCCGCTGCTGGGGGTCAACCTCGGCCACGTGGGCTTCCTGGCCGAGGCCGAGGTGGAGGACCTGGCGGACGCGGTCGACAGCGTGGTGGACGGCCGTTACGACGTCGAGGAGCGGATGACCATCGAGGTCACCGCCCGCCTCAACGGCAAGTTGCTGGCCGACAGCTGGGCGCTGAACGAGGCCACGGTCGAGAAGAGCGAGCGGATGCTCGAGGTGGTCGCCGAGATCGACGGGCGCCCGCTGTCGCGCTGGGGGTGCGACGGGGTGATCTGCGCCACGCCGACCGGTTCGACCGCGTACGCCTTCTCCGCCGGAGGCCCGGTCGTGTGGCCCGAGGTGGAGGCTCTGCTGCTGGTGCCCATCAGCGCCCACGCCCTGTTCGCCCGCGCTCTGGTGGTCTCGCCCCGCTCCAAGCTGGCGCTGGAGATCCAGCCGGAGACGGCGGGAGCGGTGCTGTGGTGCGACGGCCGCCGCAGGTTCGACCTGCCCGCAGGGGCGAGGGTGGAGCTCAAGCGGGCCGCGCTGCCGGTACGGCTGGCGCGGCTGCACGGTCTGGAGGACACCGGGGCACCGTTCACCGACAGGCTGGTCGCCAAGTTCGATCTCCCTGTACAAGGGTGGCGTGGCCGTGTGAGGCCCTAGTTCGTCCGGGCGGGCGACGCCTCAAGCGCGTAGGATCGTGCCCGCGCACCGCACTGATGTTCGGTGAATTCGATGTGACGGGAGGGACCAGTGCGACCTAGAGTCGAGGAGGTCCGCATCCAGGGGCTCGGCGTGATCGACGAGGCCGTCCTGGTGCTGGCGCCGGGATTCACCGTGGTCACGGGCGAGACGGGCGCGGGTAAGACCATGGTGGTGACCGGTCTGGGACTGCTGTTCGGCGGCCGCGCCGACCCCGCCCGGGTCCGCCCCGGCTCCGGCAAGACCACCATCGAGGGCACGCTGATCGTCGACCCGGCGGGACGGGTCGCCCAGCAGGTGCAGGACGTGGGCGGCGTGGTCGAGGACGGCGAGCTGATCATCTCGCGGACGGTCTCGGTCGAGGGGCGCAGCCGCGCCTGGCTGGGCGGGCGCACCGTCCCCGTCGGCACCCTCACCTACCTGGCCGAGGACCTGGTGGCCGTGCACGGCCAGATGGACCAGCAGCGGCTGCTGCAGCCGGGCCGCCAGCGGGCCGCCCTCGACCGCTACGCCGGCGAGGAGCTGGTCAAGCCGTTGCGCGCCTACGAGCAGGCCTACAAGCGGCACAGGAAGATCGCGGAGCAGCTGGACGAGCTGACCACCAGGGCCAGGGAGCGCGCCCAGGAGGCCGACCAGCTCAGGTTCGGGCTCGGCGAGATCGAGAAGGCCGACCCCAAGCCCGGCGAGGAGATCGAGCTGCGCGAGGAGGAGGAGCGGCTCTCCCACGCCGACTCCCTCAGGGGCGCCGCGGAGACGGCGCACCGGGCGCTGCTCGGTGACCCGCTGTCGGGCGAGCAGGCCATGCCGGACGCCATCGCGCTGGTCGGCGAGGCCCGCGCGGCCGTCGAGGCGGTACGCGACTTCGACCCCGCGCTCGCCGGGATCGCCGACCGGCTCGCGGAGGCGGGCTATCTGATCTCCGACGTCGCCACCGAGCTGGCCGCGTACTTCGAGTCGGTCGACGCCGACCCGGGCCGGCTCGCGGTCGTGCAGGAGCGGCGGGCCGTGCTCATCCACGTCATCCGCAGGTACGGCCAGGACACCGCGGAGGTGCTCGCCTGGGCGGCGCGGGCCGCGGCCCGGGTGGCGGAGCTCGACGGCGACGACGATCGCATCGGCGAGCTCACCCGCGAGCACGAGGAGCTCACCGAGCGCCTCACCGAGCTGGCCGCCGAGCTGACCCGGATCAGGACGGCGGCCGCGGAGCGGTTCGGGCGGGCCGTGACCGAGGAGCTCACCGCGCTGGCCATGCCGCACGCCAGGGTGGTGGTCACCATCGCCGCCGCCCCCGAGTTCGGCCCGCAGGGCGTCGACGAGGTCGAACTGCGCATGGCGCCGCACCCGGCCTCGCCGCTCCTGCCGCTGAACAAGGGCGCCTCCGGCGGCGAGCTGAGCCGGGTGATGCTCGCCATCGAGGTGGTGTTCGCCGGTGCCGACCCGGTCCCGACGTTCGTCTTCGACGAGGTCGACGCGGGCGTGGGCGGCAAGGCCGCGGTGGAGATCGGCCGCAGGCTGGCGCGGCTGGCCCGCACCTCCCAGGTGATCGTCGTCACCCACCTCCCGCAGGTCGCGGCCTTCGCCGACCAGCATCTCGTCGTGGAGAAGGCCGATGACGGGAGCGTGGTGCGCAGCGGCGTGATCGCCCTCGACCAGGACGGCCGGGCGCGCGAGCTCTCCCGCATGCTCGCCGGGCTCGAGGACTCCGAGCTGGGCCGCGCGCACGCCGAGGAGCTGCTGTCGATCGCCGCCGCCGACAAGGCGTGACCGGACGGCTGAAACGGGCTGAATAGGCAAGATAGGCCGGATAAAGAAGTGATGGAGCGCGTGATGGGTTGAAGGAGTAATTCGTATGGTCCGGGGGAGTAGGTACCGGGGATTTCGGGTGAAGGATCTGACACGCTGCCGGCTGTTTGGCTCTCCCGGTCGTTCCCTCTGGCAGGATGGTCGTGATGAAGGTGCCGATTGACGGGCTGAAAAACGGGCTCACCGGGTACCTCCGCCGCAGGAAGGTCACTGACCTTCCCGGGGTGACGGCAGTGGCGAGAATCGATCGGCGGACCAAGAGGCTGACCAAGCGCCTCAGGGCCGGGGAAATCGCGATTATCGATCACGTTGACGTTGACCGGGTGAGCGCGGAGGCGCTTGTCGCGTGCGGCGCGGCAGGCGTCGTCAACGTCGCCTCCGGCATCAGCGGCCGCTACCCCAACCTGGGCCCGCAGATCATCGTCGACGCAGGGGTGCCGTTCGTCGACAACGCCACCCCCGAGCTGTTCGAGCGGATCAAGGACGGCGACCTGGTCAGGCTGCACGAGGGCGTCATCTACCTCGACGACGAGGCGGTCGGCAAGGGCGACGTGCAGACGGCCGAGTCCGTCCAGGCCGCGATGAGCGAGGCGCGGGCCGGGCTGACGGTGCAGATCGAGGCGTTCGCGGCCAACACCATGGAGTACGTCCGCCGCGAGCGCGACCTCCTCATCGACGGGATCGGCGTTCCCGACGTCCGGACCGTCATGGAGGGCAGGCACGTCCTCATCGTGGTGCGCGGCTACCACTACAAGGAGGACATCGCCGCCCTCCGCCCCTACATCCGCGAGTACCGCCCGGTCATGATCGGGGTGGACGGCGGCGCGGACGCGCTGCTGGAGGCCGGATACCTGCCCGACATCATCGTCGGAGACTTCGACTCGGTCTCCACCAAGGCGCTCACCACCGGCGCCGAGCTGGTCGTGCACGCCTACCGCGACGGCAGGGCGCCAGGGCTGGAGCGGGTCCAGCAGCTGGGCCGCACCGCGGTGCTCTTCCCGGCGATCGGCACCAGCGAGGACATCGCGATGCTGCTCGCCGACGACAAGGGCGCCGACCTCATCGTCGCCGTCGGCACCCACGCGACCCTGGTGGAGTTCCTCGACAAGGGCCGCTCCGGCATGGCCAGCACCTTCCTCACCCGTCTGCGGGTGGGCAGCAAGCTCATCGACGCGAAAGGCGTCAGCCGGCTCTACCGCAGCCGGATCTCCACACCGTCCCTGCTCCTGCTCGTCGCCACCACGCTGATCACCATGGGGGTGGCGATCGTCGTCTCCCCGGTGGGCAAGATCTGGCTGGACAGCATGCGCGACGTCTGGAGCGGCTTCATCTTCTGGCTGGTCGGACTCTTCTCGTGATCGATTTCCGCTATCACCTCGTCTCCATCGTCGCGATCTTCCTCGCGCTGTCGGTGGGCATCGTGCTGGGTACCACCCTGCTCGAAGACCCCGTCATCAAGGCGAGCGAGCTGGCCGTCAACCAGTTCCGCGAGGGCAACAACGAGCTCCGCGACCAAGTCGAGGCCCTGCAGAAGCGCGAGGCCGCCAACGACGCGTTCGTGGCCGCCGACACCCCCCGGCTGGTCCGGGACGCGCTCGCCGGCGAGAGCGTCGTGATCGTCGAGGCCCCGGGCAGCACGGCGAGCGTGCGCGAGGGGGCGCAGCAGGTGATCGAGGAGGCGGGGGCGACCGTGACCGGCCGGATCACCCTCGCCGAGCGATACACCGATCCCGCCCAGGCGGGCTTCCTCGACAAGCTGGCCGTCGGCGCCAAGGCCCCCGAGACCGTCTTCTCCGTCGAGGACACGGCGTACGACAAGGTGGCCGAGGTGCTCGCCGGCGCGATCCTGACCAGTGACTCCAGCCAGGTGGGCAAGGAGCACCCGGCCGGAGCCGGCATCCTCGACGCCTTCCAGCGCGGCGGGCTGCTCACCGTCACCGGCGAACCCGCCAAGCGCGCCGAGGTGGCCCTGGTGATCGCCCCGGCGGAGGCGTACACCGGGGAGACCGCGGGCGAGCAGGCGAGCGCGCTCGTGACGCTGGCGGTCGGCCTGGACGACGCGGGCCAGGGCACCGTGCTGGCCGGTACGCAGACCTCGGTCGCGACCGGCGGGGTCATCGCCGCGCTCCGCGAGGACGCGGCCCTCACCGAGAAGGTCTCCAGCGTCGACACCGCCGATATGCCCGCGGGACGGGTCGTGGTGGTCTACGCTCTCCGAGAGCAACTCACCGGGCTGGCCGGCCAGTACGGCATCGGCCCCGGCGTCTCCGGCATCGAGCCCAGCGCGACGCCGACCCCCACGGCCGTCCCCACGGCCGCCACGGCCACCTCCGGAGGATGACCCGATGGCTCGTCGCGCTTTTCCCCGCGCCCTCGCGGGCGCCCTCGCCGGTGCGTTCCTCGGCGCGGTCGCCGCGCGTGCCGCGTACGCCGCTTTCACCCGCAGGCCCCCGGTCGGCGACGCGGAGACCTGGGCCCGGACGAACCACCGGGGCGAGCCGATCACCCTGCTGGAGGGCCCGGCGTTCGTGGCCGGTGCCGGGGCCGCCGCGGCCGTGGTCCCCGGGCTGCCCGGCGGGGTCCGGGCGGCGGCGCTGCTGGCGGTGGCGGGCGGCGGTGGCCTCGGAGCCTACGACGACCTGTACGGCGCGACCTCGTCCAAGGGGTTCAAGGGGCATCTGAGCGCCCTGGCCAAGGGCGAGGTCACCAGCGGGGCCGTGAAGATCCTCGGCATCGGCGCGACCGGTCTGGCCGCCGCCGCCGTCACCTCCCGCGACCCCTTCGACGTCATCGTCAACGGCGGGCTGATCGCCGGGAGCGCCAACCTGGCCAACCTCTTCGACCTGCGGCCAGGCCGCGCCGTCAAGGTGGGCCTGCTCGCGGGGGCGCCCCTGCTCGCCGCGGGGCTGCTCAAGGACGGCCCGGTCCCGGCCACCCTGGTCGCGCTCCCCATGGGAGCCGCCGCCGCGCTGCTGCCCGAGGACCTCGGCGAGCGGGCGATGCTCGGCGACGCGGGGGCCAACGCGCTGGGCGCGCTCCTCGGCCTGGCCGCCGCCGTCACCCTGGGCCGGCCCGGACGGCTGGCCGTGCTCGGCACCGTGGTCGCGCTGACCGCGGCCTCGGAGAGGATCAGCTTCACCAAGGTGATCGCGGGCAACTCCCTCCTGCACCGCGTCGACATGCTCGGCCGTCGCCCTGTGGAGCAGGCACCCGCCCCCCGATGAGCACGAGGATCGCGCGGGGGGTCGCGGGAGCGGCACTTCTCATCGGAGTCGTGACCGTCCTGGCCCGGCTCGTCGGGTTCGGCCGCTATCTCGTCCAGTCGCAGAGCGTCGGCAACAGCTGCCTGGGCACCGCCTACAAC
Source organism: Streptosporangium sp. H16 (assembly GCF_051918855.1). Classification (NCBI taxonomy): domain Bacteria; kingdom Bacillati; phylum Actinomycetota; class Actinomycetes; order Streptosporangiales; family Streptosporangiaceae; genus Streptosporangium; species Streptosporangium sp. H16. Next base: position 17,924 of record NZ_JBPXMD010000004.1, read on the forward strand.
ACCGCCAACTACGTGCCCAACATCGTCTTCGAGCTGGTCGCGGGCGGCGTGCTGGCCGGGATGGTGGTGCCGGTGCTGGCCTCGGCGGCCGCCAGGTCCGATGACGACCCCGAGGCCAGGGCCGAGGTGAGCAGGACCACCTCGGCGCTGCTCACCTGGGCGATGCTCGTCCTGGTGCCGCTGACGCTGCTCATCGTCGCGTTCGCCGGGCCGATCGTCGCGCTGCTCATGGGCGATCCGCACGGATGCGACCCGGCCGGCGTCGTCGAGGCCGGCACCGGCATGCTCGTCGTCTTCGCCCCTCGGATGATCTTCTTCGGGCTGGCCGTGGTGCTGTACGGGGTGCTCCAGGCCCATCGGCGGTTCATGGGCCCGGCCCTGGCGCCGCTGGTCTCCAGCCTGCTCATCGTCGCCTCCAACCTGTTGTTCGAGGCGGTCAACGAGGATGCCGCCGAGAACCTGTCGAAGCTCAGCGGCGCCGGGCAGCTGTCGCTCTCCCTCGGCGCGACCGTCGCCGCCGCCGCGATGGTGCTCACCGTCGTCGGCCCGGTCTCCCGGCTCGGGCTCAGGCTGCGGCCCTCGCTGTCGTTCCCGCCCGGCGTCGCGGCCAAGGCGCGAAGGCTCGCCACCGCGGGTCTCGCCGTGCTGGTCGCGCAGCAGATCGCGCTGATCGTCGTCATCCGCCTGGCCAACGGCCTGGGCGGCGAGGGCGCGATCGCCGCCTACACCTACGCCTGGGCGCTGTACCAGCTGCCGTACGCGGTGCTCGTGATGCCCATCGCCACCAGCTCTTTCCCGGTGCTGTCCACCCGGGCGGCCGAGGGGGACACGCCGGGTTTCGACGCCCTGACCGCCTCCACCACCCGGGCCGTGCTCCTGATGACGGGGCTCGCGGCCGGGGTGATGGCGGCGGTCGCCGTACCGGTGTCGAGGGTGTTCCTTGAGGGCACCCCGGGCGGCGTCCCCGCCGAGATGGCGAGGGCCGTCGCGCTGTTCGCGCCGGGCCTGGTCGGGTACGCGCTCATGCTGCACCTGGCCCGCGTCCTGTACGCCTGCGGGCGGGGCCGGTCGGCGGCCGTCGCCTCGGTGGCCGGCTGGGCCGTCGCGCTGCTGGCCCAGATCGTGCTCGCCCACACCGCGGGGGATCGGCCCGACGTGGTCGGGCAGCTGGCACTGGGCAGCACCGTCGGCATGACCGTCGGCGGGCTGCTCCTGGCCGTCGCGGTGCTCCGTGGCAGGGGGGCGGCCGCGCTGGCGGGGACGCCGCGCACCCTGCTGGCGACCCTGGCCGGCGGCGCCGCGGCCTGGGGGGCGGGCCTGACCCTGGTCGGCGCCTTCGGCGCGGTGTCCACGTGGGCGTCCGTGGCGGTCGGGCTGGCCGCGGGCGCGGTCGGGGTGGCCGCGTTCGCGGCCGTGGCGGTGGTGATCGACAGGAAGGACGCCCGGGCGCTGCTGGCGAGGCTCCGCCGGGGGGCTGTGAGGGATGCGAGGGAGGGGAGCCGTTCCGATGGCTGACCAGGGTAGGCGCGTGGCACTCGTGCTGGGGACGAGCGCGGGAGGGGTCGGCCGACACGTGGCCATGCTGGCCGGCGGGCTGGTGCGCGGCGGCCACCGGGTGGTCGTGGCGGGCCCGCCGAGTACGGAGCGCGCCTTCGGCTTCGCCGCCCTCGGCGCGCGCTTCGCGCCCGTGCCGATCTCCGACCGGCCTCGCCCGCTCGACGACCTGCGGGCGGTCCTGGCGCTCCGGGCGCTGCGCGGGGCGCACGCGGTGCACGCCCACGGGCTGCGGGCCGGGGCCCTGGCGGCGATCGCGCTGGCCGGGACCGGGACCGGCCTGGTGGTGACCCTGCACAACGCCGCCACCGCGGGCGGTGCCGTCGGTGCCGTCTACGGTCTCCTGGAACGGATCGTGGCCCGCCGCGCAGACCGGATCCTGGTCGTCTCCCCCGACCTGGGGGAGCGGATGACCCGCCTGGGGGCCGGGCGGGTCGAGGCAGCCGTCGTTCCGGCGCCCTCGCTGCCCCCGTCGGGGCGCGAGCCCGGCGACGTGCGGCGAGAGCTCGGCACGGGTGATCGGGTGATCTTCCTGACGGTCGCGAGGCTCGCCCAGCAGAAGGGGCTGGATACCCTGCTCGACGTCGCGAGGGCCCTGCGGGAGGCTCGCGGGGACGCGGGCCCCGTCCCGGGCCGGGCATCCGCCGAACCCGCAGGCGGCCGGGGCCCGGGGGAGCGGACGCCCGAGGCGGTGTTCCTGGTGGCGGGGGAGGGGCCGCTGCGGGGGGAACTGCAGGAGCGGATCGACCGGGAGGACCTGCCGGTGCGGCTGCTCGGCGACCGGGCCGACGTGGGGGATCTGCTCGGGGTGGCGAGGGCGCTGGTGGTGCCGAGCCGCTGGGAGGGGCAGCCGCTCACCGTGCAGGAGGCCCTGCGGGCGGGCACGGCGGTCATCGCCACCGCGGTGGGGGGCATCCCGGCGATGGTGGGCGAGGCCGGGCTGCTGGTTCCGTACGGGGACATCGCCGCGATGCGCGACGCGGTCGCGAGGGTGCGCGCCGACGACGGTCTCGCCGGGGAACTGGCCGGGGCCGCGGCCAGGCGGGGCCGTGGGCTGCCGGGCGAGCCGGAGGCGCTCGCGGCGGTGCTCGCGGTCTATGCCGGGCTCTCCTGAGCGTTGGCAAACCGGGCTCCCCTGAGCGGTGGTGACCGGGTTTCCCCGAGCGGTGGTGACCGGGTTTTTCTGAGCGGGCCGTACCGGGCCCTCCCCGGGACTGTGCAGAGATTCGCGGCTTGTGTCGGATGCCTCCCTGACGTCGGAGAAGGAGCGCTCGTGGTCTTCCGGAGGCCTGGAGGGCGTTGAGGGGCCGGTGGTGGGCGGTCCCGGAGCCGGGCGGAACAAGCGGGGGCGTCGCGATGTTGGATTAGGCGCCGCCATGCCGGACACCTATACTGGCGTGGTTAGGGGGGGAGTATCCCTTCGCGACAGTCTCGTCATCACGGTGTTGCCTCGCCCCACGAGGCCCCCGGGGCTGTCGGTCCGCATTGTCGACCCGCTTCACGTCGACCTGTCTTCACGCGGGCGGGAGAGACCTCCGGCAGTCTGTCGTGCGCGCCGCCGGAGGTTTATCAGTTGTGAATGTTCCTGTCTGGGCATGGTTCGCCGTCATCGGCGGGCTCCTGGTCATCCTCGCCTTCGACCTGTGGATCGTCGATCGAGGCGAGCCTCGGGAGTTCTCCCTCAAGCAAGCCGGGTTCTGGGTCGGCTTCTACGTCACCCTCGCCGTGCTCTTCGGCATCGGGCTGTGGATCTTCGCGGGTCCTACCCCCGCGGGCCAGTTCGTCGCCGGCTATCTCACCGAGTACAGCCTGAGCATCGACAACCTCTTCGTTTTCTACATCATCATGACCCGCTTCGCGGTGCCGAAGATGCACCAGCACAAGGTGCTGCTGATCGGCATCCTGATGGCGCTGGTCATGCGCGGCATCTTCATCGCGATCGGCGCCGCGGCCCTGGCCAACTTCGGCTGGCTGTTCTACGTCTTCGGCGTGTTCCTGATCTACACGGCCGTCCAGCTCGTCCGCCAGTTCGGCCAGGAGGAGCACCTCGAGGAGAACGCGGTGCTGCGCTGGGCGCGGCGGGTGCTGCCGCACACCGACGACTACGTGGGCTCCAAGATCACCGTCAAGGTCGACGGCAAGCGACTGGTCACCCCGCTGCTGATCGTCATGATCGCCATCGGCACCACCGACCTGCTGTTCGCGCTCGACTCGATTCCGGCGATCTTCGGCCTGACCACCGACGCCTTCATCGTCTTCACCGCGAACGCGTTCGCCCTGATGGGCCTGCGCCAGCTGTACTTCCTGCTGGGCGGCCTGCTCCAGAAGCTGGTCTACCTCAGCTTCGGTCTTGCGTTCATCCTCGGTTTCATCGGGGTTAAGCTGATCCTCGAGGCTCTGCACTCCAGCGGTGTCTCCTGGGCCCCCGAGGTGCCGATCTGGGTGTCGCTGTCGGTCATCGTCGTCACGATGGTCGTCACCACCGTGGTCAGCCTGATCAAGGCCCGGCGTGACAACCGCGCGGGCAAGGAAAACACCACCCCGGCGAGTGTCGAGCAGGGCTAGCGAATCAGCGTGTGAGGCGCTTTGCTTGTCTCATTGCGCCTTATAAGGGCTGAGAGATGGGTAACATCCTGCCCCAGAGCGGGTAGACATACCGGTCTAATGCCGCAAGACATCACAAAGGTTCCCTGTGTCCCACGATTCAGCAAGCCACACGCCAGGCCCGCTGGGCCTGGCGCGTGGCGTCTCCCCGTGGTTGCTCCCGACCGTGGCCGCCGCCGCCGTAACCTCCCTGCTCAGCCGTCGTGACCGGCGCTGGGCGCTGGCGGCGGTCCCGCTGACCGCGCTTACCGGCGGGATGCTCTGGTTCTTCCGCGATCCAGATCGCACTCCGGGCACCGGGCGGATCCTGTCGCCCGCGGACGGCGTGGTGCAGAGCATCGACCCGTGGCCGGACGGCCGCACCCGGGTCGCGATCTTCATGAGCCCTCTCGACGTGCACGTCAACCGGGCGCCGCTGGCCGGCACGGTCACCTCGGTGGAACACGTGTCCGGGGGCTACCTGCCCGCGTTCAACAAGGACAGCGACACCAACGAGCGGGTCGTCTGGCACCTGGACACCGCACTCGGCGACGTCGAGCTGGTCCAGATCGCCGGCGCGGTCGCGCGCCGCATCGTGCCCTACGTGGCCGCGGGGGCGAAGGTCGCCAGGGCCGAGCGGATCGGCCTGATCAGGCTCGGCTCGCGGGTCGACGTCTACCTTCCCGAGGGGATCGCCCCGGCCGTCTCCGTGGGCCAGAAGACGGTCGCGGGGGTGACAGGTCTTGACCACGGCTGACGCGAGCTGGCCGATGGACGAGACGGACGACGAGCCACGAGGACCCGTGGGCAAGGCGTTCCGCCTGTCGGCCGCGGACTCCCTGTCCCTCGGCAACGCCCTCTGCGGCTTCCTCGCGGTCTGCGTGCTGGCCTGGTCGGCCATCAGCGCGCTGCAGCAGGACAAGCCCTTCGCGGCCGATCCTCGCTTCTTCGGCACCGCGGTGGTGCTCCTGCTGATCGGCGCCACCTGTGACCTGTTCGACGGCCTGGTGGCCCGCAAGTTCCGCGCCTCGGCCATGGGCGCCGAGCTGGACAACCTCGCCGATGTGATCAGCTTCGGCTTCGCGCCCGCCTTCATGGTGGTCATCTGGGCGGGGTTCAACCAGCAGATCCCCTTTCTGCTGGTGATGGCCGCGGCGTCGTCGGTGCTGCTGGCCGGGGTCGTCCGGCTCGCGCGCTTCGCCTGCGTGAAGACCAAGAGCGGCGACTTCATGGGGCTGCCCATCCCGATGGGTGCGATGACCGTGGTCTCGGTCGTGCTGCTGTTCCCCCCGTCGATCTGGACGATCCTGCCCGTCTTCGGGGTGGCGTACCTCATGGTGAGCCGGATCGAGTACCCCAAGCCCAAGGGCAATCTGGCCGCCGCGGTGCTCGCCTGGATGATGATCAACGTCGCCTGCCTGACCATCTGGGTCGCGGGCCTGGCCGGTGGCGACACGCTGATCAAGGTCGGGGCGGTCATGCAGATGACGATCGTGGCGGCCATCCCGCTGCGGGTCCTGATGTTCAAGCGGGAGAAGCGCAAGGAGCAGCGCAAGGCGTCCGCCGGGGTCGGCTGACCACTCGCGGCGCGCTCACGCCGTCTCACCGCGGGCATGGCGGATGGTCGCCGATACGCCATGCCCGGACCCGTTCTCGTCCCGGAATGCCCCGGCCCGCTTCCCATGTCCGGCGTGGCTGCGTTCAATTGCCTCATGGGAGCTGAGCCGCACGAGCACACCCGTACCTACTTCCTCGGCATGCTCGCCCGCGAGCTGGAGCTGAGAGGCATGAGCGTGACGCTCAAGCGGAGCCCGCCGTCGCTGCGTGTCAGTGATCCCGAGGCGGCGATGTTCAACGAGACCCTCGACTGCGTCCCGCTGGCCGAGGGCTGGTTCTACCGCTGGTCCTGGGGTGACCTGGTGGAGCGGGTGGAGGATCCGGCCAAGGCCGCGGATCGGATCCTCCGGGTCTTCGGCGGCTGACGCCCGCCCTTCCCGCCGCGCTCGGGCCCCCGGCCGGCGGGGAGTCCGGCCGTACGGGCCCGGACTCCCCGCCGGCCGGGGGGTGTCACCAGCCGCGCTCGCGCCACTCGGGCAGCGAGGGGCGCTCGGCGCCGAGCGTGGTGTCCTTGCCGTGGCCCGGGTAGACCCAGGTGTCGTCCGGCAGCCGGTCGAAGATCCGCTCCGACACGTCGGCGAAGAGCTGGGCGAACCGTTCGGGATCCTTGTTGGTGTTGCCGACGCCGCCGGGGAAGAGCGAGTCGCCGGTGAACAGGTGGCCCGGGTAGTGCAGGGCGATCGAGCCGGGGGTGTGCCCGCGCAGGTGGATCACCTCCAAGCTGACCACGCCGACGGTGATCCCGTCGCCGTTCTCCACCTCCAGGTCCACCGGCACCGGCAGCGCACCCGCGTCGAGCGGGTGGGCGATCACCGAGGCGCCGGTCGCCCTGGCGACCTCCTCCAGGGCCTGCCAGTGGTCGCCGTGCTGGTGGGTGGTGACGATCTTGCTGATCGGCCGGTCGCCGATGAGTTCGAGCAGCCGGTCGGGCTCGGCGGCCGCGTCGATGAGCGCGCCGTCGCCGGTCTGGGTGCAACGGACCAGGTAGGCGTTGTTGTCGAACGGGCCGACGGCCAGCTTGGCGATCGTCAGGGCGGGCAGCTCGCGCAGGTCGGCGGGGCCGCCGACCTGAACATCACCGGTGTACGTCACGGATTCTCCTCGCACGGGGTCGCGGGAGGGCAGGGCGGTGCGCGCCCTGCCCCCGTCACCCTCATCATTCCGCCCGGCGGGCAGGTTGGGGCATAAGGGGGGTGTTCACATCGTTGAAACCGTGGGCCACCTGCCAGGTCTGGGTGAAGGCCGTAGTCTGGAGAGGGCGGGAAAACGACTCCGGACGCCGGTCCGGAAAATTGTCGGCCCCTCTCGCTAGTCTTCCCGCGACCGCTTCCAACCCTCTATCAACGACGTCGGGACTGCTGTGGCTGACCGCCTCATCGTGCGTGGTGCACGTGAACACAACCTCAAGGACGTCTCGCTGGAGCTGCCGCGAGACTCTCTGATCGTCTTCACCGGACTGTCCGGCTCGGGCAAGTCCAGCCTGGCCTTCGACACGATCTTCGCCGAAGGCCAGCGGCGCTATGTCGAATCGCTGTCGGCGTACGCGCGGCAGTTCCTCGGGCAGATGGACAAGCCCGACGTCGACTTCATCGAGGGGCTCTCGCCCGCGGTGTCGATCGACCAGAAGTCGACGAGCCGCAACCCCCGTTCCACCGTCGGCACGATCACCGAGGTGTACGACTACCTGCGCCTGCTCTGGGCGCGGATCGGCAAGCCGCACTGCCCGCAGTGCGGGCGGGCGATCGCCAGGCAGAGCCCCGAGCAGATCGTCGACCGGGTCATGGAGCTGGAGGAGGGCACCCGCTTCCAGGTGCTCGCCCCGGTGGTCCGCGGCCGCAAGGGCGAGTACGCCGAGCTGTTCACCCAGCTCCAGGCGAAGGGCTTCGCCCGCGCCCGCGTCGACGGCACGGTGGTCCGGCTGGACGACCCGCCGACGCTGAAGAAGCAGGAGAAGCACGACATCGAGGTGATCGTCGACCGGCTGGCCGTGAAGGAGGGCGCGAGCAGCCGCCTGACCGGCTCGGTGGAGACCGCCCTGAACCTGTCGGGCGGGACGATCACCCTGGAGTTCGTCGACCTGCCGGAGGACGACCCCAACCGCGAGCGCTTCTACTCCGAGCACCTCTACTGCCCCTACGACGACCTGTCGTTCGAGGAGCTGGAGCCTCGCTCGTTCTCGTTCAACTCGCCCTTCGGCGCCTGCCCGGAGTGCACGGGCCTGGGCGTCCGGATGGAGGTCGACCCCGACCTGGTCGTACCCGACCCGGAGAGGCCGCTGGGCGAGGGCGCGCTCTCCCCGTGGGCCGGCGGCCACACCAGCGACTACTTCGTACGCCTGGTCGAGGCGCTCGGCCTGACCATGGGCTTCGGTCTCGACACCCCGTGGGAGCGGCTCCCCAAGAAGGCGCAGAAGGCCCTGCTGTACGGCCACGACGAGCAGGTCCACGTCCGCTACAGCAACCGCTACGGCCGCCAGCGCTCCTACTACACCACCTTCGAGGGGGTCATCCCCTGGGTGCAGCGCCGCCACGGCGAGTCCGACAGCGACGGCATGCGCGAGAAGTACGAAGGCTACATGCGGGAGATCCCGTGCCCGGCCTGCGAGGGGGCCAGGCTCAAGCCGGTCTCGCTCGCCGTCACGGTCGACGGCCGCTCGATCGCCGACGTCTCGTCGATGTCGATCGGCGACTGCGCGGAGTTCCTGGCGGGGCTGAAGCTTTCCGACCGCGACATGCACATCGCCGAGCGGGTGGTCAAGGAGATCAACGCCCGGATGGGCTTCCTGCTCGACGTGGGTCTCGACTACCTGACCATGGACCGGGCCTCCGGCACCCTCGCCGGTGGCGAGGCGCAGCGCATCCGGCTCGCCACCCAGATCGGCTCGGGCCTGGTCGGGGTGCTGTACGTGCTGGACGAGCCCTCCATCGGCCTGCACCAGCGGGACAACCAGCGGCTGCTGGAGACCCTGATCAGGCTGCGTGACATGGGCAACACGCTCATCGTGGTCGAGCACGACGAGGACACCATCGCCGCCGCCGACTGGGTGGTCGACATCGGCCCCGGGGCGGGTGAGCACGGCGGCCAGGTCGTCGTCTCGGGCACCGTGGCCGACCTGCTGGCCTCGGAGACCTCGATGACCGGCGCCTACCTGTCCGGCCGCAAGACGATCGCGATCCCCGCCACCCGCCGCAAGCGTGACAGGAAGCGGCAGATCACCGTGAAGGGCGCCCGCGAGCACAACCTCAAGGGCGTCGACGTGGAGTTCCCGCTGGGGCTGCTGACCGCGGTCACCGGGGTCTCGGGGTCCGGCAAGTCCACCCTGGTCAACGACATCCTCTACAACGCGCTGGCCAAGGAGCTGAACGGCGCGCGCACCGTCCCCGGCCGCCACGCGCGGGTCAACGGGATGGACCTGGTCGACAAGGTCGTGCACGTCGACCAGTCGGCGATCGGCCGCACGCCCCGGTCCAACCCGGCCACCTACACCGGTGTCTTCGACAAGGTCCGCGACCTGTTCGCGCAGACCACCGAGGCCAAGGTCCGCGGCTACCAGAAGGGCCGGTTCAGCTTCAACGTCAAGGGCGGCCGGTGCGAGGCCTGCTCGGGAGACGGCACCCTCAAGATCGAGATGAACTTCCTGCCGGACGTCTACGTGCCCTGCGAGGTCTGCCACGGGGCGCGCTACAACCGGGAGACCCTGGAGGTCCACTACAAGGGCAAGACGATCTCCGAGGTGCTCGACATGCCGATCGAGGAGGCCCTGGACTTCTTCGACTCCATCCCGGCCATCAAGCGCTACCTGAAGACGCTCAACGACGTCGGCCTGGGCTACGTCAGGCTCGGCCAGCCCGCCACGACCCTGTCCGGCGGCGAGGCCCAGCGCGTCAAGCTCGCCTCCGAGCTGCAGCGCCGCTCCACCGGCCGGACGATCTACGTGCTCGACGAGCCCACCACCGGCCTGCACTTCGAGGACATCCGCAGGCTGCTGGGCGTCCTGGGCAAGCTCGTCGACGGGGGCAACACGGTCATCGTCATCGAGCACAACCTCGACGTGATCAAGACCGCCGACTGGCTGATCGACATGGGCCCCGAGGGCGGCTCCCGGGGCGGCAGCGTGCTCGCCGTCGGCACGCCCGAGGAGGTCGCCCTGGTCGACCAGAGTCACACCGGCCGCTTCCTGCGCAAGATCCTCGGCAGCTGAAGGCCGGATTCCGGACCGGGCCACCCCGTCAATACCCTTGACGCGGAGCCCGGTTCGGAATCCGGGGACGACGTTGCGAGAAGGGCCGAGATGAGCACGCAGGAGGCCTCCGCCATGCCCGCGCGCAGGCAGGTGATCGCCGCCGCGGGGGTCGTGGCGTGCGGGGCGGCGCTGGCCGGGTGCGGCGGCGGGGAGTCCGCCGCCGCCATCGTGCCGCCAGGGATCAAGGGGAGGGTCATCGCGCGGACCACCGACATCCCGGTGGGCGGCGGCAAGGTGATCACCAAGTGGAAGATCGTGATCACCCAGCCGTCCTCGGGGGTGTTCAGGGCGTTCACGGCGAGCTGCCCGCACCGGGGGTGCGCGGTCGGCAGGGTCGGGGACGGCGTGATCCGCTGCCCCTGCCACGGCAGCGAGTTCGCCGCCGACTCCGGCAAGTGCCTCAAGGGCCCGGCGGAGGCGCCGCTGGTCCAGTACGCGCTGAAGGTCGAGGGCGACGGGATCGTCATGGTCTGATAGTTCGCGCCGTCTTCCCCTCGAGGGCGGCGCGGGTCCTGTCGGGAGCGCCGGAGCCGGATTCGCCGGGTCCGAAGCCCGCCCCGAGGGTTTCCAGGGGGATTCTCCGGATGGCCCGGAAAGAGGGCTGAGGCGGTAATTCTTCACAGTCTCCTGACAAGAGGTACGGCATGCTGAACCGTCATCGGGGTTCCAGCCGTACCTGAAGATGATGATCCTGGAGGATATTCATGACTGAGACGACACGTCGTACCGTGATATTGAGCGCCGGTGGGGCCGGGATGGCCGCGGTGCTGACCGCGTGCGCGGGATACGGAGAGCCCGCGGCGGACGGCGGGGACACATCCGCAACCGCCGCCTCGCAGGCGCCGGAGGCGGCCGAGACGAGTGCGGGTGCCGAAGGGAACTCCGGGGCGAACGCCCTGGCCAAGACCGCGGACATCCCCGAGGGTGGCGGCAAGGTCTTCAAGGACGAGAAGATCGTGATCACCCAGCCGACCGCGGGGGAGTTCAAGGCGTTCAGCTCCGTCTGCACCCATCAGGGGTGCGACGTCGACAAGATCGCGGACGGCACCATCGACTGCCCGTGCCACGGCAGCAAGTTCAAGATCACTGACGGTTCCGTGGCGAACGGCCCGGCCGACAAGCCGCTGGAGGAGAAGGCGATCAAGGTGGACGGCGACTCCATCGTCCTCGCCTGAACCCGGCCGCGGGCCCGCCGCCGGAAGGAACGTTCCGGCGGGGGCCGGGTGCCACGCGGCGGCCCCCCGTACGGCCCGGTCACCTCGCGAAGCGACGGGCTTCGCATGAGGGTGTGGCCCGCCCCGGCCGGGGCGGGGCCGCCGGGCCGTGTCCCGGCTGCCGGCCGGGCGGGAAGGCCGCCACGAAGGCCAGGCTGGGAAGGCCGGCGGGGAAAGCCGGAAGGCCGCCACGAAGGCCAGGCTGGGAAGGCTGGCGGGGAAAGCCGGAAGGCCGCCACGAAGGCCGGGGCGGGAAGGCCGGCGGGGAAAGCTGTAAGGAAACCTGTCGGTCCGGGCCGATAGTCTTTCCCTGTGGCGAGATCTGTGGGTGGTCCGGTGAGTTTCCGGCCGAAGCCGGGGTCCATCCCCGAGTCCCCGGGCGTCTACCGATTCAAGGACGCCGAGGGCCGGGTCATCTACGTCGGCAAGGCCAAGAGCCTGCGCCAGCGGCTCAACTCCTACTTCGCCGACTTCGCGGGCCTGCACCCGCGCACCCAGACCATGCTCACGACGGCCGTGGACGTCGACTGGACGGTTGTCGGCACCGAGGTCGAGGCGCTCCAGCTCGAATACTCCTGGATCAAGGAGTACGACCCCCGGTTCAACGTCAAGTACCGCGACGACAAGTCCTACCCCTACCTCGCGGTCACCATGGGGGAGGAGTTCCCCCGGGTCCAGGTGCTGCGCGGCGCCAAGCGCAAAGGCACCCGTTACTTCGGCCCCTACTCCCACGCCTGGGCGATCAGGGAGACCGTCGACCTGCTGCTGCGGGTCTTCCCGATCAGGAGCTGCTCGGGCGGGGTGTTCAAGCGGGCCGCGCAGATCGGCCGCCCCTGCCTGCTGGGCTACATCGACAAGTGCTCAGCCCCCTGCGTGGGCCGGGTCACCGCCGAGGAGCACCGGGAGCTGGCCGACGACTTCTGCGAGTTCATGGCGGGCAACACCGGCCGGTTCATCAAGCGGCTGGAGCGCGAGATGCGCGAGGCCGCCCTCGCGCAGGAGTACGAGCGGGCCGCCAGGCTGCGTGACGACATCCAGGCGCTGCAGCGGGCGATGGAGAAGCAGGCCGTGGTCCTCGGCGACAACACCGACTGCGACGTGATCGCCCTGGCGGAGGATCCGCTGGAGGCCGCCGTCCAGGTGTTCTACGTTCGCAGCGGGCGGATCAGGGGGCAGCGCGGCTGGGTGGTCGACAAGGTCGACGAGGTCGCGCCGGGCGAGCTGGTCGAGCAGTTCCTGCTGCAGATGTACGGCGACGCGGTCGCCGAGGCGCTGCCCAGGGAGGTGCTGGTGCCCGTCCTGCCCCCCGACGCCGAGGCGGTCACCGAGCTGCTCGCCGAGCACCGCGGGGCACGGGTGGAGATCAGGGTCCCCCAGCGCGGCGACAAGAGGTCGCTGATGGAGACCGTCGAGCGCAACGCCCTCGAGTCCCTGAAGCAGCACAAGCTGAGGCGTGCCAGCGACCTGACCGCGCGCAGCAGGGCGCTGCAGGAGGTCGCCGACGCCCTCGACCTCGACCAGGTGCCGCTGCGCATCGAGTGCTACGACGTCTCCCACATCCAGGGCACCAACGTGGTGGCCTCCATGGTGGTGTTCGAGGACGGCCTGGCCCGCAAGAGCGAGTACCGCAGGTTCTCCATACGCTCCACCGAGGGTGACGTCGCCTCCATCCACGAGGTGATCTCCCGCCGGTTCAAGCGCTATCTGGAGGAGCGCTCCGCCACCGGGGAGCTCGACGCGGACACCGGGGCCGATCCCGCGGAAGAGGCCGCGGAAGAGCCGGGGGAGGGGTTGCGGACACCGGGCATCGACCCGGAGACCGGCAAGCCGCGCAAGTTCGCCTACCCGCCCAACCTGGTCGTCGTCGACGGCGGTCCCGCGCAGGCCGCGGCGGCCCGCAGGGCGCTCGACGAGCTGGGCGTGGACGACGTGGCGGTGTGCGGCCTGGCCAAGCGGCTGGAGGAGGTCTGGCTGCCCGGCGAGGACCTGCCGGTGATCCTCGCCCGCTCCAGCGAGGCCCTTTACCTTCTCCAGCGGGTACGCGACGAGGCCCACCGCTTCGCCATCGCCTACCATCGATCCAAACGGTCGAAGAGCGTCAAGGAAAGCGCTCTGGACGAGGTCCCCGGTCTCGGCCCGGCCCGCAGGCAGGCGTTGATCAAGCATTTCGGATCGGTGAAACGGCTGCGGGAGGCGACCGCGGCACAGATCTGCGAGGTTCCCGGGATCGGCCCCTCGACGGCCGAGACGATCGTGTCGGCCTTGAAGGGGCAGAACCCATGAGCGAAAGAGAGCCCGCGTTCGTCCTCGTCACCGGAATGTCGGGGGCGGGGCGGAGCACCGCCGCCAAGGCCCTGGAGGACCTGGGGTGGTTCGTCATCGACAACCTGCCGCCCGGGCTGCTGTTCGCCATGGCCGAGGAGGCGGGGCGGGTCAAGCTGGCCGCCGACAAGGTGGCCGCGGTGGTCGACGTGCGCAGCCTGGCCTTCACCAGTGACCTCAACAGCGCGATCGAGGAGCTGGAGGGGCGCGGCGTCGCCGTGCGCGTGGTGTTCCTGGAGGCCAGTGACGAGGAGCTGGTCCGCAGGTTCGAGAACGTCCGCCGCCCGCATCCGCTGCAGAGCGACGGCCGCCTGGTCGACGGGATCGCCCGCGAGCGCGGCATCCTGCGCGAGGTCCGGGCCAACGCCGACCTGGTGATCGACACCTCCAACCTCAACGTCCACGAGCTCCGCGGGAAGATCGTCGCCTTCTTCGGCGGCGAGGACCGCCCCGGCCTGCGGGTCAACGTCGTCTCCTTCGGCTACAAGTACGGCCTGCCCGTCGACGCGGACCTGGTCGTCGACTGCCGGTTCCTGCCCAATCCCCACTGGGTTCCCGAACTTCGCCCCATGAACGGACTGGACGCTCCCGTACGGGAGTACGTTCTCAACCAAGCGGGTGCGAAGGAACTCCTCGACGCCTACGAGGAGGTGTTCGCCATCATCGCCTCCGGCTACACCCGCGAGGGTAAGAGCTACGCCACGCTCGCCGTCGGCTGCACCGGCGGCAAGCATCGCAGTGTCGCCATGGCCGAGCAGTTCGGCGGCCGGCTGCGCGACAGGGGTGGCATGGAGGTGCAGGTGAGCCATCGGGATGTGGGCCGGGAGTGAACGAAGGTCTCAAGATCGTCGCACTGGGTGGAGGACACGGGCTGTACGCCTCGCTGTCGGCGTTGCGGAGGGTCACCTCCCGGCTGACGGCGGTGGTCACCGTCGCCGACGACGGGGGGTCGAGCGGCCGTCTCCGTCGTGAGCTCGGCGTGCTCCCCCCGGGAGACCTGAGGATGGCCCTGGCCGCCCTGTGCGGTGACGACGAGTGGGGGCGCACCTGGAGCGAGGTCGTCCAGCACCGCTTCCGCAGCGAGGGCGACCTGCACGGCCACGCGATCGGCAACCTGCTGATCGTGGCGCTGTGGGAGCGGCTCGGCGACACGGTCTCCGGGCTCGACTGGCTCGGGCGGCTGCTCGGCGCGCACGGGCGGGTGCTGCCGATGTCCTCGGTGCCGCTCGACATCGCCGCCGAGGTCGAGCTGGACGGCGAGGTGAGCACGGTGCGCGGCCAGGTGGCCTGCGCCCTCACCCCCGGCAGGGTCCGGGCCATCTCGCTGCTCCCCGAGGATCCGCCGGCGTGCCCCGAGGCCGTCCAGGCGGTCCTCGACGCCGACTGGGTGGTGTTCGGTCCCGGGTCCTGGTTCACCAGCGTGCTGCCCCACCTGAAGGTGCCCGAGCTGGCCGAGGCGCTGCACACCACCCGCGCGCGCCGCCTGGTCGCGCTGAACCTCGCCCCGCAGCCGGGGGAGACCGACGGCTTCTCCCCCCAGAAGCACCTGGAGGTGCTGCGCCAGCACGCGCCCTCCCTGGAGATCGACGTCGTCATCGCCGACACCGGGGTGATCGAGGACCGCGACGAGCTGGAGAAGGCCGCGGCCGACCTCGGCGGGCGGCTGGTCCTCGCCTCCGTGGCGGACGAGGACGGCTCCCCGCGACACGATGCACAACGTCTTGCCTCCGTCCTGGACGAGATTTTCCGTGAGAAGCGTTGATCCTGGTCAGCGGTGCTCAGGAGTGCGAGAAACTTCTGTGAGCCCGATTTATCTCGGGCCGCATGGGGTCTGTATGGGGGAGGACGAACGCGCATGGCGATGACAGGTGTGGTCAAGGACGAGCTGAGCAGGCTGCCGGTCCTGAAGCCTTGCTGCCGTAAGGCCGAGGTGTCGACGCTGCTGCGGTTCGCGAGCGGGTTGCATCTGGTGAGCGGCCGGATCGTGATCGAGGCCGAGCTTGACACCAACGTCACCGCCCGGCGGCTGATCAAGGACATCGGTGAGGTCTTCGGGCACAAGGCGGAGGTGCTCGTCCTGGCCCCCGCCGGACTGCGCAAGGGCTCGCGTTACCTCGTGCGGGTCTACCGCGACGGGGAGGCGCTCGCCCGCCAGACCGGTCTGATCGACAACCACGGGCGCCCGGTCCGCGGCCTGCCCCGCCAGGTCGTCGCGGGGGCGACCTGCGACGCGGAGGCGGCCTGGCGGGGGGCGTTCCTGGCGCACGGTTCGCTCACCGAGCCGGGGCGCTCGATGTCGCTGGAGGTCACCTGTCCCGGGCCGGAGGCGGCGCTCGCGCTGGTCGGGTCCGCGCGGCGGTTGAAGATCCACGCCAAGGCCCGCGAGGTGCGAGGCGTCGACCGGGTGGTGGTCCGTGACGGCGACGCCATCGGCGCGCTGCTGACCAGGCTGGGCGCCCACGACAGCGTGCTGGCCTGGGAGGAGCGGCGGATGCGCCGCGAGGTGCGTGCGACGGCCAACCGGCTGGCCAACTTCGACGACGCCAACCTGCGCCGTTCGGCCCGCGCCGCGGTCGCCGCGGGGGCCAGGGTCCAGCGGGCCCTGGAGATCCTCGGGGAGGAGGCCCCCGAGCACCTGGTGATCGCCGGCCGCCTGCGGGTGGAGCACAAGCAGGCCTCTCTGGAGGAGCTCGGTCAGCTCGCGGACCCGCCCCTGACCAAGGACGCCATCGCCGGCCGCATCCGCCGCCTGCTGGCCATGGCCGAC
Organism: Streptosporangium sp. H16; assembly: GCF_051918855.1. Lineage (NCBI taxonomy): Bacteria > Bacillati > Actinomycetota > Actinomycetes > Streptosporangiales > Streptosporangiaceae > Streptosporangium > Streptosporangium sp. H16. The sequence goes on from NZ_JBPXMD010000004.1 coordinate 34,224, forward strand.
AAGCGCGCCCAGGACATCGGCATCCCCAACACCGAGGCCAATCTCACCGTCGACATGCTGGCCCCGTAGGTCCCCTTACGGATCGGGCCGCGGAGGGGCCCGCCGCTCACGGCTGCTTCTTGGGCTCGAAGTAGTTCACCCGGTCGGCCTCGTCCGGCTGCGGGACGGACGAGGCGTCGTGGGCCGCGCGGGCGGCCTTGACGCGCCTGTTCACGAAGCTGAAGCCCGCGTAGGCGGCGACCACCCAGAACAGCAGCGCCATGGGGGCGCTCCTGATCGCGTCGGGGAAGGCGTCGAGGACCCGGACGACAGCGGAGCCGTAGTCCTCGCCGGACAGCCGCACCCAGACGATGACGGCCCCGGCGATCTGGCCGAGCGCGGCGCCGGCGAGGGAGAGGAAGGCGGCCAGCGGCGGCAGTACCGGGCTGGTCGGCCTGACCGCGATCATGGCGAGGCCGACGAGGAGACCGACGCCGACGGCGGCGAATCCGATCTCGTACCCGCTGAAGGCGATGAGCGCGCCGTAGGCCGCGGCACCGGCGACGGTGGCCAGGAGGCCGGCGATAATGCCTGGTAGAAGCCCGTTCGCCAGGTGCGGATCGTTGTCTGTCATGGCAGTTCCTCTTGGGGTTGGAGGTATTTACGGTGACGAGTCGGGCACTTTACTTGAATGGTGCGATACCTGTTCGTGGGTTAACGAATAACGGAGCACCCCCTCAAGTGGTCTAGGCCAATTTGGGTCCGATAAGGTTCGTGGTTGAGGTTTCAGCCCGCCCCAAGTCGCCGATCCGAGAGACCGGCGCACCGACGTACGAGGAGATCGGCACCGTGACCATCCGCGTAGGCGTCAACGGATTTGGCCGCATCGGCCGCAACTTCTGGCGCGCGGTCGCTGCCAGCGGCAAGGACATCGAGATCGTCGCGGTCAACGACCTGACCGACAACGCCACGCTCGCCCACCTGCTGAAGTACGACAGCATCCTCGGCCGCCTGCCGTACGAGGTGAAGAGCACCGCCGACGAGATCATCGTGGACGGCAAGACGATCAAGGCGTTCGCCGAGCGCGACCCCGCCAAGCTGCCCTGGGGCGACCTGGGCGTGGACGTCGTCGTCGAGTCGACCGGCTTCTTCACCGACGCCAACAAGGCCCGCGTGCACGCCGAGAACGGCGCCAAGAAGGTCATCATCTCGGCCCCGGCCAAGAACGAGGACGTCACCGTCGTGATGGGCGTCAACCACGACAAGTACGACCCGGCCAGCCACACGGTCATCTCCAACGCCTCCTGCACCACCAACTGCCTGGCGCCGATGGCCAAGGTCCTCAACGACACCTTCGGTATCGAGAAGGGTCTGATGACCACGATCCACGCCTACACGCAGGACCAGAACCTGCAGGACGCCCCGCACAGCGACCTGCGCCGCGCCCGCGCCGCCGCGATCAACATCGTGCCGACCTCGACCGGCGCCGCCAAGGCCATCGGCCTGGTGCTGCCCGAGCTCAAGGGCAAGCTCGACGGCTTCGCGCTGCGCGTGCCGATCCCCACGGGCTCGGCCACCGACCTCACCGTCGAGGTCGGCCGCGAGACCACCGTCGAGGAGGTCAACGCCGCGCTCAAGGCCGCGGCCGAGGGCGAGCTCAAGGGCTACCTCACCTACAGCGAGGACCCGATCGTCTCCTCCGACATCGTCACCGACCCGTCGTCCTGCATCTTCGACGCGCCCCTCACCAAGGTGATCGGCAACCAGGTCAAGGTCGTCGGCTGGTACGACAACGAGTGGGGTTACTCCAACCGTCTCGTCGACCTCATCGAGCTGGTCGGCGCCGACCTCTGATGAAGGACATCTCCGAGTTCGACGTGGAGGGTCGGCGCGTCCTGGTGCGCGCCGACCTCAACGTCCCCCTGGAGGGGGACGTCATCACCGACGACGGACGCATCCGCGCCTCGGTGCCGACGATCAAGGAGCTCGCGGGCCGGGGTGCCCGCGTGGTCGTCGTCGCGCACCTGGGACGCCCCAAGGGCAAGCCGAACCCGAAATACTCCCTGGCCCCCGTCGTCAAGCGGCTGGGTGAGCTCCTGGGCGCCGACGTCGCCTTCGCGACCGACGTGGTCGGTACCTCCGCCGAGGAGGTCGTGGGGGCACTCCAGGACGGCCAGGTGGCCCTCCTGGAGAACCTGCGCTTCGAAGCGGGCGAGGAGTCCAAGGACGACGCGGAGCGGGCGGAGTTCGCCGCCAGGCTGGCCGCCTTCGCCGACATCTACGTGGGCGACGGCTTCGGCGCGGTGCACCGCAAGCACGCCAGCGTCTACGACGTGCCCGGCCTGCTGCCGCACGCCGCGGGCCGGCTGGTCCTGGCCGAGGTCGAGGTGCTCAGGAAGCTGACCGACGAGACCGAGCGGCCGTACGCCGTGGTGCTCGGCGGTGCCAAGGTCTCCGACAAGCTCGGCGTCATCGGCAACCTGCTCACCAAGGTCGACCGGCTCCTCATCGGCGGCGGCATGGCTTACACCTTCCTGAAGGCCCAGGGCTACGAGGTCGGTAAGTCGCTGCTCCAGGAGGACCAGCTCGACAAGGTGCGCGGCTTCCTCGACGAGGCGGGCAAGCGCGACGTGGAGATCGTCCTCCCGGTCGACGTCCTGGCGGCCGTCGAGTTCGCCGAGGACGCCGAGTACGAGGTGGTCGACGCCACCGCGATCCCGGCCGACCGCGAGGGACTCGACATCGGCCCGCGCACCCGCGAGCTGTTCGCGGGCAAGCTGGCCGACGCCAGGACGGTGTTCTGGAACGGCCCGATGGGCGTCTTCGAGTTCGAGGCCTTCTCCGGCGGAACTCGCGCGGTCGCCGAGGCGTTGATCGCCTCGGAGGCCTTCACCGTCGTCGGCGGTGGAGACTCGGCCGCCGCCGTGCGCAGGCTCGGCCTGGACGAGGACGGGTTCTCGCACATCTCCACCGGTGGCGGGGCCAGCCTTGAATACCTGGAGGGCAAGACCCTCCCCGGACTCGTGGCGCTGGAGCGGTAGAAGTGAACCCACGCGGTGAGCGGAGTGGCCGGTCGACGACCGACGCCGTCCGCGCAGTGAACAAGGAGTGGTGAGCGAACGATGAGCACACCTCGCAAGCCGCTCATGGCAGGCAACTGGAAGATGAACCTCAACCACCTCGAGGCCATCGCGCACACCCAGAAGCTCGCCTTCGCGCTGAACGACAAGGACTTCGACCGGGTCGAGGTGGCCGTGCTGCCGCCGTTCACCGACCTGCGCAGCGTGCAGACCCTGGTCGACGGTGACAAGCTGCGGATCGTCTACGGCGCGCAGGACCTGTCCGAGCACGACGGCGGCGCCTACACCGGTGAGATCTCCGGGGCCATGCTCGCCAAGATCGGCTGCACCTTCGTGCTCGCCGGGCACTCCGAGCGCCGCCAGTACCACCGCGAGGACGACGACGTCGTCAACGCCAAGGTGCAGGCGGCCTACCGGCACTCGCTCACCCCCATCCTGTGCGTGGGGGAGGGCCTGGAGGTGCGCAGGGCCGGTGGCCAGGTGGCCCACAGCGTCGCCCAGCTCGACGGCGGGCTCCGCAAGGTCACCGCCGAGCAGGCCGCCTCCGTCGTGCTCGCCTACGAGCCGGTGTGGGCGATCGGCACCGGCGAGGTGGCCACCCCGGACGACGCGCAGGAGGTCTGCGGGGCACTCCGGGCGCGACTCGCCGAGCTGTACGACGCCGAAGTGGCCGCCGGTGTCCGTATCCTTTACGGTGGGTCGGTCAAGTCTGACAACATCGCCGGCATCATGGCCCAGCCTGATGTCGACGGTGCCCTGATCGGTGGCGCGAGCCTCGACCCCGGGGAGTTCGTCAAGATTTGCCGTTTTGGCGAATTGTCGAGCTGACTGAGCCATTCGGTGGGTACGACTTGACAGCACGTCATACCCTCTTAGAGCAAGTTTGAATCGTCACGCCTTCGGCGTACATCACGGGTCGTGCCCGGACGCGGGTCACGCGCACATAGGGAACAGGTCAACGGTGACAATCGGAATCTCCATCGCCCTCATCCTGTCGAGCTTGCTGATGATGCTGCTCGTCCTGCTCCACAAGGGCAAGGGCGGTGGTCTCTCGGATCTGTTCGGTGGCGGTTTCTCGTCGTCGTTCGGAGGCTCCTCCGTGGTGGAGCGCAACCTTGACAGGCTCACCGTCATCACCGGTGTCGTCTGGTTCGTCTGCATCATCGCGCTGGGCCTGCTTCTGCGGCCCTGACCCGGCTGCTTCAACAGGCGTGACAGTGGTTCAGTCCCCGCATCCCCAAGCGTCGGGGCCATCGAGCAAGGAGTTCATCCGTGGGTAGTGGCAACGCGATCCGTGGCAGCCGTGTCGGTGCCGGCCCGATGGGGGAGGCGGAGCGCGGCGAGGCGGCCCCCCGTGTTCGGGTGCCTTTCTGGTGCGCGAACATGCATGAGACGCGCCCCAGTTTCGCCAGCGACGCGGCCGTTCCCGAGTTCTGGGACTGCCCCCGGTGTGGCCTCCCCGCCGGTCAGGACGAGGCCAACCCGCCCGCGCCGCCGCGCAACGAGCCTTACAAGACGCACCTCGCGTACGTGAAGGAACGCCGCAGCGACAAGGACGGTGCGCAGATCCTGGCCGAGGCCCTGGAGCGGCTGCGCTCCTCCTCGCGCCCGATCTACTAGCCGGGTCCTCGCCCGTACGGTCCGGCGGCACCGGCACGCACGCCTGAAAGGCCCCCGTGGGAGATCCTCACGGGGGTCTTTCGCGTGCCGTGGCCGCGACTCGCCGGGTGCTCCCGGGGCGGCCTCCGCCGCGCGCCGCGCCCCGACTAGGGCCTGTTGGGCAGGTCGGGCCTGTGCGGCATGTCTGACCTGTTGGACGTGTCGCCCATGTGGGACATGCCTCTTCTTTGCGACATGTTGGTCATTTTCTTGGAGGCCATCGCCGCGGCTCCCAGGCCGAGCAGCAGGATGACGATGCCGGTGATGACGTTGTTCCAGATGCTCCCCCTCGTCGCCGAGCCGGTGATCCAGGGAGCCAGGATGGTCCAGATCCCGATGACCGGCGCGACCCAGCTGATCCCGTACGTCCGGCCGTAGGCGGACGCGAAGGCGAGGGCCAGGGCGGCGACCGCGATGCCGGTGACGAGGTTGCTCACGGTGAGTCTGGACAGGCCGTTGAAGCCGACCACCCAGGGTGAGATCGCCAGATACAGGCCCGCCAGGAGGCTCAGGCCTTCGATGACCTGGGCTATCGAACTGGAGCCTGCTCGTTCGTACCTTTCCCGCATCTCGATGAGATCGGGGTGGTGTTCCAGACTTGTGGGTCTCGTCATGCCCCATTCCCCCTTACCGGTCTCCCGTAGTTTTCGATGTCCCGCCAAAGCGTATTTATGGTGATATACCCGACATAAGCCCCAAAGAGCCCAAAAGAGGGCAAGATTGTCTAATGACATCGCCGGGATACGGAATCCGGCGGTCGGCCCCGGTGGGCCCGCCACGTCGTGACCCCTTGTGGCGGAGGCGATGGAGGAGGAGAACCCGCCGTGAACCGGCGCGGTCGCCACGGGGGCGGCGCGGGGGTGGCGCGGGGGCGCCACGGGGGTGGCGCGGGACGTCCTGGGTACGAGACGGGTCACACCCCCTCGCGCGAACACGAGAGCCGAGGGGAGCGAGGTTGCCCGGAGGTGACCTTATGGACGAGAAGACGGGAACGCACGACCACCCGAAGAGCGCGCTGAATCTGCGGCTCTTCCTGGCGGTCTTCGGCCTGGTGGTGTGCACGGCTCTGGCCCTCCTGTCGGCGTGGGCCGGGATCACCGCGCTCGCCGTGGCCCTGGCCGTGCCGGCGGTCGTCGCCGTGGTGGACATCGTGGTGGTCGGGATCCGGATCGCCCGCAGACGCCGGCGCGGTGAGCGGCACACCCTTTTCGAGTAGGAGACCGCGCGCACGGGCGTGTGTTCGTGGCCGGCGGCTCGCGGAGGGGCAGGATCCTGCCGGCGCGCGCGGTGACCTCCTGGCCGACGATCGACCTCACCTCGAAGTATTTCCGGGCCCGGGTCTCGAGGTTCTCCCGGAGCTCCTCGTGGTGAGAGAGCGGGATCCCTTTCCCGGTCTCTCACCACGGAGGCCCTGCTCCGGCGCCTCGCCCGGGGGTCGCGTTCCGGTGCCTCGCCGGTCTGCGCGGCCGATCGCGCCGTCCCCGGGGCGGACGCGGCGGTCGCGGCGGTCGCGGGCCGGGGAGTCGTCCTGATCATCCGCACGAAGTATCAGGAAGATCCGTAATATATGGGGCTTCCTGATGCTTATGTGACGTGGGGGTCACCAGTGACGGCAGGCAAGAACGGGGTCACGCGACGGCGGTTCCTCCAGGCGGGCGTCGGAGCCGTGCCCGCGCTCGCCCTGGGCGCGGGGCCCGCGCGGGCGGCGGCGAGGGAGCCGCTCGTCAGCGGGGTCGTCCCCGCGGCGCTGAAGGGCTTCGACGACGTGATGAAGAAGTACATCACGGAGCGCGAGATCGGCTGCGCGCAGCTCGCGGTCGCGCGGAAGGGCAGGATCCTGCTGGCGCGCGGGTACGGGACGTACTCGGTGCGCAACGCCCAGAACGTGCCGATCCTCGCGCGCGTGCAGCCGACCTCGCTGTTCCGCGTCGCCAGCCTGAGCAAGCACATCACCTGCGCCGCGATCATGCGGCTGGTCCAGGACGGCAGGCTCAGCCTCTCGGCCCCGGTCACCACGCTGCTCGGGCTCTCGGCGGCGGCGGACCCCAGGCTGGCCAAGGTGACCGTGCTGAGGCTCATGCAGCACCTGGGCGGCTGGGACACCGCGGTCTCCAAGGACCGGCTCTGGCTGGACCACACGATCTCCGCCGCGCTCGACGTGCCGCTGCCGATCGGCCACGCCGACATCATCCGCTACTCCACGGCCCGCCCCCTCGACTTCGACCCCGGTTCCAAGATGGTCTACTGCAACTACGGCTACGCGCTGCTCGGGCGGATCATCGAGAAGGTCTCCGGCACGAGCTACGAGTCGTACGTCAAGCAGAGACTCCTCGCGCCCGCCGGGGTCACCAGGATGCGGCTCGGCCGCAGCCTGCGGGCGGAGTCGCCGACGGGCGAGGTCAACTACGTCTCGAAGTACACCAACAAATCCGTCGTGGACGGCTCCGGCACCGTCGTGCCGTACCCCTACGGCGGTTTCAACATGCCCAACCAGGACGCCAACGGCGGCTGGACCGCCTCGGCGGTCGACATGGTGAAGTTCGCGATGGTCTTCGACGCCGCCGGTCCGGTCCTGAACGCCACCTCGATCGCGAAGCTGTTCGCGAAGCCGGAGACCGGCGTCAACTCCGGCGGGTCCTGGTACGGCGGCGGCTGGTGGGTCCGGACCTCGGGCAGCGGCATCAACACCTGGCACTCGGGCTCGATGCCCGGCACGTTCACCTACCTGGCCCGGCTGAGCGGCGGGATCTCCTACTGCGCCACGTTCAACCGCCGCGAGGAGGAGGGATCGCCCGACTTCGACGTGATCGACCCGCTCCTCAGCCAGACGGCGCGCGCGGTGACCTCCTGGCCGACGGCCGACCTCACCTCGAAGTATTTCTGAGCCCGGGTCTTGAGGCCCTCCCGGAGCTCCCCGTGGTGAGAGACCCGGATCCCTTTTCCGGTCTCTCACCACGGAGGCTCTGATCCGGTGCCTCATCGGTGAGAGGCTCCTCTCACCTCGGTCGGTCGTCCAGGGCGTAGGAGAGGTAGCGGTCGGCGGAGCGGCGGACGGCCTGGGCGCCGTCGGTGTGCACGATCCGCTTCCACCAGCCGCCGTAGACGCGTTCGAAGGAGTACGGCTCCAGCAGCGACAGGGCGCGGCGGATCGTGCCGGGCCGCTCGGGGATGAGGTTGGGGTAGCTGTACATGAAACCGACCCAGCGGCGGTCCTGGACCACCTGGAGGATGTCGCCGGAGAACAGGGCGCCCCGGCCCTCCTCGCCGTCGCGCCAGTGCATGACCTGGCCGCCGTCGAAGTGGACGCCCGCGTTGATCAGCGTCAGCCCCTCGCGGATCTCGTGGGTGTCGCCCTCCCAGAACACGACGGAGTCGTCGGGGCGGCCCACCCACTCGCGGTCGGCCGCGTGGATGTGGATCGGCGCGTCGAAGGCGTGCGCCCACTCCACCATCGAGCCGTAGAAGTGCGGGTGGCTGATCGCGATGGCGTCGATCCCGCCGAGCTCGGTGACCTGCCTGACCAGCTCGTCGTCGAGGTGGGTGACCATGTCCCACAGCACGTTGCCACCGGGCGTGCGGACCAGCAGCGCCCGCTGCCCGATGGCCGTGGCGGGGTCGGTGCCAACCCCGACCACCCCGGTGCCCTCCTCGGCGACCAGTGACCGGTGCCCGGTCGCGCGCAGCTCGTTCAGGGAGGTCCAGCGCTGCCCCTCCCAGCCGACGTACTGCCGCTCGTCCTCGCAGATCGGGCAGTTCTCCCGGGGGGCGGCGTACTGGACCCCGCAGGTGGCGCAGATGGGCAGGTCGTTCACGAAGGCTCCTCAGGTCGCGGTTCGTCCCCACCATAAGATCGCCGTGCCCGCCGGGGGCGGCGAGGGCCGTACGGACGGCGGGACCGGTCGCGGGCGTGGCCGGTCGGCGCGCCCGAGGGCTGCGATGAACGTCCATTTAATTTCTATTCTTTGTAGTGATATATCGGGTGATACGCGGCCTTTCCAGTCCGCAAAAGAAATGTATCAGCCGTCTTGACGGCGCCCGTTTGACGCAATAATAATCAACCGTAGGTGCCGCTGATCAGGGGAAACTCGATGCTCACGGAAATGACGTGAACCGTGGGCGTCCCCCCTGCGCTCATTATTCATCGCTGGCAATACCGGCGGCGACAAGCCGTCGTCGAATTCAAATCGGCCGTCATTCTTCGCGGCCATCGGCGAGAAAGTGGTGTCACGGTGGTGGAACTCCTGCAACGCGACCTCATCGAGCGAAAGTACGACGTGTGCTTCGGACACGGCGACCAGAACGACGACGGCATCCTGGAGATGGCCGACTGCATCGCGCTCGGCGCGCGCGTCATCGCCTACCTCGAGGAGCCCTTCGACTCGCCCAAGGCCCTTGAGCTGCTCCGCAGCTTCGGCCAGTTCTGGCAGCATCTCACCGGCAAGCTCGACGCCGACCACGACGGCAAGATCACCCCGGAGGAGTTCAGGGAGGGCATGCGGCAGGCCTGGATCGACGATCCCAGCGGCTTCGAGACGGCGTTCCGGCCGGCCGCGCAGGCCCTGTGGAACCTCTGCGACAAGAACGACAACGGCACGGTCGGAGCGGAGGAGTTCGCCAGGTTCCACAAGGCGTTCGGCACGTCCGAGGAGAACAGCCGCATCTCCTTCGCGAGGCTCGACGTGAACGGAAACGGAAATCTCTCGGTCGACGAACTCGTCACCGCGTGGAAGGAGTTCTATACGAGCCTCGACCCCGACGCCCCGGGAAACTGGCTTTTCGGCGATATCTGGGAGAAGGACATCTGGGACGGCAACCGGGTGAAGCTCTGACCTGTTGACGGCCCTTTGAAGGCCCTTTGACGGTCCGCCCGGGTTTGGCGAACCGTTGACGTCGAAAAGGCTCCTGGCGTGATTCTCCGGCCACGCCAGGAGCCTTTCGTCTCCGTCGGAACCCCCGGAAGGGAGGCTCGCGTGCCCACCGCCCACGAACCGATAGCGGTGATCGGCCTCGGATGCCGGTTCGCCGCGGGGATCGACTCCCCGGCGGCTTTCTGGAGATTCCTGCTCGACGAGGGCGACGCGGTCGGCGAGGTTCCCGCCGGCCGGTGGGCGCGCTACGCGGACCGCGGCCCCGAGGACGCGGCGGTCCTCCGCCGGACCACGGCCCGCGGATGCTTCCTGTCCGACATATCGGGGTTCGACAGTGAATTCTTCGGCATCTCGCCGCGCGAGGCGCGGTTGATGGACCCCCAGCAGCGCATCCTTCTCGAAGTCGCCTGGGAGGCGCTGGAGCACGCCGGCATCCCGCCCGCGGACCTCGCCGGATCCGACACCGGCGTCTTCGCCGGCGTCGCCGCCGACGACTACGGGCGCCGGTTGCTGGAGGACCTGCCGCGGATCGAGGCGTGGACGGGGGTCGGCGCCTCGCACTGCGGCGTCGCGAACCGCGTGTCCCACGCGCTCGATCTCCGCGGCCCGAGCGTGGCGCTGGACACGGCCTGCTCGTCCTCCCTGGTGGCGATCCACCAGGCGTGCCAGAGCCTCCGGCTCGGCGAGATCCCGCTCGCGCTCGCCGGTGGGGTCGTGGTGCTGGCCGGCCCCGGATACAGCGTGGTCCTGGACGCCGCGGGAGCGATCTCCCCCGACGGGCGCTCGAAGGCGTTCGACGCGCGGGCCGACGGGTACGGGCGGGGTGAGGGAGCCGGGGTCGTGGTCCTCAAGCGGCTCGGCGACGCCCGGCGCGACGGAGACCGGGTCCTCGCCGTGATCATCGGTGGCGCCGTGCACCAGGACGGCCGGACCGAGGGCATCATGGCTCCCAGCCGCGAGGCACAGGAGCATCTCCTGCGCCGCGCCTACCGGAGCGCAAGCGTCCGCCCGGACACGGTCGACTACGTCGAGGCCCACGGAACGGGCACTCCGGTCGGCGATCCCGTCGAGGCGGGCGCGCTGGCCTCGGTGCTCGGCACCGGCCGCGCGACCGGAGTGCCCTGCCTGGTCGGCGCGGTGAAGCCCAACATCGGGCACCTCGAGGCCGCCGCCGGGGTCGCCGGGTTCATCAAGGCGGTGCTCGCGATCGGGCACGGTGTCATCCCGGCCACCCCGATGCTGTCCGGGCCGAACCCGGCCATTCCATGGGATGACAACGGCCTTCGGCTGGTCACCGTGACGACGCCGTGGCCCTCCACCGGCCGCCCCCGGCTCGCGGGAGTCGCCGGATACGGGTACGGCGGAACGATCGCGCACCTCGTTCTCCAAGAAGACGTTCGATGCGCCGTCCGAGGCGCAGTCCAGGACACCATCCGGGGCGCCGTCCAAGGCGCCGTCCAAGGCACTGTTCGAGGCGCCGTCCGGGACGCCGTCCCCGCAGCCCACGTCGTGTTCCCGGAGACCCGCGACCCGGCCCCCGAGCCGGTCCCGCGGTGCGCGCCGGTGCGGGTGTACCCGCTGTCGAGCGCGAATCCGGCCGCCGTGCGCCTGGCCGCCGGACGGCTCGCCGACTGGCTCGACGCCCATGACCGGGCCGACCTGGCGTCCGTGGGCGGGACGCTGGCCCGTCACCGGTCCCACCTGACGGCCCGCTCGGCCGTGGTGGCCGCGGACCGGACGGAGCTCGTCGAGCGGTTGCGCTCCCTGGCCCGCGACACCCCCGGCACGCCCCGGGGCGTCGTCTCCGCCCGGGTGCCGCCGCGCGGGAGACGCGACCCGGTGTGGGTGTTCTCCGGCCACGGTGCCCAGTGGGCGGGCATGGGCCGGGACCTGCTGGACGCGGAGCCCGCCTTCGCGGAGGTGATCGAACGGCTGGACCCGATCTACCAGGTGGAGATGGGCTTCTCCCCGGTTCTGGCGATCCGGGCGGGCGAGCTGGGCGGCACCGGGCGCGTCCAGTCGCTGCTGTACGCCGTCCAGGCGGGGCTCGCCGCGCTCTGGCGTTCCGCCGGTGTCCGGCCCGCGGCCGTGATCGGCCATTCGGTGGGGGAGATCGCCGCCGCCGTGGCCGCCGGCGTGCTCGACGTGGCGGACGGGGCCCGGCTGGTCTGCCGCCGTTCGCGGCTGCTGTCGAGGGTCACCGGACGCGGGGCGATGGCCATGGTCTCGCTGCCGTACGAGGAGGTGGCCCGCCAGGTGGCGAGTGCCGGCACGGTGTCGGCGGCCGTCGCCGCCTCACCGTACTCCACGGTGGTGGCCGGTACGCCGGAGGCGCTGGAACGGCTGGCCGCGCGCTGGGCGCGCGAGGGCGTCGAGGTCCGGCGGGTCGATTCCGACGTCGCCTTCCACAGCCCGCAGATGGACCCGCTCCGGGCCGGCCTGCGCGCGGCGATCACCGGCCTGCGCCCGGCCGGGCCCGCCGTCCCGCTCTACACGACCGCGCTGCCCGACCCCCGCGACCCGGCCGCGCGGGACGCCTCCTACTGGGAGACCAACCTGCGCGACCCGGTGCTCTTCGCGAACGCCGTCTTCGCCGCGGCCGAGGACGGCCACCGGACGTTCCTGGAGGTCTCCGCGCACCCGGTGGTGTGCCACTCGATCGTGGAGACGCTCGGGTCGGTGGGGATCCAGGACGTCGTCGTGGCGCACAGCCTCCGTCGTGGCGAGGACGGACTCCGCGCCATGGCGGGCAACGTCGCCCTGCTGCACTGCCATGGCGTACCGGTTGACTGGACCGTGCTCCAGGGGGCGGGCGAGCTCGTCGACCTGCCGGCGAACGCCTGGCTGCACGTGCCCCACTGGGCCGGGCACGAGCTTCCCGAGACGGCAGGGAGACCTCACGCCCCGGAGAGCCACACCCTGCTGGGGGCGCGGACGGCGGTGTTCGCCACCTCCCGGGTCGATGTGTGGCGGACGGCGCTGGACCGTTCCACCCGGCCGTTCCCCGGCGCCCATCCCGTGCGCGGTACGGAGATCGTGCCCGCGGCCGTGCTGCTGAACACCTTCCTCGAGGCGGCCACGGCGATCCGCGAGGCCGAGGGGGCCGGGCGGGGCGGGGCGGGCACACTGAGGGAGGTGGAGATGCGGGTGCCCGTCACCACGGCCGTGTCGCGCGAGCTCCAGGTGGTTCACCAGGACGGGACGCTCAGGCTCTCCTCCCGCCTCGGCGCCGGCCGTTGGGACCACCTTCCGGAACCCGGCGCGGACCACGGCCACCGGGATCCCGGCGAAGGGTGGCTCACCCACTGCGCCGCCCTGCTCGGCGACGGGCCCGAGGCGTCCGGCGACGTGGAGGCGGCCCGGCGGGGCGGCGGGCCGGACGCCGGACCGGGTGACGGGCCGGAGAACGGACCGGCCGGTGGATCGGTGAGCGCGCCGGGTGGCGAGCCGGACGAGGGGCCGGACAACGGGTCGGCCGGTGAACCGGCGGGCACGCCGGGCGGTGAGCCGGACAACGGGCCGGGCGGGGGGCCGGATGACGAGGTCGTCGACGCCGGCTGGGTGGTGGACACGCTCGCCGGGGCCGGTGTGGCGGCGATGGGCTTCCCCTGGCGGATCGAGGAACTGCGCCGTGGCCCGGGCACGCTGACGGCACTGGTGGCGGCGGACCCGGAAGGCACCCTGCCCCGGCCGACCTGGGCGTCGATCCTGGACGCCGCGTTCTCGGCCGGAGGCGTCGTGGCCATCGCCCCGGCGGGCCGCGCCGAGCTGCGCATGCCGGTGCGGATCGCCGAGGCGACCCTGGTCACGGACCCGCCCGCGGAGCAGAGGGTGCTGGTCGGCGTGACCACCACCGGGCCGGACACGGTCGACATCCGTGTCGCCACCCTCGGCGGACGGACGGTGGCCGTCCTGCGCGAGGTGCGCTACACCACCCCTGAGCCCGAGCCGGACCCGGCGGCGGGAACGGGGACCGGCGACCTCCTGCACGAGGTGGTCTGGAAACCGCTGGCCCTGGCACCGGACGGCGCGCCCGGAGTGGCGCCGCACCGGGTGGTGCTGGTCGGAACAGGCGCGAGCATGGCGCCGGGTGACGGGGACGGCCTCGCGCACGCTCTCGGCGGGCTTCTCACGCGGCGGGGCATCCGGTTCGACACGGTCCCCGGACGCGACGGGCTCGACGGGCTCCGCGAGCTGCTTTTCGGCCTGACGGAGGACGACGCGGTCGTCCTGCTGCCGCCCGCGCCGTCCGTGACGGACCCGATGGAGACCGGTCAGGACATCGCGGCGACCGCGACCCGGCTGGCCGCGCGCCTGGCGGAGACCGCGCGGCTGCTGGGCGAGGCGGGCCGGGCCCGGCTGTGGTGCGTCACCTCCTCGGCCAGGGAACCGGAGAGCGCGGCGGGGCTGGCGCAGACGGCGCTGTGGGGACTGGCGCGGGTGGCCGCCACGGAGTACTCCGAGGTGTGGGGCGGTCTCGTCGACCTGCCGGGGAAACCGGGCGACGACGACCTCTCTGCCCTGGTCCGGCTGCTGGGGAGCCGGTTCCGGGAGGACGTCGTCGCCGTCGAGCACGGTGCCGCGAGCGGCGCCCGCCTGGTGCCCTACCGCCCCGAGGCGCGAGAGCGTGTCACGGGACGGCGGCCCGCGCGGACGGGCCCGCTCTGTCGGGCCGGGGCCACCTACCTGGTCACCGGGGGCCTGGGCGCCCTCGGCCTGCGCGTCGCGGGATGGCTGGCCGACCGGGGGGCCCGCAGGCTGCTCCTGCTGGGCCGTACCGCCCTGCCTCCCCGAAACCGGTGGGACGCCGTCCGCGAGCCGGTGACGCGGCACGCGATCGACGCGGTCATGTCCCTGGAGGCGAGGGGCGTCACCGTGCGGACGGTCGCCGCGGACGTAGCCGACACTGCCGACACTGCCGGCCTCGCCCGGCTGGCCGACCCCGGCACGCTCGGCCTGCCACCGGTCCGCGGGGTGGTGCACGCGGCGGGCGTGGTCGACAACCGGCTGCTGCGCGCGTACGACGAGGAGGCGCTGCGGGCGGTGATGCGGCCCAAGGTGGCCGGGGCACTCGCGCTCCACGAGGCGTTCCCGCCGGGGACGCTGGACTTCCTGGTGCTCTTCTCCTCCGCCGGGCAGCTTCTGGGTCTCCCGGGGCAGGCCTCGTACGCGGCGGCGAACGCCTTCCTATCCGGCCTGGCCAGGCACCGGCGAGCCGGGGGAGACGACACGGTCCTCTCCCTCGCCTGGACGAGCTGGCGCGGCCTGGGCATGTCGGCCTCCTCGGCGGTCGTCGACGCGGAACTGCGTGCCCGGGGCACGGCGGACATCACCCCGGAGGAGGCGCTCCTGGCGTGGGAGTCGCTGGTCGCGGAAGGGCCGGCCGGCAACGCCGAGCTGGCGGTACTGCGGGTCCTGCCCGTCACCCCCGGCATCCTCCGGCCGCCGCTGCTGCGCGACCTGGCCGGCGACCCCGGCCCGTCTCCGGCCCCCGGCCCGTCTTCGGCCCCCGGCGCGGACCAGGGCCCCGACTGGCGGGACCTGTCCGGCGCCCCCCTCGTCGACCTGTTGCGGGACGAGGTGCGGCGGGCGGTCGCGGCCGCCCTGCGTACCGACCCCGAGGCGGTGGACGTGCGGCGCCCGCTCGCGGAGATCGGCGTCGACTCGCTGCTGGCGGTCATGCTGCGCCGGACGCTCTCCGAGCGGCTGAGGATAAGCCTGCCGATGAGCCTGCTGTGGAATCGCCCCACGGTCTCCGACATCACCGACTATCTGGCCGAGCAGCGAAGGAGTGACCCATGACGGCGGACACCGAGGTACGCCTGTTCGCGGAGGATCCCGTCGGTTTCTTCGGGCCCTCGCGATGGCGGATGCACACGCTCGCCCCCGACCGGCTGGCCGCGCTGCAGCTCGCCGCGCTGCGGATGCGCTACGCCGAGCTCCGCGACCGGATCCCGGTGCTGCGCACCATCGCCGACGAGCAGCGCATCGGGGAGATCGGGACGCTGGACGACGCGGCGCCCCTGCTCTTCCCGCACACGGTCTACAAGTCGTATCCCGTCTCCCTGCTCCTGGACAACCGGTTCGACCAGCTGGCGACCTGGCTCGGCAGGCTCACCACCGTCGACCTCGGCGGCGTCGACTTCTCCGGCTGCGACTCGATCGACGCGTGGCTGGACCTCCTCGACGCCCGGACCGACCTGCGGCTGGCCCACTCATCCGGTACGTCCGGCACGATGTCGTTCGTCCCGCACACCCGCCAGGAGTACGCGGCCCTGTACCGCACGGTGCGCCTGGACGCGCTTCCCGACGGCGTGCCGTGGCGGGAACCCATGGACGTGGTCTGGCCGGGATTTCGCACCGGGCGCGGCGGGATCGACCGGCACGCGGGCGCGATGGCGGAGCAGATGGCGGACACCCCCGACCGGTTCCACGCCCTGCACCCCGGCTCGCTCAGCGCCGACGTCATGTTCCTCGCCGGCCGGTTGCGCGCCGCGGCGGCCAGGGGCGAGGTCGACCGGCTGGAGATCCCGCCGGCGCTGAAGGCGCGCCGCGCGGAGTTCGAGGAGGCGCAGCGGGCCACCGGCGCCGGGATGGCGCGGTTCGTCGAGGAGCTGGCCGACACGCTCGGCGGGCGGCGCGTGGCCTCGCTCGGCCTGTGGAGCGTCCACCACGCCATGGCGACCGCCGGGCTGGTCCGGGGCATCGAGTCCGTCTTCGCGCCGGACTCGTTCGTCTTCTCCGGCGGGGGAGCGAAGGGCACGGCGCTGCCGGCCGACTGGGCGGAGCCGGTCGGGCGTTTCTTCGGGGTGCCCCGGGTGCGGCTCTGCTACGCGATGACCGAGGTGATGGCGGTCAACCTGCTCTGCGACGCGGATCGCTACCACATCGAGCCCTGGGTGATCCTCTACGTCCTCGACCCGGAGACCGGGGATCCGCTGCCGCGCAGCGGGGTGCGGACGGGACGGGCGGCCTTCCTCGACCTCATGGCCGACGTGCACTGGGGCGGGTTCGTCTCCGGCGACGAGGTCACGGTCGACTGGTCGGCGTGCCGGTGCGGGCGCACCACGCCGGGCCTGTCGACCGCCATCGGCAGGTTCGGCGGCAACGGCGGCGGCGACGACAAGATCACATGTGCCGCGACCCCCGAGGCGCTCACCGAGGCCCTGGAGTTCCTCAACGGGGCGCTGGCATGAGCGCGGGGCGGGAGGGGACCTTCGCCGGGAACGACGGGGTACGGCGGGGGACCCGGGTCGGCGGCGACGGGGCACGGCGGGAGGACCGGCTCGGAGACGGCCGCGGAGACGACCGGACGCGGGGGGAGACGCGGGCCGGGAACGAGCGGGCACGGCGGGAGGCCGCGGGGGCCGTGGGGGCCGAGCTGACGATCCCGGCCTTCATCCGGGGCGAGACGGTCGACACCGGCCTGGTCCCCTTCACCGGCCGGGGACCGGAGACGTCCTTCCTCGCCCCCGACCCGATGGGCCTGCTCGACCGGCTGCCGCTGGGCGACCCGGCGCGCATGCGGGACCTGAACGCGCTGCGCGTCGACGACGTCGTCGGCTTCCTCGCCGAGCTCGGGCCGCGCCTCGCGCTGTCGCGCAACGCGTTGCTGAGGGAGGCCCTCGAACGGTCGGCCGCGTGGTCGGACATGACCCCGCCACTGCTCGCCGCGTCGTACGAGCAGCTGCCCGGCCTGTTCCGCCCGGAGGCGGTGCGGGCCGTGGTGGAGCGGACCATCGGGGCCGGGCACCTGGACGGGTGGCACGAAGTGCCCACCGCGGACGGGGGCCGCGCGGCGGTCCGCGCCCTCGGCGCGCGGACCGTGCACGTCATCGCCGGCAACAGCCCGGTCATCGCCGCGCTCACCGTGATCCGCAACGCCGTCACCCGCGGCGACGCCATCGTCAAGACGCCGTCGAACGACCCGCTGACCGCGCTCGCGATCGCGCGGACCATGGCCGAGATGGCCCCCGACCACCCGCTCACCCGCCATCTCGCGGTCGTCTACTGGAAGGGCGGCTCCGAGGCGTTCGAGCGGCGGCTCTACCAGCCGGCCCACGTCGAGAAGATCGTGGCCTGGGGCGGGCTGGCCTCCATCCGGCACGTCACCGGCTACGTCAGGCCGGGCCTGGAGCTGATCTCCCTCGACCCGAAGCTGAGCGCCACCGTCATCGGCCCCGAGGCGTTCGCCGACGACGAGCGGATGGCCGAGACCGCCCGGCTGGCGGCGGTGGACGTCGGCGCGCTCAACCAGCTCGGCTGCTTCAACGCCCGCGTCGTCTACGCCGTCACCGACGTCGACCGGGCCGCCCGCTGGGGCAGGTTGCTGTACGAGGAGATCCTCCGGCTCCCCGAGCAGGTCAGCACGGCGGCCAGGCGGTTCGACCCGGGGCTGCGCGCCGACCTGCTCGCGATCCGGGCGAGCGCCGACTGGTACGACGTGATCGGCGGGCGCCGCGACGAGGGCGCGGTCATCGTCTCGCGGCTGCCCGAGCCGGTGGAGTTCCACCCCTCGCTGTCGGGCCGGGTGGTCAACGTGGTGCCCGTCGACTCGGCCTGGGACGCGGTGCGCGGCATGAACGCCTACACACAGACCGTGGGCGTCTATCCCGAGGCGCTCAAGCGGGAGCTGCGCGACGTCGTGCCGCTCTACGGCGCTCAGCGGCTGGTGTCCCTCGGCTACGCCACCCGGGTGCGGGCCGAGCTGCCGCAGGACGCCATCGAGCCGCTGCGCAGGATGGTCAAGTGGATCGTGGACGAGACCTACGACCCCGCCGACGTCCACCCCTTCGGCCACCTGCACCCCGGGGCGTCCTCGTGGGACGCGCGATGAGCCGTCCCCGCGTCGCCGCCGGTGTCCGGGGGCACCCCCGCGGGACTCGTGGTTCCCGTCCCCGGCATCCAACGATCTTCGAACCGAGGGAGCAGCCGTGAAGGCGGAGCGAGAAGAGGACGTCGTCGAGCAGCTGATCTCCGATTTCGACCACCACCATCCACGCTTCGACCCCGACCTGGCCTGCCTGGT
This sequence comes from Streptosporangium sp. H16, assembly GCF_051918855.1. Taxonomy (NCBI): domain Bacteria; kingdom Bacillati; phylum Actinomycetota; class Actinomycetes; order Streptosporangiales; family Streptosporangiaceae; genus Streptosporangium; species Streptosporangium sp. H16. The sequence goes on from NZ_JBPXMD010000004.1 coordinate 52,838, forward strand.
CCACCGCGGCATCCGCAGCCGGTCGCGGGTCGCCTTCTCCCGCGCGTACGGCGGCGTGTGGATCCTGTCGCACTACCGCGACGTGGAGGCGGCGCTGCGCGACCACGAGACCTTCAGCTCGGCCTCGGGGGTCTTCTTCCCCCGCGCCCCGGGCACGCCGCCCTTCGCGCCGCTGGAGTACGACCCGCCCCGGCAGACCGCGTTCCGCACCCTGATGAGACCCCCCTTCACCCCGGCGCGGGCGCGGCAGCTCGAACCCGCACTCCGCCGCCTGGTCGCCGACCTGGTCGAGCCGATCGTCGCGCGGGGCTGCGGCGACCTCGTCGCCGAGCTCGCGGTGCCGCTGCCGCTCGCCGTGGTGTCGCTCGCGGTCGGCTTCACCGACGCGGCGCAGCGCCGCATCCGCGATCTGACCAGCAACACCTGGGCGCGCATGCCGAGCGACGAGAGCGCGGAGGGCTTCTGGCCGCAGTTCGCGGAGCTGTTCCAGGAGGAGATCCGCCGGGCCAGGGAACAACCGGGCGACGACTACCTGTCCACGCTGGTCCGCGAGACGATCGACGGCAGGCCCGTCACCGACGAGGAACTCCACGTCATGATGGTCGGCTTCGCCGTCGCCGGCCACGAGACCTCGATGAACGCCCTGTCGCACCTGCTGTGGCAGCTGGCCCGCGAACCCGGCCTGCAGGACCGGCTGCGCAAGCGGCCCGAGCTGATGCCCGCCGCCGTCGAGGAGACGCTGCGGCTCTGGACACCGGTCGACCACGGCACCCGGCTCACCACCCGGGACGTCGAGGTCGGCGGCGTCACCATTCCCCGGGGATCGCGGGTCATCCTGCTCGCCGGGGCCGCCAACCGCGACCCCGCCGAGTTTCCCGACCCGGAGCGGTTCCGGCTCGACCGGGGCCTCGTACGCCACCTCGGTTTCGGGACGGGCGTGCATTTCTGCATCGGCGCCCAGCTCGCGCGCACCGAGTTCCTCGTGGTCCTGCGCGAGCTGGCCCGTCACCCCGGCTACGAGCTCTTCGGCGAGCCCCGGCGCTTCTACGAGAACGGCCGCCACATCTGCTTCGACCGGCTGCCCGTGCGGTTCCGGACGTCGCTCGGCCGGCGCAGGTAGACCTGGGGCTCACGGCTCCTGAAGGAGACGGGCCGGGCGGCGGCCCCGATTCGGGGTGGGCCGAGCGAAGGGAGTCGAAGAGCTGCTCGCCGAAACCGAACGGGTGTATGCCCGAGGGGGCACCGACCGTGATCCGGCGTGGGAGGAGGGACGGTCGCCCGCGTCCTGAACACCACCGAACGGAAGCTCGGCGGCACTGTCACAGCTGAACGACTGCCGGGCGGGCGTCAACCGGGCCGTAGGCCATGATGCGTCGCAGAGCGAGCCGGAGTTGGTCGATCACCTCATCGTCGACTTCGAGGACCGCTTCGATCTCGGAGTCGTCAAGACCCAGCTCTTCCAGCGCGTGCGGAGCGATGACGACGCGAAGCACCCTGTCACGAAGAGTGATCTCGCTGACGGCCCCGTACGCGGTCGCCTGGCCGGTGACGACCAGGCAGTGGCTGTCCATCTCCGACTCCTCGACGTCTTCCTCCTCGTCCTCGGACAGGCCGCACTGGAAGATCATCTCCATACCGTCGCCGTCGTCGCTTTCGGCGACACCGGCGGACAGGCACTCCATATCGTGGTCTTCCGCCACTCCCGCGACCCGGGCCGTGAACCGAGTAGTCATGCCGCAGAGCGTAACGGGCCATGGCGACAATTCCGGCGCATTGCTCACCGCTGGGAGAGGTCAGCGGCGGTAGACCTCCTGGCCGTCGACGAAGGTCATGGCGACCTTGGTGCGCCAGATGTCGGCGGCCGGTTCGGTGAAGGGGTCGCGGTCCAGGACGACGAGGTCGGCGCGGTTGCCGGGGACGATGGTGCCCGCGTCGTCGTCGTGGTTGATCCGGGCCGAGCCCGCGGTGTAGGCCGTCAGCGCGGTGGCCAGGGTGAGGCTCTGGCCGGGCAGGAAGGGGGTCTGCGCCGTCGGGTAGCCCGCGTGCAGTGAGCCGCCGGGTTCGGTGCGGTTGACGGCCACGTGCATGCCCTGGATCGGGTCGGCGTCGGAGACCGGCCAGTCACTGCCCGCGCAGAACAGGGTGCCGTTGCGCCGCAGGTCGGCGAACGGGTACTGCCAGGCGGAGCGCTCCTCGCCCAGGAAGGGGAGGGTGAGCTCGTCCATCTGGGCGTGGTGGGTGGCCCAGAGCGGCTGCAGGTTGGCGGTCACGCCGAGCTTGGCGAAGCGCGGCACGTCGGACGGCTCGACGATCTGCAGGTGCGCGATGTGGTGCCGGTTGGCCGGGTCGGTCCCCTCGAGGCTGTCCAGCGCCTCGCGGACGGCCCGCTCGCCGATGGCGTGGAAGTGCACCTGGAAGCCGTGCCGGTCCAACTCGGCGACGTACTCCCTCAGCAGCGCCGGGTCGACGTACGACAGGCCGGTGCCGCCGCAGCGGCAGTAGGGCTCGATCACCGCGGCGGTGAAGTTCTCGGTGATGCCGTCCTGCATGATCTTCACCGAGCCGGCGCGGAACCGCTCCAGGCCTTCGGCGGAGCGGCGCCGTTCCAGCAGCTCGGGGATCTGCTCGGCGCCGCGCGCCCGGTCCCACCACAGCGCGCCCACCACGCGGGCACGCAGCGCGCCGGAGGCCGCCGCCGAGACGTACGTGGGCAGCTGGTCGTCGTAGCCCGCGTAGGAGCCGACGATGGCATCCTGCCAGCCGGTGACGCCCAGGGAGAACAGGTGGTTCTGGGCGTCTATCAGCGCGTCGTGCAGGTCCTTCGCCGTGGGGCGCGGGGTGAGCAGGCCGACCAGGTCCATCGCGCCCTCGTGCAGCACGCCGCTCGGCGTGCCGTCGGCGTCGCGCTCGATCCTGCCGTCGACGGGGTCGGGGGTGTCGCGGGTGATCCCGGCCAGCTCCAGGGCCCGGCTGTTCACCCAGGCGGCGTGGTGGTCGCGCTGGATCAGGTAGACCGGCCGGTCGACGACGTCGAGCTGGGAGCGGTGCGGCAGGCCGCCGGGGAAGGCCGACATGTCCCAGCCGCCGCCGTCGATCCACTCGTGGTCCGGGTGGGATCCGGCGTAGGCGGTGATCCGCTCCAGATACTCCGGCAGGCCGTAGACCGCGGACAGGTCGCACCTGGCCCGCTCCAGGCCCGCCTGCACCGGGTGGAGGTGCGCGTCGGTGAAGCCGGGGGTGAGCAGCCCGCCGTCCAGGTCGACGGTCTCGTGGCCGGGGGCGGCCAGGCCCGCGACGTCGGACTCCGCGCCCACGGCGGCGACACGGCCGTCCCGGACCAGTACCGCCTCGGCGAAGGCGTCGGCGGCGAGGAAGACCCGGCCGCCACGGAAGAGCAGGTCGCTCACTGTTGCACCATCCTTCTGTCGGTGGCCCGGATGCCGCTGGCGCCCCGGGGTGCCGCTTGATCACTCACATTGCACGCTCGACCGGCCGAGGTCCAGCGTGAGGTTTCTCCGGGCGTCCACCGGCGTCCGGCGTCGGACATCCGGCGTGCGGTGTCGGCCGGGCCCGTTTCCCCGGCGTTCAGCGTCCGGTGATGGAGTCGGCGACGCGGGCCAGCACCGAGGTGCGGCCGAGGCCGGCCTTCTCTCTGGCGTCGGCCCGGCGGTAGAGGTCGTACATGGTGTGCACGCCGATCCACCGCAGCGGTTCCACCTCCCAGCCCCGCACCTTGCGGTCCACCCAGGGGAGGGAGGCGAGCTCGGTGTCCTCGCGCAGGATCAGGTCGCGCAGGGTACGGCCGGCGAGGTTGGTCGTGGTCACCCCGTGGCCGGTGTAGCCGCCCGCCCAGCCGATGCCGGTGGTGTGGTCGACGTGCACGGTGGCACACCAGTCGCGGGGCACCCCGAGCACCCCGGACCAGGCGTGCGCCACCCGAGAGGCCCTGAGCGCGGGGAACATCTCGGTCAGCAGCTCCCAGAGCGCCTCGATCGTCCACTCGTGGGTGTGGCCCCGGTCGTCCACCCGGGATCCGTACAGGTAGGGCTTGCCGCGCCCGCCGAACGCGATCCTGCCGTCGGCGGTGCGCTGGGCGTACATGTAGTAGTGCGCCATGTCGCCGAGCAGCTCGTGTCCCGCCCAGCCGATCTCGTCCCACAGCGCGCCCAGCGGCTCGGTGACGATCATCGAGCTGTTCATCGGCAGCCATGTCCGGTGGTACTGCCTCAGCTCGGCGGTGAAGCCCTCGGTGGCGCGGATGACGTACTCGGCGCGGACGGTGCCGTACGGCGTGCGGGCCTCGCGCGGGGCGATCTCGGTGACCGGGGTGCGTTCGAAGATCTCCACCCCGAGGTTCCGCACGGTCTCGGCCAGGCCCCTGGCCAGCTTGGCGGGCTGGATCCTGGCGCAGTGCGGGCTCCAGATCGCGCTGACCGCGCCGTCCACCCGCAGGCGCTCCTCCCGCTCGGCGGGGTCGAGCAGCCGCACGTCCTCCTCGGTCCAGCCCCAGTGGCGCTCGTGGGCGAGCAACTGGTGCAGCCGCCGGTCCTGGGCGGTGTTGGTGGCGACCGTGGTGACGCCGCCCTTGACGATGTCGGCGTCGATCTTCTCGTCCTCGGCGACGGCGACGACCTCGTCGACGGTCTCGAACATCACCCGCTGCAGCCGCCTGGCCGCGTCCGCGCCGTGCGTCCTGGCGTAGCGCTCGGGGGTGCCGGCAAGCTCGCCGACCAGCCAGCCGCCGTTGCGCCCGGAGGCGCCGTACCCGGCGAACTCCTTCTCCAGCACGACGATCCGCAGGCCGGGGCTCGCCTTCTTCAGGTAGTAGGCGGTCCACAGGCCCGTGTAGCCGGCGCCGACGATGGCCACGTCGGCGTCGAGGTCCCCGGCGAGAGGGGCACTGGGGGAGGGGATGCCGAGGGAGCGGTACCAGAAGGAGACGTCTCCGTTGACGAAGTCCCCGGCCAGGGGAACGCGCGTGCTCATGGCCTCATATCCTGCTATATCCGTCTATCTGGGTGTGCCTGTCAACGGAAACCGTTGTAGAAACGCCGTACTGCCGCGTAACGAATGATCTCCCCAGACGTAACGATGGGCTCACTCATGTGTAGCAGTCCCGTAACAGTGTCAGGAAAGGCTATCCCTCAACAGAGGGAGCATTTGATGGGGTTTCTGAGGATTCGTACGACCGTTGACGAGCGACCGGGACGGCTCGCCTCGCTGGCCGCCGCGCTCGCCGCCAAGGGTGGCAACATCCTGGGTCTGAGCGTGCAGACCGACGTGGACGGCACGGTCGACGAGTTCGTCACGGACATCCCCGCCGGGGCCGAGGCGGTGCGCGAGGCGCTGGAGGCCGCCGGCGGGCGCCGGGTCCAGGTCGTCACCGCCACCGCCCACGAGCTGACCGACGAGCCCACCCGCGTCCTGCTCCTCGCCTCCCGGCTGCGCATGACGCCCTGGCGCCTGCCCGAGTTGCTGGGGGAGCTGCTGCGCGCCGACGACTCCCGCTGGGTCTACGGTGCTGAGATGAGCGATCTTCCGGACCCGACCCTGCTGACCGTGCCCGTGGCCCCGCGCCGCGCGATCAGGATCCGCCGGGCCGAGCTGCCGTTCACCCTGACCGAGGCCGCACGCGCGGCCTCCTTCGTCCGCCTCGCGCAGCCCCCCGTCGAGCAGTCCGGGACCGACCGCGAGATCACGCTCTCCGACGGCGTCGAGGTCAGTGTCCGCCCGCTCACCCGGCTCTACCGCGAGGCCGTACGCGACCTGCACGACCGCTGCTCGCCGGAGGCCCGCAGGTTCCGCTACTTCACCTCGATGCCGGTGCTGCCGCCGAAGGTCTTCGACCGGCTCTGCGACCGCAGCCGGGGCCACTCGATCGTCGCCGGACACGACGGCCAGGTCGTCGGTCTCGCCAACCTGATGTTCACCCCGGATCCCGGCATCGCCGAGATGGCGTTCCTGGTCGAGGACCGCTGGCAGGGCAGGGGGCTGGGCACGGCCCTGGCCGGGATGCTCGTCCGCCAGGCCCGTGACCTGGGCTTCGCCGAGGTCAGGGCGACCCTGCTGTCCGACAACGTGCGCATGCGCAGGCTCCTGGTCTCGCTCGGCGCGACCCTGAGCTACACCGAGGACCCCGGCGTGGTGGAGGCCAGGCTGGCCGTGGGCGTGATGGCGACGGCATCCCCGAGCTGACCCCATCGCGTGGCCTTCCCGTTTCGAGATCGCTCAGGGGTCCCGAAGCGGGGAGGCCGCACTCTTCCGCGTTCCCGCCTCAGGAGGCCTGTCCCTCCTGGGGCGGGGACTCCGGGGCGCGGGGCGCGCCGGAGACGTCGTCATCGTCCCGGGGCGTACCGGCGTCGCCGTCGTCTCCGCCGGCGGTGGTGCCGTCGCGGGAGGCGTCGCCGGTGTCGCGGGAGGTCTCGATGGCGTCCAGCCTGCGCTCGATCCGGTCCAGGCTCTCCTGGATGCGCTCCAGCCTGGCGGAGAACGTCGCTCCCATGACGTGAAAGCCCTCCTCCGCCGTCACCGCGCGCTCGGGGTCGCGCCGCCCGAGCAGCGAGATCACCTGGGCGCGTACGGCCTCAAGGCGCGCGCCCTGCCCCGTCAGCACCTGGGCGGCCACGCCCTCGCCCTCGCGGATCAGCCCGAGCAGGATGTGCTCGGTGCCGATGTAGGTGTGGTGCAGGCCGAGCGCCTCGCGCAGGGACAGTTCGAGCACCTTCTTGGCGCGCTGGGTGAACGGGATGTGGCCGCCGGGGCTCTTGTCGCCCCTGCCGATGATCTCCTCCACGTCGTTCCTGACGCGCTCGCCGCTGATGCCGGAGGCGCGCAGGGCGCGACCGGCGACGCCGTCCTGCTCGAGGACCAGTCCGAGCAGGATGTGCTCGGTGCCGATGTGGCCGTGGCGCAGTCGTCTGGCCTCCTCCTGTGCCAGGACCACGACACGGCGGGCACGGTCGGTGAAGCGCTCGAACACGGGAAGCCTCCGTGAGGGGTGTCGAGGTGCCTGCCCCCACTATGCGCCAGACGGCCGGTGAGCGGGAGGACATCTCCCCGGGCAATTCCCAGCCCCTTGTCGATGAAAGCTTACATTTTAGAGTTAGATTCGTGGGAAATGGCTTTCGCGTCCGGGGGTGGCGTGCGTAGGGTCCCCGCATGACGATCGACGCCTTCATCGACGCCCTGCCCAAGGTCGAGCTCCACGTCCACCTGATCGGCTCCGCCTCGGTCCCCACCGTGCTGGAGCTCGCCCGCCGCCATCCCGACGGGGGTGTCCCCACGGACGAGGAGGAGCTGCGGGCCTTCTACAGGTTCACCGACTTCCCGCACTTCGCCCGGATCTACCAGGCGGTCAACGCCCTGGTCCGCGAGCCGGAGGACGTGGCGACCCTGGTGCTCGGCCTGGCCGCCGACCTCGCCGGGCAGAACGGCCGCCACGTCGAGCTGACCGTCACGCCGTACGCCCACCACGTCGTCGGCATGCCGATGCGGGAGGTCACCGAGGCGCTCGACCTGGCCGCCCGGCGCTCCCGCGAGGAGCACGGGGTGCGGATGGCGTACGTGTTCGACATCCCCGGCGAGTACGGAGCCGAGGCGGCCCGGGTCACCCTGGACCACGCGCTGCGGGAACCTCCCCAGGCATTGGTAGGTTTCGGGCTGGCCGGAATCGAGCAGGAACGCCCGAAGTACCGCGACGTCTTCGCGGACGCCTTCCGCGCCGCCACCGCCGCCGGGCTGCGCAGCCTGCCGCACGCGGGGGAGATGACCGGCCCGGAGACCATCTGGGAGGCCCTCGACCTCCTGGGCGCCGAGCGGATCGGCCACGGCACCTCCTGCGTGGACGACCCCCGCCTCGTCGCCCACCTGCGCGAGACCCAGATCCCCCTGGAGGTCTGCCCCACCTCCAACGTCTGCACCGGCCAGGTCGCCCGCGTCGAGGAGCACCCGCTGCCCCGCATGATCGAGGAGGGCCTGTTCGTCACCCTCAACAGCGACGACCCGCCCATGTTCGCCACCACCCTGAGCCGCGAGTATCGCGTCGCAGCCGACCGGCTGGGCCTGGACCGCGAGACCCTCACCACCCTGGCCCGCAACGCCGTCGAGGCCTCGTCGATGGACCCGGCGGACAAGAAGGAGATCCACGCCGAGATCGACGCCGTCGCCGCCCGGCACTCTGGGACGGCCTCTTGACCTGCCCGGAAATCCGTCGCACGCGGGCTCTCATGAAAGGTCAGGGAGTGGCGAACGCGGTCCGCGCCGTGGCCATCTTCATCACCAACCGGTGCGGGTCGTTCTTGACCGGCGTGAACCCGTGGAAGGCGTAAAAATCGGCGGCGCGGCCGTCGATCGCGTCGACCACGATGACGCGGCCCCCTGCTGTTTCCGAGGCGGACACGATCTTTGAGATCGCGTTCACCAGCAGTTCCGCACCGAGGCCCTGGCCGTGGAGGTGGCGGTCGAGAGCGAGTCTCGCCAGGAGGTAGCCGGGCACGATGCTCACCCCGCCGGAGAGCGAACTACCGATCTCCGGCCGCCGAACCTCGGTGGGGGTAACAGAGAAATATCCGACGACACGGTGGGAGTCGGGGACAGACCACACGTAGGTGCGTGCCGTGTCCGATCGCTGGGCGCGAAGCGCCATCCTGACCAGCCATTCGTTCATGACCGGGACCGCGCAGTCGAAGGCGCTGGGATCGTGCTCCTCGTGGAGGGGCCGCGATCGCCAGGTCACGTCGATTCGTGATAGCGGCGCTGTCGTTGTGCGGCCCTGCGGAGCGCGGGTGCCTCGTCAGGCTCGTCCAGCGACGCGAGCAGCTCGTCGAACTGCTCGGCGGGCATCAGCGTGACATCGGGCCGGGCGAGCACCCGGCTGGCCTCCGCGCGAGCCGCGCGCAGGACGAACGAGGAGATCGACTCTCCAAGGGCCTGCGCGGCCTGCACGATGAGTCCCTCGGTCGCCGCGTCCGCGCGCATCTCGATGCGGTGTGTCTTGGCGGTCATCACCATCACCTCCACCTCCTTCCCATCGTACGGTGTTTGTACGGCAGGCTTCCTGCCGCGACCTACCGTAGCGGTAATGATTCGGTCGCACACCGTAATTGCGTCGGGGTTGCAGGTCACTTCTGGCCGGGGGGGCAGGTTGAGCTGGGCCAGTCCGCTCTGGAACTCGGTGACCCACTCGCCGGTCTCCCTGGTCACGATCGCTGACAGGTCGGTGATGAAGGTCCGGAGCAGTTCGAGATACTCCTCCACCGGAATCGGCCGCTGATCGAGCGCGTCCCGCGCGTTGAGCACCGCCCAGTCGAGCTGGAAGTCGTGCAACCGCGACTGGATCTCCTGCGCGCACACCATGTCCCGCATCCAGCGGGACGACAGCCCGAGGAAGTGGTCGAACGCGACGCAGACCCCGGCCGAGGCGAGCAGCACGTAGCCCCACCCCAGGCCGCCCCCGCCCCGGCCGCGCTGGCCAGCGGCTGGAGCCCGCCCGCGGCTGCCAGCACGATCGCGGCCCCCCGCAGCACCTTGGAGGAGGTCCTCTTCCTGACACGGTCGCGCATGTACCAGGTGTACGCCTCGATGGCCCGCTCCTCGGCTTCGAGATACATCCGGCGCAGGACCTCTTCGGGCGCGCGCCACTCCTCGGCCGAGACCAGCGGGAAGGACCTGACTCCGAGATCGGGCTGCCTGGACGGACGGCGCCTGCTCGGTGTGGCCTTCGAGGGTGCGGGTCAGGGTGCCGGTGGTGGGCTCCCAGAGATACACCCTGTGGCTGCCGCCGCCAAAGGCCACAATGTCTCCGCCTCCTCCTCGTCGTGGTCGTCGTCCCGGGAGACGAGGGAGGGAAAAGCGGCGCGGTAGTCGTCGAAGGACCGCCTCAACTGGCGTGTCGCCTGGTCCCTGCCGATCCCGATGCTCGTGTCGCCCTCCCAGCGAAAGCGGGACGCGTTGTAGCGCCTGGCGTACACCTTCAGGCTCCGGGGGGTGACCTTGACGAGCTGGTACTGGTTGGGCACGTCGTCCGGGCGGGCCTCCTTGCGTACCCCGGTGCTGCCCGCGCAGAGGACGGCGAGGGCGTCGGCGCCGAAGCTGTCGATGCGGCCCTCGTGGGTGTGGCCGTGCAGCAGCAGGTTCAGGTGCGGGGCGACGAGCTCGCCGAACTGGTGCCGGTCACGGAGGAAGGCGTCGTCCCCCGGGCCGACGATCACCGGGTTGTGGTGCATCGCACCGATCCTGAGCCAACCCCGCCCGGCGTACGCGCGCAGCCGGTCGGCGAACCAGCGCAGCTGCTCCTCGCCGCAGAAGCCGTAGTGGTCGGAGTCCCGGTGGCTCTCGGCCATGGTCGAGTTGAGCCCGGCGACGACCGTGTTCAGCTCCGGCATCTCGAACAGGGTCCACGGCTGGTCCTTGGGGAATCCGACGCCCGATATTTCCGTATAAAACTGGCTGAACATCGTGAAATAAGGTTGCTATTTGGGCCAGCATGGGGGCGTCGGGGTGGTTTCATCCCCTTCGCAATCGTCGAAGTAGGCCTGGCACTTCTTCCAGCTGACGTCGTGGTTTCCCGGCACCATCGCGACCCGGTCGTTCCCGAGTTCCAGACCTTTCGCCACCTCGGCGAGAAACTCGCTCACCTTTTTGAATTCGGTAGGAAGAGCCCATTCGGCCAGGTCGCCGGAGGCCACCACGAGATCGGGCCGCACACCGTGCTCGTCCTGGAGGTAGGTGATGTCGTCCAGCAGCCGCGCCGCCAGCGAGGAATGTCGACGATCCCCTGCGGTGACGCCCCTCCCCGCCGAACCGATGCTCCTTTCCGAACTGCATGTCCGAAACGTGAAGAATCGTAATGGAGCGCCGACCGGTAATGATCCCTCCGCGGATGCCGCTGTGGTCGCAATCATAAGACGGTTATTGATATGAAAAATCCTCGCAAACGATTTCTCGTTTGCGAGGATTCCTGGCGCCACCTGATCAAGGGAAGTGGCCTACGAGCTTCGCCACCGGGTCAGGGGGAGGAGATCCGGCTCAGGGAGGAGGGGATCTTGGAGGCGGCGGCCCTGTCCAGGAGGAAGAGGGTGCGCTGACGACCCCGGGCACCGGCGGCCGGGACCTGCATGGTCCCCGAGTCCGACAGCGCCAGCCGTACCGCTCCCGCCTTCTCCTCACCGGCGGCGATCACCCACACCTCGCGGGAGCCCTGGATGACCGGCAGCGTCAGCGAGACGCGGATGGGCGGAGGCTTGGGCGAGCCGTGCACCGCCACCACCGGGCGGGTGTCGTACAGGGCGGGCAGGCCGGGGAACAGCGAGGCGACGTGGCCGTCCGGGCCCATGCCCAGCATCATGAGGTCGAACGACGGGGCCGGGCCGTGGTCCTCGGGGCGCGCCGCCCGGCGCAGCTCCTCGGCGTACGCCTCGGCCGACTCCTCGGCGGTCATGCCGGAGTCGGGGCCGCGCATCACGTGGACCCGCTCGGGGTCGAGGTCGAGGTGGTCGAGCAGGGCCTTGCGGGCACCGGTCTCGTTGCGCTCGGCGTCGCCGCTCGGCAGGAAACGCTCGTCACCCCACCAGATGTCCACCTTGCGCCAGTCGACGGCGTCCCTGGCGGGGGAGGCGGCGATCTCGGCGAGGGTGGCGATGCCGACGGTCCCGCCGGTCAGGACCAGATGGGCCGAGCCCTTGGCCGACTGGGCGTCGACGGCTCGGACGATCACCCGGGCGGCGACGGCCTTGGCGAGCACGTCGGCGTCGCGGTGGGTGATCACGGTGGGAACGCTCACGGGACTTCTCTTTCGAAAGGAGGTGCCCCGCGGCCGTGGCCGCGGGGCACTCGCGGCTCAGGACTTCTTGGTCTGGGCGAGTCGCTTGATCGCGGCCGCGTAGATCTCGTCGGGGTCCAGCCGCCGCAGCTCCTCGGCGAGCAGCTCCGACGTCGGGCGCCGGGTCAGGGCGACCCTGCGGTCCGGCTGGCCGGGACGCGACAGCGTGGCCATGCGGCCGTCGCTCCGGACGACGGTGATGTCACCCTCGGCCGAGACCAGCTTGACCGCGGTCAGGCCGGGTCCGGGGGACTCGGAGACCTTCACGGAGGCGCCGAGGCGGTCGCCGAGCCAAGCCGCCAGCAGCAGGGCGCTGGCATGACCGGACACGGCCTCCACGGTGCCCCGCTTGACCTTGCCCACCGGCTGGTCGAACGCGGCGGCCAGCAGGCTCCGCCACGTCGTCAGCCGGGTCCAGGCCAGGTCGGTGTCGCCGGGCACGTAACCACGGGCCCGGCCGGTGATCGCCTGGACCGAGTCGGCCGCCGACCGCGCGTCGATGATGCGGCGCTGGGCCAGCATGCCGATCGGGTCCTTGGACGGGACCTCGGGACAGTCGCTGGGCCACCAGGCCACCACCGGGGTGTCGGTGAGCAGCAGCGGGCTGACCACCGAGTCGGCGTGCCTGGTCAGCTCCCCGTACAGGCGGAGCAGGATCACCTCGCCCGGGGTCGACTCGCCGAACCGGATCTCGGCGTCGAGCCGGTTGGGCTCCTCCGAGTCGCGGGGGATGACGACCAGTATCCGGGAGGGGTGCTCCCTGGCCGCCTCGGTCGCCGCCCTGACCGCGTCGTACTGGTCGCTCTCGCCGCAGACCACCACCAGGGTCAGCACCATGCCGACCGCCGGGGTGCCCATCTGGTGACGCAGGTGGGTGAGCTGCGAGGAGATCTTCGAGGCGTTCGTGCCGCTGAGCATGAAACTGGTCATCTACAGCCGCCTCCAGGCGCGCCCGTCACGGGCCATCATCTCGTCGGCCGAGGCCGGCCCCCACGTGCCCGCGGGATACTCCTCCGGCGGGCCCTGGGTGCTCCAGAACTCCTCGATCGGGTCGAGGATCATCCATGACAGCTCGACCTCGCGCTGGTGCGGGAAGAGCGGCGGGTCGCCGATCAGCACGTCCAGCAGCAGCCGCTCGTAGGCCTCGGGGGAGGACTCCATGAACGACTCGCCGTAGGCGAAGTCCATCGAGACGTCCCTGACCTCCATCGCGGTGCCTGGCACCTTGGAGCCGAACCGCACCGTGATGCCCTCGTCCGGCTGCACCCGGATGACCAGGGCGTTCTGCCCCAGGATCTCGGTGTCGTCCTTGCTGAACGGCAGGTGCGGCGCCCGCTGGAACACCACGGCCACCTCGGTGACCCGGCGGCCGAGCCGCTTACCGGTGCGCAGGTAGAAAGGCACCCCGGCCCAGCGCCGGTTGGCGATCTCCACCTTGATGGCGGCGTACGTCTCGGTGATCGAGTCGGGTGGGATGCCCTCCTCCTGGGTGTAGCCGATGACCGGCTCGCCGCCCTGCCAGCCGGACCCGTAGCGGCCTCGCGCGGTGGCCTGCGACAGGTCCGACGGCAGCCGCAGCGCCTTGAGGACCTTCTCCTTCTCCCTGCGCAGCGAGTCGGCCCCGAACGACGTCGGATCCTCCATGCCGACCAGGGCCAGCAGCTGCAGCAGGTGGTTCTGGATCACGTCGCGGGCCGCGCCGATGCCGTCGTAGTAACCCGCCCGGCCGCCGATGCCGATGTCCTCGGCCATCGTGATCTGCACGTGGTCGACGTAACTGCGGTTCCAGATCGGCTCGAACAGGTTGTTGGCGAACCGCAGCGCCAGGATGTTCTGGACCGTCTCCTTGCCCAGGTAGTGGTCGATGCGGAACACCGAGCTCTCCGGGAAGACCGCGCTGGTGATCGCGTTGAGCTCCTGGGCGCTCCGCAGGTCGTGCCCGAAGGGCTTCTCGATCACCACCCGGCGCCAGGATCCGGCGGGGCCGTCGGCCAGGCCGGTCCGCTTCAGCTGCTGGACCACGACCGGGAAGAACTTCGGCGGCACCGACAGGTAGAAGCCGTAGTTGCCGCCGGTGCCCCGGGTCTGGTCGATCTCCTTGAGCATCATCGACAGCGCGTCGAACGCGCCGTCGTCGGTGAACTCGCCCCGGCAGAAGAAGATGCCCTCCGACAGCTGCTTCCAGACCTCCTCGCGGAACGGCGTCCGCGCGTGCTCCTTGACGGCGTCGTGCGCCAGCTGCGCGAAGTCCTGGTCCTTCCAGTCGCGGCGGGCGAAGCCGACCAGGGAGAAGCCCGGGGGCAGCAGCCCGCGGTTCGCCAGGTCGTAGATCGCCGGCAGCAGCTTCTTGCGCGCCAGGTCGCCGGTCACGCCGAACAGCACCAGCACGCACGGCCCCGCCACGCGCGGCAGGCGCTTGTCGCGCGGGTCGCGCAGCGGGTTGGCGTCGACCAGGGCCTCGGTGATGCCGACGGTCGCGGCGGCGGTGGCCGTGGTGGCCGTGGGCGTCACCTTCTCCGGCGTGCCCGCCGTCGAGGCGTCCGTCGTGCCCGCGGAGGCGTCCGTCGTGACGTTCTCCTCGGCGTGCCCGGTCTCCCCGGCGCTCGTCGCGCTCGTCGGTGAGTTCCCCTTGCTCATGCGAACCTCCAGCGGCCCATCAGACCTCCCGCGCGGCGGCGAGCAGCCGCGCGACTCCGGCGGCGCGGTCGGTCAGGTGCAGCCGTACGGTGGGACGCCCGCGGCTGGCCAGCGCGCCCTGGTCGCCCAGTGCCTGGGCGAGCTGGAGGCGGCCCAGCGTGTAGGGCTTGCCGGGGACCTCGAGGTCGTTCTCGACGGCCCCGGTGATCTGCAGGAACACCCCGTTCTGCGGGCCGCCCTTGTGGTACTGGCCGGTGGAGTGCAGGAAGCGGGGACCCCAGCCGAAGGTGACCGGGCGTTCGGTGCGGATCGCGAGCATCCCGCGCAGCGTGGCCGGGTCGGCCCCGCTCCACACGTCCGTCATCTCCTCGAACGAGGCGCCGTCGGGGTAGGGGGCGTCGAAGGCCGCCTCACGGTCGAGGTAGGCCATCACCGCGAGGTAACCGCGGTCGGGGATCGACTCCAGCAGCCGGGTGAGCACGTCCGACAGGTCCTTGACGTCCTCGGAGCCGGGGAACTCGCCGTACACCTCCACCGGGCCGTCGACCAGGAGCGGCGTGCCGACCGGCAGCTTGGCCCGGTCCAGCAGCTTGGCGGTGTTCTCCTTGGACTCGGCCACGTTCGGCTGGTTGAACGGGTCGATGCCGAGGACGCGGCCCGCGACGGCCGTGGCGTACTCCCAGACGAGGAACTGCGCGCCCAGCGGGCCGACGACGGTCACGGTGGCGTCGGTGTCGATCCCGGCGAGCAGCTCGTCGTCGGCGTCACCCGGGTCGGCGCCCACGACGGGCAGGATGCCCTTGCCGGACTTGCCGGTGGACTCGGCGACCAGCTGCTCGATCCAGTCGGGCAGGCCGTTGATCTCCGACAGGCTGTCCTCGATCACGAGCTTGTCGCGACCGGCCGCCGCGGCGGCGCCCAGGGCGGCGCCGAGGTCGAGGCCGGGGTTGCCCTCGGTCCGCGACAGCAGCGGCGCCACCTCGGCCGCGTCGTCGAGCAGCCGCTCGACGTCGGCGCCCGCCAGCGCGCTGGGCACCAGGCCGAACGCGGTCAGGGCGCTGTAGCGGCCGCCCACGTTCGGGTCGGCCAGGATCACCTGGTAGCCCGCCTCGCGAGCGCTCAGCTCCAGGGGCGAGCCGGGGTCGGTGACGACGACGATCCTGCTCGCCGGGTCGATCCCGGCGTCGCGGAAGGCCTTCTCGTAGATCCGCCGGTGGCTGTCGGTCTCGACCGTGCCGCCGCTCTTGCTGGCGACGACCAGGATCGTGCTCTCCAGCCGGTCCTCCAGCGCGCGGCGCACCTGGCCGGGGTCGGTGGTGTCGAGCACGGTCAGGGGCACGTCGGCGGAGGCGGTGATGACCTCGGGGGCGAGGGAGGAGCCGCCCATGCCCGCCAGGACCACGTGGTCCAGGCCCTCGGCACGGGCCCGCTCCACCAGCGCGCCGATCTCGGGAAGCAGCTGCCTGCTCGTCGCCGGGAGGTTGAGCCAGCCGAGGCGGACGGCCGCCTCGGCCTGGGCCTCCTGGCCCCACAGCGTGGAGTCGCCGGAGGCCAGGGCCCGGGGGACCCCCTCGGAGGCGAGCTGCCCGGCGGTCTCCCCGGCCTGCTCGGTGAGGTCGTCGTCGCCGAACGTTACGGACACTGACATGTGTTCCTCACGCCTTCTTCAGCTCGGAGGAGACGGTCTCCAGCAGCTCTTTCCAGGAGGCCTCGAACTTGTCCAGGCCGTCCTCCTCCAGGAACCGCACGACGTCGTCGTAGTCGATGCCGGCCTCCTTGAGCGCGGCCATGGTGTTCCAGGCCTCCTCGTAGGAGGATCGGACCGTGTCGCCGGTGATGCCGCCGTGGTCGGCCGTCGCGTCGAGGGTCTTCTCCGGCATCGTGTTGACCGTGCCGGAGGTGACCAGCTGGTCGACATAGAGGGTGTCGGGGTAGTCGGGGTTCTTCGTGCCGGTGGAGGCCCACAGCGGGCGCTGCGGCCGGGCGCCGGCCGCGGCCAGCGCCTGCCAGCGCGAGGACTCGACGACCTCCTCGAAGGCGGCGAAGGCCAGGCGGGCGTTGGCGACGGCGGCCTTGCCCCTCAGCGCGAGGGCCTCGGGGGTGCCGATCTTGTCCAGGCGCTTGTCGATCTCGCCGTCCACCCGGCTGACGAAGAACGAGGCGACCGACTCGATGTTCGCCAGGTCCAGACCGTTGGCCTTCGCCTGCTCCAGGCCGGTCAGCCAGGCGTCCATCACGGCCCGGTAGCGCTCCAGGGAGAAGATCAGCGTGACGTTGACGCTGATGCCCTCGGAGATCGCCTGGGTGATCGCGGGCAGGCCCTCGACGGTGGCGGGGATCTTGATGAACAGGTTGGGCCGGTCGACCAGCCACCACAGCGCGCGCGCCTCGGCGACGGTCTTGTCGGTCTCCCTGGACAGGCGAGGGTCGACCTCGATCGACACCCGGCCGTCCACCTGGCCGGTGGCGTCGTAGACCGGCCTCAGCACGTCGGCGGCCCAGCGGATGTCGTAGGTGGTGATGGCCCGCACGGCCTCCTCGACGTCGACGCCGCGGATCTTCAGGTCGTGCAGCTGGCCGTCGTAGGCGTCGCCCTTGCTCAGCGCCGACGCGAAGATCGTCGGGTTGGAGGTGACGCCGACGACGTGCTTGTCGCGGATCAGCGACTGCAGGTTGCCCGTACGCAGGCGCTCGCGGCTGATGTCGTCCAGCCAGATGGAGACGCCCTGCTCGGAGAGCTTCTTCAGGATCTCACTCATGATCAGTTTCCCGTCGTCTCGCCCTTGTCGGCTCCGGTCTTGGCGAGGCTCGCCTTGGCGGCGGCGGCCACGCGCTCGGCGGTCAGGCCGAACTGTTCGTAGAGGGTCTTGTAGGGGGCCGAGGCACCGAAGTGCTCCAGGCCGACCACCACACCCTCGTCTCCCACGAACTCCCGCCAGCCCAGCGAGATTCCCGCCTCCACCGCCACGCGGGCGCGCACCGAGGAGGGCACCACCGTCTGCCGGTAGGCCGCGTCCTGGGCCTGGAACCACTCCACGCACGGCATCGACACGACCCGGGTGGCGATGCCCTCCGCCTCCAGGATCTCGCGGGCGCCGAGGGCGATCTCGACCTCGGAGCCGGTACCGATCAGGACCACCGAGGGCTGCCCGTCGGAGGCGTCCCGCAGGACGTAGCCGCCGCGGGCGACCTTCTCCGCGTCGCCGGTGCCCTCGAAGACCGGCAGGTTCTGGCGGGTCAGCGCCAGCGCGGCCGGGCGGTCGTTGTGCTCCAGCACGACCTGCCAGGCGGCGGCCGTCTCGTTGGCGTCGGCCGGGCGGACCACGTCGAGGCCGGGGATGGCGCGCAGCGACCACAGGTGCTCGACGGGCTGGTGCGTGGGGCCGTCCTCGCCCAGGCCGATGGAGTCGTGCGTCCACACGTAGGTGACCGGCAGCTTCATCAGCGCCGCCAGCCGCACGGCCGGGCGCATGTAGTCGCTGAACACCAGGAACGTGCCGCCGTACGGGCGGGTGCCGCCGTGCAGCGCGATGCCGTTGAGGATCGCCCCCATGCCGTGCTCGCGGATGCCGAAGTGCAGCGTGCGGCCGTAGGGGCCGCCGGGGAACTCCTTGGTCTGGAACTCCTCGGGAATGAAGGACGGCTCGCCCTTCATCGTGGTGTTGTTGGACTCCGCCAGGTCGGCCGAGCCGCCCCACAGCTCGGGCAGCACCGGCGCGAGGGCGCTGAGCACCTCGCCGGAGGCCTTGCGGGTGGCGACGGAGGAGCCGATCTCGAAGGACGGCAGCGCCTCGGCCCAGTCCGCCGGGAGCTTTCGCGCGGAGATGCGGTCGAACTCGGCGGCGCGCTCGGGGTTGGCCTCGCGCCAGCTCTCGTAGAGCTTGTCCCACTCGGCGCGCACGGCCCGGCCGCGCTTGACGACCTCGCGGGCGTGCTCCAGGACCTCGGCGGGGACGTCGAAGCTCTTCTCGACGTCGAAGCCCATGACCTTCTTGGTCGCGGCGACCTCGGCGGCGCCCAGCGCCGAGCCGTGGATCTTGCCGGTGTTCTGCTTGTTGGGGGCGGGCCAGCCGATGATCGTGCGCAGCCGGATGAACGACGGCCTGCCGGTCTCGGCGCGAGCGGCCTCCAGCGCCTGGTGCAGCGCCTCGACGTCCTCGACGTAGTCGCCCGTCTGCGTCCAGTCGACGGTCTGGGTGTGCCAGCCGTACGCCTCGTAGCGCGCGACGACGTCCTCGCTCAGCGCGATCTGGGTGTCGTCCTCGATCGAGATGTGGTTGCTGTCGAAGACGACGGTGAGGTTGCCCAGCCGCTGGTGGGCCGCGAGGGCGCTCACCTCGTGGCTGATGCCCTCCTCGATGTCGCCCTCGGAGGCGATGCACCAGATGTTGTGGTCGAACGGGCTCGCGCCCGGGGCGGCGTCCGGGTCGAACAGGCCGCGCTCGCGGCGGGCGGCCATCGCCATGCCGACCGCGTTGCCGATCCCCTGGCCGAGCGGGCCGGTGGTGGTCTCGACGCCGACGGTGTGGCCGTGCTCGGGGTGGGCCGGGGTCAGGCTCTCCCACTGGCGCAGCCCCTTGAGGTCGTCCAGGCTGAGGCCGTACCCCGACAGGAAGAGCTGGATGTAGAGGGTCAGGCTGCTGTGACCCGCGGAAAGGACGAACCGGTCACGGCCCGCCCACGAGGGATCTGACGGGTCATGCCGCATCACCTGCTGGAACAGCAGGTACGCAGCCGGCGCCAGGCTCATCGCGGTGCCGGGGTGACCCGATCCCGCCTTCTCTACCGCGTCCATGGCCAGGGCCCGTACGACGTCGACCGCGCGGCGGTCCAGGTCGCTCCATTCGAGGGCTGGCACGAGTTCACTGCTCAAGTGCTCGATCTCCGGATCTAATCGTCTGATTGGTGGCGCCGGTCTGGTATTTCCCGCCCACACCGGACCCTAACGGTTTCGACCTCGCCACCGTGGCGCAGGTCGACCCGGGGCGGGTCCGCGGGATCCGCAGGCGGCGCGCGCCTCCCGGATGGGAGCCCCCTCGCGCCGCTTCCGCACCCCGTGCCGGGACCGGCCCCCCCTGCAACTACAGTGAGTCCTCAAGGCTGGCTGGTGCCCGCATTCACGGATCCGCTCTAATCAGAGGTTACGCGTTGACCCCGCACGTGCTGGAAGCGCCTTAGATGGTGCTCACCGACAAGCAATCGACGGCCCCGCCCGAGGGGGGCACGACGGTCCCCGAGGCCGCGCCGCGCTCCTTCGGCGACGTCGTGAAGGCGTACGTCGCCCTCACGAAGCCGCGGATCATCGAGCTGCTGCTGATCACGACGCTGCCGGTGATGTTCCTGGCGGCCAAGGGCCTGCCGCCGCTGTGGATCGCCGTCAACACGCTGGTGTTCGGCACCCTGTCGGCCGGCAGCGCGAACGCGCTGAACTGCTACATCGACCGTGACATCGACGCGGCCATGCGCCGCACCCGGCGCCGCCCGCTCGCCCGCGACCTGGTGCCGCCGACGAACGCGCTGATCTTCGGGATCATCCTCGGCGTGCTGTCCACTCTTGGACTCGGTTTGACGGTGAATTGGCTCGCCGCGGGCCTGTCGCTGGGCGCGAACCTGTTCTACGTGCTCGTCTACTCGATGATCCTCAAGCGGCGGACCTCGCAGAACGTGGTGTGGGGCGGCATCGCCGGCTGCATGCCGGTGCTGATCGGCTGGGCGGGCGTCACCGGCAGCCTCGACTGGGCCCCCGTGGTGCTCTTCGGCGTGGTGTTCTTCTGGACGCCCCCGCACACCTGGACCCTCGCGATGCGCTACAAGGAGGACTACGCGGCGGCGAAGGTCCCGATGCTCCCGGTGGTGGCCACCGAGCGCCGCGTGGTGCTGGAGAGCATCGTCTACACCTGGGCCACGGTGTTCTGCTCGCTGCTGCTGTGGCCGATCGCCGGGACCACGCTCCTCTACCCCGCCGTGGCCGCCGTCCTGGGCGCGGCCTGCCTGTGGGAGGTCCACCGCCTCCTCGGCCGGGTCAACGCGGGCAAGACCGGTGTCGACCTGCGCCCGATGCGCTTCTTCCACTGGTCCAACGCCTACCTGGCGCTGCTGTTCCTGGCCGTCGCCATCGACTCGATGTTCGTCTGATGTCCGCCTGACGCTCATCTGACATCCGTCTGAGTCATCTCACACGTACGTTCTCCTCCGGTGCGCCCGTTTCCGCGCCCCGGCCACGGGGGAGACGTCTCCCGGGGGGAAGACGTTTTCTTGACCGGCCCGGGGCGGGTCTGGTCGTGGGGAGGGTGATTCGTGGTCTTCGGGAAACCCTGGGAGCCGGATTCCGGCTCCGGCCGCGGCGACGGCCCATCACTCGGTACGCTCTCGGGATTCGCGGCGGCCGGACGGTTTCGCGGGGTTCGCGGGGGCCGTAGGGCCGCCGGTGGGGCGTGGCCGTGCTCCGACGGCGGGGGGCGGTCCGGTATCAGCGCGGGGTTCGTCAACCTTCGGGCGGTAATCTCCCGGTTTGAGCCGTGGGGCGGGCACCAGCGGTTACGGTGGCCACATGGCCGGCCATGACCCCCGCTGGGTGCTCAGGGACCGTCCGTCGGTCACGCTGATCGTCGGGCTCGTCCTGGCGGGACTGTGCGCCCTGGTGTCGTTCTCCTTCGACGTGCTGAACGGCGACCCGGTCTACTTCTTCATCGCCCTGGGTCTCGCGCTGGCACCCGTCCCGGTGCTGCTGGCCGCGGTGCTGGCGCTCGACCGCATCGAGCCCGAGCCGCGCGCCAACCTGCTCTTCGCCTTCGCCTGGGGCGCGGGCGTGGCGGTCCTGGTCGCCGGGGTGATCAACTCCTTCAACCTGATCTACATCGAGAACACCGTCCAGCTGGGCTACGACTACGCGCGCAACCTCACCGCCACGTTCGGCGCCCCGGTGGTCGAGGAGACGATGAAGGGCCTGGTCCTGCTGGGCCTGCTCAGGTTCAAGCGCGCCGAGCTGGACGGGCCCACCGACGGCATCATCTACGCCAGCATGGTCGGCCTCGGCTTCGCCATGAGCGAGAACGTCAGCTACTATGTGGCCGCGCTCGACGAGCTGGGCGCGCAGGGCCTGGCGGTGACCGTCGTGCTGCGCGGGATCCTCTCGCCGTTCGCGCACCCGCTGTTCACCTCCATGATCGGTGTCGCGGTGGCCTACGCGGCGCAGCGCCGGGGACCGGGGCGGATTTTCGTCATCGCCGCCGGGTGGATCGGCGCGATGCTGCTGCACGGCATCTGGAACGGCTTCGCCTCCTACGTCGGCATCGGCGGCCTGGCCATCGCCTACCTGCTGCTGATGGCCGTGCTGTTCGCGCTGATCTGGATCATCTTCCGCGACCGCAAGCGCATCATCGGGCTCATCCAGACCTACCTGCCCGCCTATTGGGCGACGGGGCTGGTCTCCTCGGGCGACGTCGCGATGCTCTCCTCCCTGCCCAGCCGCCGCCAGGCCCGGCAGTGGGCCAGGAACCACGGGGGCAGGACGGCCCTGCGGGCGATGAGCGACTACCAGCTCGCGGCCACCGAGCTCGGCCTGCTCCACGAGCGGGCCAGGGGCCACGTGATCGACGAGCGCACGTTCAACGAGGAACAGCGGGCGCTGCTGGAGTGCATGGCCGGTGCCCGCGCCCGGTTCCCCGCGTCGTCCGCGGCCGGGAGCGCCACGGCGGGCCACACCTCCGGCGGCCCCGGCAGCGCGGGCGGTCCCCCCTATCCGCAGGGCGGCTCCGCCGGTCACCCCGGTCACCCCGGTCACCCCGGTCCCGGTCACCCGCCGCAGGGCGGGGCGTTCCGCCTGTAGGGCGTCCTGCCCGGGGTTCACCCCCGCCGGAGCGCGGTCTCCAGGGTGGTCTCGCGTGGCCCGGGGAACACGGGGGGCGAGTCGAGGAGCACTGAGTCGACGAGCCCTTTCGCCGAGGCGAGGAACTCACGGGCGGCGAGGCCGTAGGTGGACACCCACCGCTTGGACGAGTCGTCGCCCACGCCGAAGGTGTCCAGGCCCGCCGTGCGGCACAGGGTGACCGCCCTGGGCAGATGGAACACCTGGGTGACCATGGTGACCTTGGTGGCGCCGAACACGGTACGGGCCCGTACGCACGAGTCCCAGGTGTCGAAACCCGCGTAGTCCAGGACCAGCGCCCCGGCCGGTACGCCGCTCGCCAGCAGGTAGTCGCGCATCACGGTCGGCTCGTCGTACTCCCTGCGGCTGTTGTCGCCGGAGAGCAGGATCGCCTCGACCCTGCCCGCCCGGTAGAGCTGCGCGGAGATGTCCAGGCGTCTGGCCAGCATGGGGGAGGGGACGTCCCCGACGACGCCCGCCCCCAGCACCAGGGCCACCGGGGCCTCGGGAACCCCGGCCACCCAGCCGGGGGAGGAGCCGGCGACCGCCCGGTGGCCGGAGCTGGACAGCCAGGCCCAGGTGATCGGGGCGATGGCCAGGACGCTCAGCAGCACGACGCCCTGGTAGCAACGCCGCATGATCGTGCGTGACGACGACATTCGATCATTGTCCTGCCGCACCGGGACCGCGTCGAGTGCGGACGGCTTCCGGAGGCGTGCGGACGGCGTCCGGGCGGCGTGAGGGAGGCGTGCGGACTGGGGTTCAGGGCCAGGAGCTGCGAGCTCGGTCGTTCACGACCGAGAAGCTGACACGCGGACGGCGTCGCGTTCGCCGGTGACCGCCTCCGGGACGTCGCGCGGCCCGCGCGGGCCGGTCGCGAACAGCACCCGAAGCGCGCAGAGCCAGACCAGGGTCGCGCCGAGCACGTGCAGGTTGACCAGGGCCGCGGGCACGCCCAGGAAGTACTGGACGTATCCGATGACCCCCTGCGCCGCCTCCACGGCCAGCAACGTCCACGCGGCCCGCCGGGCGTACCCGGGCGCGTCGGTGATGTGCAGCGCGAACGCCAGCGCGAAGGTGAGGCCGATCACCACGTAGGCGACGTCGGCGTGGATCCTCGCCACGGTCTCGATGTCGAAGCCGAACCGGGAGGCCATCTCGTCCCCGGAGTGCGGCCCGGTGCCGGTCACCACCACGCCCACGACGAGCAGGACGAACACGGCGGCGACGAGCGCGAAGGCGAGCGTGCGGACGTGGCGGTGGACCGGTTGCCGGGACACGTCCTCGCCTTGCCACTGACCCTGCCCCTGGCCGGCACGGGCATACAGCGCGTACGCCGCGGCGATCATGCCGATGGAGACCAGGAAGTGCACGCTCACGGTCACCGGGTTGAGCGCGCTGCGCACGACCAGGCCGCCCCAGAGCCCCTGGAAGGCCACGCCGATCGGCTGCAGCCAGGCCAGTTTGACCAGGTCGGGGCGGCGGGCCGGCAGCCGCAGGGCGGCGATCAGGCAGGCCACGCCGACGGCCAGCACCAGGAAGGTCAGCATCCGGTTGCCGAACTCGATCGCCATGTTCACCGGGGAGATCTCGGCGTGGGCCACCGGGGTGAAGCTCTCCGGCGTGCACCGGGGCCAGGTGGGGCAGCCCAGGCCCGACCCGCTGACCCGTACCGCGGCGCCCGTCACCGTGATCCCGATGTTGACGACGACCGCCGCCAGCGCCCAGCGGCGCAGCGTGAGGAGGGTCGGCGGCCCCACGATCCGCGCCGACTTCGCGGCATGCCTGCGGGTCCGGTCAAGGAGGTGGTTCACGGCTCACATGCTAGGTGGCGAGGTGCGCGGTCCCGCCGCGGACCCCGGGTACCGGCCGCCGGCGCGGGCCGCCCGCCGCGGGACGGCGTGCCGTACGGGCCGGTGGGTAGGGGTGCGCGTGGGCCGCCGGCACGCCTGCGATGTCCGTTTTGGTGCATTGATCCGATAGAAGGTATGTGACATAGTACTGACGAGTCCGAGGCGCGGGAGCGAGGTGGGACATGCCGGACGTCGTGGTCATCGGCGCCGGAGTCGTCGGTGCCGCCTGCGCCTACTACGCCGCCCGCGCGGGACTGGACGTGGTGGTCGTTGACCGGGGTGCGGTGGCGGGCGGCACGACGGGTGCGGGTGAGGGCAACATCCTGGTCTCCGACAAGGAACCGGGACCCGAGCTCGACCTGGCGCTGCTCTCCAACCGGCTCTGGCGAGACCTGGCCGGGGCCGGCGGCGATGACGGTGCGAAGGGCGGAACGCAGGGCGAGCCCGCCGGTGGTCCCGGCGCCGGAGCCGGAGCGGGGCGCGCCGGAGGGCCCGCGACGGGCGGCGAGGGGGCCGAGCCGGGCGGGGGGTTCGAGTTCGAGGCCAAGGGCGGCCTGGTGGTCGCCGAGACGGACGAGATCCTGGCGGCGCTCACCGGCCTGGCGGCGAAGCAGGGCGTCGAGCACGTCGCCGTCGCCCAGAAGGAACTCGGCGACTACGAGCCCCACCTGGCGAAAGGGCTCGCCGGAGGCGTGTTCTACCCGCAGGACGCCCAGGTCCAGCCCATGCTGGCGGCGGCCAGGCTCATCCGGAGGGGCGCCGAGCGGTTCGGCCGCGGTGCCCTGATGCTGCGGACCGGCGTCACGGTGACCGGCTTCGTCCGTGCCGGCGGCCGGGTCACCGGCGTCACCACCGACCACGGCGACATCCTCGCCGGAGCCGTCGTCAACGCCGCGGGCACCTGGGGCGGCGAGATCGCCGCGCTGGCCGGTGTGCGCGTCCCGATCCTGCCCAGGCGCGGCTTCATCCTGGTCACCGAGCCTCTCGCCGGGCCGCTCATCAGGCACAAGGTCTACACCGCCGCCTACGTCACCGCGGTGGCCAGCGACTCGGAGGGACTGGAGACGTCCGCCGTCGTGGAGAGCACCCCGTCGGGGCCGGTGCTCATCGGCGCCAGCCGCGAGCGGGTCGGCTTCGACCGCACGGTCTCCGTCCCGGTGCTCGAACGTCTCGCCCGCCAGGCCGTGGAGCTGTTCCCCGCCCTGGCGGCGTACCGGGCGATCCGCGCCTACTGCGGTTTCCGCCCCTACTGCCCGGACCACCTTCCGGTGATCGGGGAGGATCCCCGGGCGCCCGGGCTCTACCACGCCTGCGGCCACGAGGGGGCGGGCATCGGCCTGGCCCCGGCCACCGGCCACCTGATCGCCCAGCTCCTGGCCGGGCTCCACCCCGGCTTGGACCTCGCTCCCTTCCGCCCGGACCGCTTCGCCGAGGAGGCGTCTTGACCTGCTCACGGAGCCGGAGCCGGAGCCGACGCCGGCGCCGAAGCCGGGGTCCTTCCGCCGGAGGTGCCCGATGAGGGATCCGTACCGCCTGGTGAGGGCGCGGCCCGAGCCGGGGTTCGAGATCAGCGTGGACGGCACCCCCGTCCCGGTGGTCCCCGGCCAGACCGTCGGCGCCGCCATGCACGGCGCGGGCGTCCGCTCCTGGCGCACCACCCGGTTCGGCGGGCGCCCGCGCGGGCTGTTCTGCGGCATCGGGGTCTGTTTCGACTGCCTGGTCACGGTGAACGGGACCCCGTCCCTGCGCGCCTGCCTGACCGAGGCCCTCCCGGGAGACCTGGTGACCACCGGCGACGAGGCGGAGGGGTGAGCGGCTGATGACGCGGATCCACGACCTCGCCGTCGTCGGCGCGGGCCCCGCGGGGGTCGCGGGTGCGCTCACCGCCGCCCTGTCCGGGCTGGACGTCGTGCTGATCGACGGGGCCGCCAGGCCGGGCGGCCAGTACTTCCGGCACCCCGCCGAGGGTTTCCGCGCCGCGCGGCCCGGCGCGCTCCACCACGGGCTCGACCGGTTCACCCGCCAGTGGGAGACGCTTGGCGAGCGCGCCGAGGTGCTCCTGCGCCACCGGGTCTGGGCGGTCGAGCGCGCGGACGGGGCGATCACCGTACGGTGCCTGGAGGGAGACCGTGAGGAGCGGCCCCGCGCGGTGACCGCGCGCGCGCTGCTGATCGCCACCGGCGCGCACGACCGGCCGCTGCCGTTCCCCGGCTGGGACCTGCCGGGGGTGCTCACCGCGGGCGGCGCGCAGGCGCTGCTCAAGGGCGACCTGGTCCTCGCGGGAAGCAGGATCGTGGTCGCCGGCACCGGCCCGTTCCTGCTCCCCGTCGCCGCGGGCCTGGCCGACGCGGGGGCCCGGGTGCTCGGCGTCCACGAGGCGAGCGGCGGGTTCGGGCTCGCCAGGCACCCGCTGCTCGCCGCGGGCCGGGCCGGGGAGGCCCTCGGGTACGGGGCGCGCCTGGCCCGCCACCGGATCCCGTACCACCGCCGCGAGGCGGTGGTCGCCGCGCACGGCGACACCGCGCTGACCCACGTCACCGTGGCGAGCCTGGACGGGGACTGGCGGCCGGTCACGACGAGGACCGTCGAGTGCGACACCCTCGCCTTCGGCTACGGATTCGTCCCCCAGCTCGACCTGCCGGTCCAGCTGGACTGCGGCACCCGCCGCGACCCCGACGGCGGCCCGGTCGTCGCGGTGGACGCGGGCATGCGCACCAGCGTGCCCGGCGTCTACGCGGCGGGGGAGTCCACCGGCGTCGGCGGGGCCGCGCTCGCCGAGGTGGAGGGCCGCATCGCGGGCCGGTCCGCCGCCGCGGACCTGGGCCGCCCCGTGCCGCCCGACCCGGCCCTGTCCCGGCGAAGGCATCGGCTCGCCGCCTTCGCCCGCGCCCTGCAGGAGGCCTACCCGGTACGGCCGGGCTGGCGGGAGTGGCTGCGCGACGACACGCTCGTCTGCCGCTGCGAGGAGGTGCCCCTGTCGGCCGTACGGGAGGCCCAGGCCATGGGGGCCGTCGACGCGCGTTCCGTCAAGCTTCTGGCCCGCCCGGGGATGGGGTGGTGCCAGGGCAGGATGTGCGGCTACGCGGTCGCGTGCCTCGCCGGGGAGGACCCCGCGCCGCCCCGGCGCCCGATCGCCCAGCCCGTCAGACTCGGCGATCTCGCCGCGCGGCCACCGTCTCCCCCGGAACGGCGGGAGGACCGCCCGGCGACGGGACGGCCAGAGACCCTCCTGGACCTGGACCTCGACATGGAGCTGGACCTGGACCTGGGTCCGGACCCGGAACCGGACCCGGAACCGGGTCGGCCGGAAATCTCCCCTGAGCCGGGCGGGCCGGAGCTCCACTCGCGCAGGGACCGTACGGGATCTCCCACGGACCCGGACCCGGACCCGGACCGGCTGGAAAACCCTTCGGAAGGATGAACCATGACGACCCCCGTGAAGCCCTGGCACGGTGTGACCGTGGCCACCGCGCTGCCCCTGGGCGCGGATCTCTCCGTCGACCTGGACGGCTACGCCGAGCACTGCCGGTGGCTGGTCGCCTCCGGGTGCGACGGCGTCGTGCCGAACGGGTCGCTGGGCGAGTACCAGACGCTGACCCCCGAGGAGCGGGCCTCGGTCGTGGAGACCGCGGTCGCCGCCGTCGGCGGTGCCCGCGTCATGCCGGGGGTCGCCGCCTACGGCGCCCTGGAGGCCCGGCGCTGGGCCGAGCAGGCCGCCGAGGCAGGGTGTCGCGCGGTGATGCTGCTCCCGCCGAACGCCTACCGAGCCGACGACAGGACCGTGGTGGAGCACTACCGGGAGGTGGCCCGGGCCGGCCTGCCGGTGGTGGCCTACAACAACCCCTTCGACACCCGGGTGGACCTCACCCCCCGGCTGCTGGCCGCCCTCCACGCAGAGGGGCTGATCGTCGGGGTCAAGGAGTTCAGCGGGGACGTCCGCCGCATCTACGAGATCGCCGAACTCGCTCCCGGGCTGGACGTGCTGGCCGGGGCCGACGACGTGCTGCTGGAGCTGGTCACCGCCGGGGCGGTCGGCTGGGTGGCCGGATTCCCCAACGCGCTGCCCGAGTCGACCGTGGCCCTGTACCGCGCGGCCGCCGCGGGGGACACGGCCACCGCGCTGCCGCTCTACCGCGCGCTGCACCCGCTGCTTCGCTGGGACTCCAGGCCGGTGTTCGTCCAGGCCATCAAGCTCTCCATGGACCTGGCCGGGCGCAACGGCGGCCCGTGCCGCCCGCCCAGGCTCGGCCTCGCCCCCGAGCAGGAGGCCGCCGTACGCGCCGCCACGGAGAAGGCCCTGGCCGAGGGCCTGCGGTAGATCCACCCCTTACCCTTCCCCGTGAGGAGAGTCGATGAGAACGAAGAGGGTCTTCCACGCGGTGGACTCCCACACCGAGGGCATGCCCACCCGGGTGATCACCGGGGGAGTGGGGGTCATCCCCGGCTCCACCATGGCCGAGCGGCGTGAGCACTTCCTGGCCGAGATGGACCACGTCCGCACCCTGCTCATGTACGAGCCGCGCGGCCACTCGGCGATGAGCGGGGCCATCCTGCAACCGCCCACCCGGCCCGACGCCGACTACGGCGTGCTCTTCATCGAGGTCTCCGGCTGCCTGCCCATGTGCGGGCACGGCACCATCGGCGTCGCCACGGTCCTCGTCGAGACCGGGATGGTCGAGGTCGCCGAGCCGGTCACCACCATCCGGCTGGACACCCCCGCGGGCCTGGTCGTCGCCGAGGTCCGGGTCGAGGACGGCGCCGCCGCGGAGGTGACCATCACCAACGTGCCCTCCTTCAGCGCCGGGCTGGACCGCGTGGTCAAGGTTCCCGGGATAGGCGAGGTCGTCTACGACCTCGCCTACGGCGGCAACCACTACGCGATCCTGCCGATCGAGTCGGTGGGCCTGCCGTTCGAGCGGTCGCACAAGCAGGCGATCCTCGACGCCGGTCTGGCGATCATGGGGGCGATCAACGAGCAGGACGAGCCCGTCCATCCGCTGGACCCCGGCATCCGGGGCTGCCACCACGTGCAGTTCACCGCGCCCGGTTCCGGCGCCAGGCACTCGCGGCACGCGATGGCGATCCATCCCGGCTGGTTCGACCGCTCGCCGTGCGGCACCGGTACCAGCGCCCGGATGGCCCAGCTGCACGCCAGGGGCGAGCTCCCGCTGGACACCGCCTTCGTGAACGAGTCGTTCATCGGTACCCGCTTCGTCGGGCGGCTCACGGAGGAGACGGAGGTGGGGGGCCTGCCCGCGGTGGTTCCGGCCATCACCGGGCGGGCGTGGGTCACCGGCACCGCCCAGTACTTCCTCGACCCCCGCGATCCGTTCCCCGGAGGTTTCCTCCTCTGACTCCCCCTGATTCCGGCCGAGCGGACGGGACCGTTTCCCGTGCGGGCCCGCGACCGCAACCCCGGCGCAGGAAAACCCTCGGGGGAGGCCGGTCCCGTCGCCGTCCGCCCCTCTCCGAGCTGCTCACACGCCGCCCTCCCCGGGGGTGACCCCCGGTGGGCCGCGGCTCATGGGGAAACGGCGTCTTAACGCTAACGGTCTTGTTTCGGCCCTTGACGTGCACCGGCGTTGCACGTGCAATATCACACATCATCGGACGTGAGGAGCCGCACATGCGTGCCATCCCCCTGAAGTGCTTCACCTCGCTGGCCGTTCTCGGTCTCATGGTCACCGGATGTGGCCAGGGACTGCTCGGTGACGGCGGCGGGGGCCAGACGGCCGCCGCGAAGGACGAGCCGATCGTCCTCGGCATGCTGATCCCGCAGTCGGGCAGCGAGGCCGCCATAGGTCCCTACATGAGCAACGCGGCGCAGCTCGCGATCGACGAGATCAACGCCAAGGGCGGCGTGCTCGGCCGCAAGCTGGAGCTGAGGACCGCCGACGACGCCTGCGACGCCCAGTCCGCGGCGGCGGGCGCCAACAAGCTGGTCACCGAGGGGGTCGACGTCTCCGTGGGAGGCTACTGCTCCGGGGCGACGCTACCCACCCTGCCGATCTTCGGTAAGGCCGGAATCCCGATGATCATCCCGGCCGCCAACTCCCAGGAACTGGTCGACCAGAAGCTCAAGCACGTCTTCCTGATCAACGGCACGGGCTCCCAGCAGGCCGCGGCCGCCGAGAAGTGGATCGCCAAGCAGGGGGCCAAGAGCGTCGCGCTGATGCACGACAACACCAGTTACTCCAAGGACATCGCGCTGCGCACCCAGGCCCTCCTGGAGGCCCCCGACGGGGCCGAGGCCGCGATCACCGAGGCGGTCACCCCGAAGGAGAGCGACTACAGCGCCAACATCACCAACGTGCTGGCCAAGAAGCCCGACTTCGTCTACTGGACCGGTTACTTCCAGGAGGGCGGCCTGATCGCGCGCCAGCTACGGCAGGCCGGATACAAGGGCTCCATCATGGTCGGCGACGGCTCGGTCTCCCCCAAGCTGATCGAGATCGCCGGGGACGAGGCCGCCGAGGGCCTCTACGCCACGATGACCCAGACCCCCGACACCCTCGAGGGCGCCGAGGGCTGGATCGAGGCGTACAAGAAGAAGTACTCCTCCGAGCCGGGCCCGTACTCCAACCAGGCCTACGACGCGGTACGGCTCGCCGCCGAGGCGGTCACCAAGGCGGGCGCCACCGACGGCGACAAGGTCATCGCGGCGCTCGAGGCGATCGACGGCTTCTCGATGTTCTCCGGGCCGCTGAAGTTCACCCCCGAGCACACCCTGGCCAACGGCGGCTTCCAGATCCTCGTCGTCAAGGGCGACAAGTTCGCCCTGCAGGACGCCCTCCAGTGACGCAGCTCGTCTGGAACGGATTGTTCGTCGGCTCGTTCTACGCCCTGGTGGCCCTGGGCTACAGCATGGTCTACGGGATCATCAAGCTGCTCAACTTCGCCCACGGCGACCTGTACATGCTGGGCGCGTTCGCCGGCTTCGCCATCCTCGGCGCGGTCGGCGGCGTGTCCTCCGCGATGGCCCTGCCGCTGCTGCTCGCGGTGCTCCTGGTGACCATGGCCGTCACCGGCCTGGCCGGGGTGGCACTGGAGCGGATCGCCTACCGCCCGCTCCGCCGTGCCCCGCGGCTGTCCCTGCTGATCACCGCGGTCGGGGCCTCCTTCGCCCTGGAGTACGGCATGCGCGCGGTGGCCGGGGCCGATCCGCGCGTCTACCCGGTGCGGCTGGGCGGCACCTCGCTGGAGATCCTCGGGGCCCGGCTCACCGTGCAGCAGGTCGTCCTGGTCGGCGTGGCGGTGCTCCTCATGGCCGGGCTCAACCTGCTGGTCA
Source organism: Streptosporangium sp. H16 (assembly GCF_051918855.1). Taxonomy (NCBI): domain Bacteria; kingdom Bacillati; phylum Actinomycetota; class Actinomycetes; order Streptosporangiales; family Streptosporangiaceae; genus Streptosporangium; species Streptosporangium sp. H16. Next base: position 84,301 of record NZ_JBPXMD010000004.1, read on the forward strand.
CCCGCACCCGTGAGGGCCGGGCCATGCGGGCCATCGCGCTTGACCCGCGCACCAGCGCGCTGATGGGCATCGACGTCAACGCGGTGATCTCCCGCACCTTCTTCATCGGCTCTGCGCTGGCGGGGGCCGCGGGCGTGATGGCCGGGGCCTACTACGGGAAGATCGACTTCATGATGGGCTTCCTGATCGGGCTCAAGGCCTTCACGGCGGCCGTCATCGGCGGCATCGGCAACATCCCCGGCACGATGCTCGGCGGCCTGCTGCTCGGGCTGCTGGAGTCGTTCGGCACGTTCTGGCTGGGCGGCGAGTGGCGCGACGTGTTCGCCTTCGGGGTACTGATCCTGTTTTTGACGGTGCGGCCCACCGGCCTGCTCGGCGAGCGCGTCACGGAGCGCGTGTGAACGAGACCACCGAGCCCGCCGGGCCGACCGGGCCTGCCGGAGCCGCCGGCACCGGCACCAAGGTCCGCCGCCGCGGCACCGGCAGGCCCCCCAGCCGGGCGTCGAGGCTGCTGCAGAACCGCTGGGCCGGGATTGCCGGGCTGCTGATCGCGCTGCTGGCCCCCTTCGTCAACGCCACGCCGTACGCGCTGTCGGTCATGACCAGCGCGGCCATCGCCGTGATGCTCGCCGCCGGGCTGAACATCGTGGTCGGCTACTGCGGCCTGCTCGACCTGGGCTACGTCGCCTTCTTCGCGGTCGGCGCCTACACCAGCGGCGTGCTGGCCACCCGCTTCGACCTGCCGCTGCTCGCCACGGTGCCCGCCGTGCTCGTGGTCACGGTCGTCGCCGGGATCGTCATCGGCGCGCCCACCCTGCGCCTGCGCAGCGACTACCTCGCCATCGTGACCCTCGGCTTCGGGGAGATCATCCGGATCACCGCCAACAACCTGGACGTCACCGGCGGCCCCTCCGGCATCTACGGCATCCCGCACCTGGTCGAGCACCCCGCGGCCTTCTACTACGTCACCGTGGCCGTCGTCTCGCTGGCCGTCCTCGGCGCGGCGCGGCTGGGCCGTTCCCGCCTGGGCCGGGCCTGGCGCTTCGTCCGGGAGGACGAGGACGCCGCCGAGGCGATGGGCGTGCACACCTACCGGGTCAAGCTCGCCGCCTACATCGCCGGGGCGGTCTGGGGCGGCCTGGCCGGGGTGCTGTTCGCCGCGCAGCTGTCGGCAATCTCGCCGGGCAGCTTCACCTTCCTGTCGTCGGCGCTGGTGCTCATGGCCGTGGTCCTCGGCGGGATGGGCTCGGTGCCCGGCGTCGTCGTCGGCGCCATCGTGATCAGCATCCTGCCGGAGATCCTGCGCGACCTCGCCGACTACCGGTTCTTCCTGTTCGGCGTGCTGCTCATCGTCTTCATGCTCCTGCGACCGCAGGGGATCTGGCCGGCTCGTTCCAGGGAGGTTTCGTGAGCCTGCTGAGCGTGGCCGACCTGCGCCTGACCTTCGGCGGGCTGGTGGCCATCGACGGCCTGTCGTTCTCGGTGGACGAGGCGGAGATCGTCTCGGTGATCGGGCCCAACGGGGCGGGCAAGACGTCGGCCTTCAACTGCGTCACCGGCTTCTACCGGCCGACCTCCGGCCGGATCACCCTGCGCGGCAGGGACCTGCCGGGGATGCGGCCCTCGGCCATCGCGGGCCTGGGGGTCGCGCGGACCTTCCAGAACCTGCGCCTGTTCGGCGAGCTGTCGGTCCTGGACAACGTGCGCGCCGGATCGCACCTGTGGCTGCGCCAGAGCGTCCTGGACGCCCTGCTGCACACCCCGCGCTACCGGCGCTCCGAGCGCGAGTGCACCGAGCAGGCCCATCACTGGCTGGACTTCGTCGGCCTGCGCGGCGACCGGTACGGGCAGGCGCGCAACCTTCCCTACGGCGAGCAGCGCCGTACGGAGATCGCCCGTGCCCTGGCCCGCCGGCCCGACCTGCTGCTGCTGGACGAGCCCGCGGCCGGGCTCAACCACGGCGAGAAGGCCGAGATGCTCGACCTGATCCGGCGCATCCAGGCGCTGGGGGTGGCCATCGTGCTCATCGAGCACGACATGGGCCTGGTCATGGAGGTCTCCGAGCGCGTGGTCGTGCTCAACTTCGGCAGGGAGATCGCCGACGGCCGTCCCGAGGACGTCCGGCGCGACCCGGCCGTCATCGAGGCCTACCTCGGCGGCGACCCCACCGCCGCGAGGGAGGAGGCCGACGGGACCGCGACGGCGGGGAAGAGCGGCGCAGGGGAAGGCGGCTCGGGCGAGGAGGCCGCGGTGGAAGACGGCGAAAGGCAGGACGGCGGCATCGGGAAGACCGGAGAGGCCGGAAAAGGGACCACGGGGGAAGACGGCGCGGCCGGGGGAGACGCCAATGCTTGACATCGACGGGCTGGACGTCCACTACGGCGGCGTACACGCCCTGCGAGGCCTGTCCCTCGGCGTCGCCGAGGGGGAGATCGTCGCCCTGCTCGGCAACAACGGCGCGGGCAAGACCACCACGCTGTCGGCGGTCTCGGGGCTGCTGCGGCCCTCCGGCGGCAAGGTGGTCTTCGACGGGAAGACGATCACCAGGGAGAAGCCGCACCGGATCACCGCGCGCGGCCTGGTTCACGTCCCGGAGGGCCGCAGGATCTTCAGCACGCTCAGCGTGCACGAGAACCTCCAGCTGGGCGGCTACCTGGTCCGCGACCAGGCGGAGATCCGCGCGCGGATCGAACGCGTCTACGAGCTGCTGCCCCGCCTGGCGGAGAGGCGCGCCCAGCAGGGCGGCACGCTGTCGGGCGGCGAGCAGCAGATGCTCGCCATCGGCAGGGCGCTGGTCACCGGGCCCCGGCTGCTGCTGCTCGACGAGCCGTCCATGGGCCTGGCGCCCCTGGTGGTCGCCTCGGTCATGGAGCTCATCGCGGGGATCAACGCCCAGGGCACCTCGGTGCTGCTCGTCGAGCAGAACGCCGTGGCCGCCCTGGGGATCGCGCACCGCGGCTACGTGATCGAGAACGGCGAGTGCGTCCTCGACGGGCCCGCCGCCGAGCTCCGCCGGGACGCCCGGGTGGCCGAGGCCTACCTCGGCGGGGTCCGGGGGAGCGAGGGGGGATGACCGGCGGACCCGCCACCGGCGTCGTGCCCTCCGGATCGGCCCCCGGGTGTTCGGGGACGCACGCATGGCCTGGGAGGATGTGGGAGTGGCGGGTTCCGCCGATCAGGCGCGGACGCGAGCGACACGAGAGGCTCCGGTATGGCTCCTAGGGCGGACGGCCGGCTCGACCTGCCGGCCGTGAGCGAGCGGCAGAGCCTGCGTGAGCAGGTGGCCCACGCGCTCAGGGCGGCCCTGATCACCGGTGAGATGAGGCCCGGCATGGTCTACTCGGCCCCGGTCCTCGCCGCCCAGTTCGGGGTCTCGGCGACCCCGGTGCGCGAGGCCATGCTCGACCTGGCCAAGGAGGGCCTGGTCGAGGCGGTACGCAACAAGGGCTTCCGGGTCACCGAGCTGTCCGACCGGGACCTGGACGAGCTGACCGAGATCCGCAGGCTCATCGAGGTGCCCACGGTGGCGCAACTGGCCGACGCCGGGCGCGCGCCGAGCTTCGAGACGCTGCGCCCGCTGGCCCAGGCGATCGTCGACGCCGCCGAGCGCGGCGACCTGCTCGCGTACGTCGACGCCGACATCCGCTTCCACCTGGACCTGCTCGCCCTGGCGGGCAACTCCCACCTCGTGGAGGTGGTTCGCGACCTGCGCAACCGGGCCCGCCTGTACGGCCTGTCCTCCCTGCACCGGCGGGGCACCCTCGCCGACTCCGCCCGCGAGCACCTCACCCTGCTCGCGCTGCTCTCCGAGGGGGACGCGAGCGGTGCCGAGCGGCTGATGCGCGCCCACATCCGGCACGTCCGCGGCATCTGGGCCAGCCGGCCCGAGTAACGGCGGCCGAGGGCGACCGGCCGGGACGCGGCGGCTCGGAGCGCGGGCCGGCGGGTGCCCCGCGAGCGCCGGGCCGGGACGGCGGGGACGGTCCGTGGTGCCGCGGGTGCCGCGGGTGGCGCCCCGGCGGGGACGGGGTCAGCCGCTGCCGCGGGTGGCGCCCACGCTGGCGATGACCACGCAGCCGATGGCGGCCCACTCCCGCACGTGGAGCACCTCGCCCAGCACCACCAGCCCGACCAGCGCCGCCATCGCGGGCTCCACGCTCATCAGGATGCCGAAGACCCGCTTGGGCATCCGGCGCAGTGCCTCCAGCTCGATCGAGTAGGGGATGACCGACGACAGCAGGCCCACCCCGAGCCCGATCAGCAGGAGCTCGGGCTGGAGCAGGTCGGTGCCGCCCGAGGTGATCCCGACGGGGGCGACCAGCACGCAGGAGACGATCATCGCCAGGGAGAGGCCGGTCGTGCCGGGGAAGCGCCGGCCGACCGAGGCGGACAGCAGGATGTAACCGGCCCAGCAGGCCGCCGCCACCAGGGCGAAGGCGATCCCGGCCCAGCTGATCCTGGACGCCCCCGTGCCCCACGGGGCCAGCAGCACCACGCCCGACCCGGCGAGCGCGACCCAGAGCAGGTCGAGGCGGCGGCGTGAGGCGGCCACCGCGACGCCGAGCGGGCCGAGGAACTCGATCGCCACCGCGATGCCCATCGGCAGCCGGGCCAGCGCCTCGTAGAACGACAGGTTCATCACGCCCAGCGTCACGCCGAACGCCACCCCCGCCCCGACGTCCGCCCTGGACAGCCCGCGCAGCCTGGGGCGGGCGACCGCGCCCATGATCAGCGCGCCCGTCGCGATCCGCAGGAACACCACGGCGCTCGGTGGCAGCTGGGCGAACAGATCCTTGGCGAAACCCGCGCCCACCTGCACCGACAGGATGGCCAGCAGCACCAGCCCGGACGGCGGGACGGCGTCGGAGGCCGCCTTCAGCAGCGCCGCGGGTCTGGGCAGGCCCTGCTTGTACGGCTCGGCGGGCCCCTGCGCGGCTTCGGCGGTCACGGCTCTCCTCATGCCAGGTGCAAAGTGGTTTGTGACACCTTACTTATCGCGGCCCTCGTTTTCAGCGGCGTCCGCGATGCGAGACGTCCCGGGAGAGGTGACGACCCCGGCGCCGGCCCGTGCCCTCACCGGCCACCGCGCCGTCCGGCCGGCCGGATCCGGCCGGGTCACTCCCAGCGGAACGTCCGGGAGGTCAGGAAGAGCGACACCGCCGCCCACGCCGCGAGGATCGCCGCGGCGGCGAGCGGCGGTCCCGCGCCGTCGCTCAGGACCGCACGGAGCCCTCCCGTCAGCGCCGAGATCGGCAGCAGTTCCAGCACCGGCCGCACCGACTCGGGGAACCTGGCCAGCGGGAAGGCGACCCCGCCGCAGGCGAGCAGGAGCAGGTAGACGAGGTTCGCCGCGGCGAGCGTGGCCTCGGCGCGCAGCGTTCCCGCCATCAGCAGGCCGAGCCCGCTGAACGCGGCGGTGCCCAGCACGACCAGCAGCAGCGCCGCGAGCGGCGAGCCTGTGGGGCGCCAGCCCAGGGCGAGCGCCACCCCGCAGATGACCGCCACCTGGACGACCTCCACGGCGATCACCGCGAGCGTCTTGGACAGCATCAGCCCGGTCCGCGACAGCGGGGTCGCGCCCAGCCGCTTCAGCACGCCGTACCGGCGCTCGAAGCCCGTCGCGATGGCCTGCCCGGTGAAGGCGGTGGACATCACGGCCAGCGCGAGCACCCCGGGGGTCATGAAGTCGATCCGGGAACCGCCGCCCACGTCGATGATCGGGGCGGAGGAGAGGCCGACGAGCAGCAGCACCGGGATGATCATCGTGAGCAGCAGCTGCTCGCCGTTGCGGAGCATCGCCCGTATCTCCGCGCCCGTCTGGGCCGCCACCATCCGGCCCAGCGGCGCGGCTCCGGGAGCCGGCGTGAGGTCCAGGGTCGTCATGGGGCTCTCCTGCGGTCTGGCCCGCGCTCCGGCCGGGGCCGCACCCGGACGCGCGCGGAACGGTGGCGAAGGGGTTTCGAGGGTGCCGCCTGAGCGGGGGGCTCCGGGAGCGTCACCGCGGCAGAGGGTTCCGGGAGTGTCACCGCGCCAGGGGGTTCCGGGAGCATCGCCGGAGCCGGGGATCTCGAGGGCGTCACCGGAGCTCACGCCCGGTCAGTTCCAGGAAGACGTCCTCCAGGGTGCGCCGCTCGATGCTGAGGTCGTCGGCGGTCACCCCCTCGGCGGCGCACCAGGTCGTCACGGTGGCCAGGAGGCCGGGCGCGACCTGCCCCTCGATGATGTAGTGCCCCGCCGGCGACTCCTTGGCCGCGCTGCCGGCGGGCAGGGCGGCGAGCAGCTCGTCCAGGGCGAGGCCGGGCCGGGCGCGGAAGCGCAGCTGCCGCTCGGCGCCGGTGAGGGAGGAGGGCGTGCCCTCGGCGACCACCCTGCCGCGGTCGATGATCACGATCTGGTCGGAGAGCTTCTCCGCCTCGTCCATGTGGTGGGTGGTGAGCACCACCGAGACCCCGCTCGCGCGCAGGTCCCGCACCAGCTCCCAGCAGGCGTGCCTGGCCTGCGGGTCCAGACCCGCGGTCGGCTCGTCGAGGAAGACCAGCTCGGGGCGGCCGATGACCGCCCCCGCCAGCGACACGCGCTGCTGCTGGCCGCCGGAGAGCCTGCGGTACGGGGTGCGGGCGTGCTCGCTCAGCCCCAGCCGCTCCAGCAGCGCCGCCGGGTCGAGCGGGTGGGCGTGGAAGCGGGCCATCAGCCGCAGCCACTGCCCGCAGCGGGACGCGGGGGGAACGCCGCCCGCCTGGAGCATCACCCCGACCCTGGCCCGCAGTTCCGGTCGTGACGGGTCGAGCCCGAGCACCCTCACGGTGCCGCCGTCGGCCCGGCGGAATCCCTCGCAGATCTCCAGGGTGGAGGTCTTGCCGGCCCCGTTGGGGCCCAGCACCGCGGTGACCGCGCCTCGGGCGGCGTTGAAGGTCAGGCCGTCGATCGCGGTCGTCCCGCCGTATCTCTTGACCAGGTCGACGATCTCGACGGCTGGGGAGTCCATGGCCACGAGTTTAGGGACTGCGCCCGCCGGTCACGCTCCCGGACCACGCGTCCGGGACCGCCGCGGCCCCGTTTCCCGGCCGGGACCGGACCCGCCCGACTGGCGCTTAAAGGTTTTTCTGAGGAAATTTCCGAAATACAGGAATTCGGATGACCGGCTGATGGTTGAGACGCTTCGGCCCCTGTGGGCTCATCGTCGCCCGTGACCAGCGGGCGTGGCCTGCGATCAAAAGGGGACACGGGTATGACCGCGGCCGTCGTCGAGCCGGAGGTGGCGCCGATCGCACGGCGCAGGACACTGCTGCTGCTCATCCTGGGCGCGCTGTCGGCGGTGGGTCCTCTCTCGATCGACATGTACCTGCCCGCCTTCCCCTCCATCGCCGCCGACCTGGGCACCGGGCAGGCGCAGGTGCAGCTCACCCTCACCGCCTGCCTCGTCGGGTTCTCCATCGGGCAGGTCGTCGCGGGCCCGATCAGCGACACGCGCGGCCGGCGCGGCCCGCTGCTGGTCGGCATCGCCGCCTACGCCGCCGCCTCCCTGCTGTGCGCCTTCTCCCCGTCGGTGTACGGGCTGGTGGGGTTCCGCCTGCTGCAGGGCATCGCGGGCGGCGCCGCGCTGGTGATCGTCCGCGCGGTCGTCCGCGACCTGTACGAGGGGGCGGCCATCGCCCGGATCTTCGCCACTCTCATGCTCGTGACCGGCCTCGCGCCGATCCTGGCCCCGATCGCGGGCGCGCAGCTGCTCGACCACACCTCCTGGCGGGGCGTGTTCGTCGCGCTGAGCGTCGCGGGACTCCTGCTGCTGGCCGCCGCGCTGTCCGGGGTGCGCGAGACGCTGCCCGCCGACCGGCGCGAGAGCGGAGGGCTCCGGCACACCCTCGTCATCTTCTGGCACCTGCTCCGCGACCGCTCCTTCATGGCCGCCACCCTGGCCGGGGGGCTGGGCTTCGCGGCCATGTTCGCCTACATCTCCGGGTCGCCCTTCGTGCTCCAGGACGTCTACGACACCTCGGCGCAGACCTTCTCCCTGGTGTTCGGGCTGAACGCGCTCGGCCTGACCGTCACCGCGCAGATCGGCGGGCGCCTCGCCGGGCGGCTGGACCCGGCCAGGCTGATCGTCGCCGGGCTGCTCATGAGCGTGGCCGGGGCCGCGGGGGTGCTCGTCGCGGCCCTGTTCCACCTGCCCCTGCCGGTGCTGGTCGCCGCGCTGTTCGTGATGATGTGCGGGGCGGGTTTCGTCCTGCCGGGCAGCGGCGCGCTCGCCCTGGCCGGCCAGCCCCAGCAGATCGCCGGGAGCGCGGCCGCGCTGACGGGCGTGCTGCAGTTCGCGCTCGGCGCGCTCGCCGCCCCGCTGGTGGGTCTGGGCGGCGAGGGATCGGCCCTGCCGATGGCCGTCGTCCTGGCCGGTTTCACCCTCGCCGCGCTCGCCGCCTTCGTCGGGCTGCGGGGGACCTCGCGGAGCGTTTCCCCAGCTTAGGTAAGGCTTACCTGCGTGACGAACCACATTCGGTCGACCGTACATCGGGTTTGTAACTGGGGAAGCAATTACGGCACACTGATGTTGTGAAATACGTGACCGGGATGCAGGGCACCGAGGGAGCCGCCGCCGCGCGGCCCTCCGGCGTGTCCGCCGAGCGCAGCACGCGAGCGCGTGTCGCCCGGCTCATCCTGGAGCACGGACCCATCACCGCCGCCGCCCTCGGCGAGCGGCTCGGCCTCACTCCCGCCGCCGTGCGCAGGCACCTCGACGCCCTGCTGGCCGAGGGAATGGCCGAGGCCCGCACCGCCAGGCCGCGGGGCCAGCGCGGGCGGGGGCGACCGGCCAAGCTGTTCGCGATCACCGACGCGGGCCGCAGTGCCTTCGAGCACGCCTACGACGGCCTCGCCGGGAGCGCGCTGCGTTTCCTGGCCGAGCGTGTGGGCGAGGAGGCCGTGGCGGAGTTCGCCAGGTCACAGGTGGCCGGCCTGGTCGACCGCCTGCGGCCGAGGATGAGCGAGGTCCCCGCCGACCAGCGGGTCCGCGTGCTGGCCGAGGCACTGTCGGCCGACGGCTACGCCGCCTCGGCGAGCAAGGCCAGCCTCGGCGGCGAGCAGCTGTGCCAGCACCACTGCCCGGTGGCGCACGTGGCCGCGGAGTTCCCGCAGCTGTGCGAGGCCGAGACGGAGGCGTTCGGGCGCATCCTCGGCACCCCCGTGCAGCGGCTCGCGACCATCGCCCACGGCGACGGCGTGTGCACCACGCACGTGAGTCCCCGCAGAACCTCCGGGCCGGGCGCCAGGGAGCCCGCGACGGGCTTTTCGGCACCCGATCCGGCGCTACCGCCGGCAATCCACGAAACGATCGACACATCGAGCAAGGAGACCGGAAGGTGACTGTCACCGACCGCCCGGAGCTGGAAGGCCTCGGGAATTACAAGTTCGGCTGGGCCGACTCGGACGCCGCGGGAGCGACGGCCCGGCGTGGCCTGTCCGAAGAGGTCGTCCGCAACATCTCCGCGCTGAAGAGCGAGCCGGAGTGGATGCTGGACCTTCGTCTGAAGGGGCTGCGCCTTTTCGGTAAGAAGCCCATGCCCAACTGGGGTTCCGACCTCAGCGGGATCGACTTCGACAACATCAAGTACTTCGTGCGCTCGACGGAGAAGCAGGCCGCCTCCTGGGAGGACCTGCCCGACGACATCAAGAACACCTACGACAAGCTCGGCATCCCCGAGGCGGAGAAGCAGCGCCTGGTCGCCGGCGTCGCCGCCCAGTACGAGTCCGAGGTGGTCTACCACAAGATCCGTGAGGACCTCGAGGAGAAGGGTGTCATCTTCGTCGACACCGACACCGCCCTCAGGGAGCACGAGGAGATCTTCAAGGAGTACTTCGGGACCGTGATCCCCGTCGGCGACAACAAGTTCGCCGCGCTGAACACGGCCACCTGGAGCGGCGGCAGCTTCATCTACGTGCCGCCGAACGTCAACGTGGAGATCCCGCTCCAGGCCTACTTCCGGATCAACACCGAGAACATGGGCCAGTTCGAGCGGACCCTGATCGTCGTCGACGAGGGCTCCTACGTCCACTACGTCGAGGGCTGCACCGCGCCGATCTACTCCTCCGACTCGCTGCACAGCGCGGTCGTGGAGATCATCGTGAAGAAGAACGCGCGCTGCCGCTACACGACCATCCAGAACTGGTCGAACAACGTCTACAACCTGGTCACCAAGCGCGCCGTGGCGTACGAGGGCGCGACCATGGAGTGGGTCGACGGCAACATCGGTTCCAAGGTCACGATGAAGTACCCGGCCGTCTACCTCATGGGCGAGCACGCCAAGGGCGAGACCCTCAGCGTCGCCTTCGCCGGTGAGGGCCAGCACCAGGACGCCGGGGCCAAGATGGTGCACCTCGCGCCGAACACCAGCTCCTCGGTGATCTCCAAGTCCGTCGCCCGCGGCGGCGGCCGCACCTCCTACCGCGGCCTGGTCCAGATCGAGGAGGGGGCGCACGGCAGCGCCAGCACCGTCAAGTGCGACGCGCTCCTCGTCGACCAGATCAGCCGCTCCGACACCTACCCCTACGTGGACGTGCGCGAGGACGACGTCTCCATGGGGCACGAGGCCACCGTCTCCAAGGTCTCAGACGACCAGCTCTTCTACCTGATGAGCCGCGGCATGGGCGAGGACGAGGCGATGGCGATGATCGTCCGGGGCTTCGTCGAGCCGATCGCCCGCGAGCTCCCGATGGAGTACGCCCTGGAGCTGAACCGCCTGATCGAGCTGCAGATGGAAGGGGCCGTCGGCTGATGGGTCTCGACACCGGAAAACCCCTGTCGACCCTCCACGAGAAGGCCTCGTACGACGTGGCCGACTTCGCGGTACCGACCGGCCGGGAGGAGGAGTGGCGCTTCACCCCGCTCTCCCGGCTCAAGGGCCTGCACGAGGGCGTCGCGGCCTCCGCGAACGTCGTCGTGCAGGTCGAAGCCGCCCCCGAGGTCACCGTGGAGACCGTCGGCCGCGACGACCAGCGGGTCGGCAAAGCCTATGTGCCCGCCGACCGGGTCAGCGCCCAGGCCTACGCCTCCTTCGAGAAGGCCACCGTGCTCACCGTCCCGCGCGAGGCCGTCGCCTCCAAGCCGACGGTGATCACCCTCACCGGGTCCGGGCAGGGCGCCGCGTACGGCCACACGGTCGTGCGGCTGGAGCCGATGGCCGAGGCCGTGGTCGTCCTCGACCACCAGGGCAGCGCCGTCTACGCCGACAACGTCGAGTTCGTCGTGGGCGAGGGAGCCACACTCAAGGTCGTCAGCCTGCAGGACTGGGCCGACGACGCCGTGCACGTCTCCCACCACCACGCCCTGCTGGCCAAGGACGCGACCTTCCGCGGCTTCGTGGTCACCCTCGGCGGCGACCTGGTCAGGCTGTCCCCGTCGGTCTCCTACGAGGGCCCCGGCGGCGACGCCGAGCTGAACGGCCTCTACTTCGTCGACGCCGGCCAGCACCTGGAGCACCGCCTGCTCGTCGACCACTCCAAGCCCGGCTGCCGCAGCAACGTCGACTACCGCGGCGCGCTGCAGGGCCAGGACGCCCACGCGGTCTGGATCGGCGACGTCATCATCCGCGTCGAGGCCGAGGGCACCGACACCTACGAGCTCAACCGCAACCTGCTGCTCACCGACGGCGCCCGCGCCGACTCGGTGCCCAACCTGGAGATCCTCACCGGCGAGGTCGCCGGGGCGGGTCACGCCAGCGCCTCGGGCCGTCTCGACGACGAGCACATCTTCTACCTCCAGGCGCGCGGGATCCCCTTCGAGGACGCACGCCGCCTCGTCATCAGGGGCTTCTTCGCGCAGCTGCTGGAGAAGATCGAGGTTCCCGAGCTTCGCGAGCGGGTGCTCGCCCGGGTCGAGGCGGAGCTTGAGAAGTGACGTTCGAGAAGGTCTGCAAGCTCGCCGACATCCCCGACGAGGGAGTGATCGGCCTTGAGGTCGGCGACACCCCCGTCGCCCTGGTCCGCCGGGGCGAGGAGGTCTTCGCGCTGCACGACGTCTGCTCCCACGCCGAGGTGAAGCTCAGCGAGGGAGAGGTCTACGACGGCACCCTGGAGTGCTGGCTGCACGGCTCGTGCTTCGACCTGCGCTCGGGCAAGCCCACCGGGCCGCCCGCCAACAAGCCCGTCCCCGTATACCGAGTAAAGATCGATGGCGATGACGTCCTCGTCTCGCTCTCGAAGGAGTCATAAAGTGTCTGACACGAGCCGAGTTCCCTCGGGTTCCACCCTGGAGATCCGCGACCTGCACGTCACCGTCGCCGACAAGGAGATCCTGCGCGGCGTCAACCTGACCGTGCGGGCCGGCGAGACCCACGCCATCATGGGCCCCAACGGCTCGGGCAAGTCCACGCTCGCGTACGCGATCGCCGGCCACCCCAAGTACACGATCACCAGCGGCCAGGTCCTGCTCGACGGGGTCGACCTGCTGGAGCTCACGGTCGACGAGCGCGCTCGCGCCGGCCTGTTCCTCGCCATGCAGTACCCGGTCGAGGTCCCCGGCGTCAGCGTCTCCAACTTCCTGCGCACCGCCGTCACCTCCGTCCGCGGCGAGGCCCCCAAGCTCCGCGAGTTCGCCAAGGACCTCAAGTCCGGCATGGACGCGCTGTCCATCGACGCGGCCTTCGCCCAGCGCAACGTCAACGAGGGCTTCTCCGGCGGCGAGAAGAAGCGCCACGAGATCCTCCAGCTGGAGCTCCTCAAGCCGAAGATCGCCGTCCTCGACGAGACCGACTCCGGCCTCGACGTCGACGCGCTGCGCGTGGTCTCCGAGGGCATCAACCGCTTCCGCTCCGGCGAGACCGGCGTGCTGCTCATCACCCACTACACCCGCATCCTGCGCTACGTGAAGCCGGACTTCGTCCATGTCTTCTCCGCCGGGCGGATCGTGGAGCAGGGCGGCCCCGAGCTCGCCGAGAAGCTCGAGGCGGAGGGCTACGAGGCCTACACGAAGGCGTCGGCCTGATGGACACCGGCCTTGACGTGGAGAGGATCAGGAAGGACTTCCCGGTCCTGTCCCGCGAGCTTCCCGGCGGCAGGCCGCTCATCTACCTCGACTCGGGCAACTCCTCGCAGAAGCCGACCCAGGTGGTCGAGGTGATGCGCGAGCACATGGCGATGCACTACAGCAACGTCGGCCGCGCCATGCACGTGCTGGGCGCGGAGTCCACCGAGGCGTACGAGGACGCCCGCGACAAGGTCGCCGCCTTCATCGGCGCGCCCGACCGCGACGAGGTCGTCTTCACCAAGAACGCCTCCGAGGCGCTCAACCTGGTGGCGTACGCCTTCGGCAACCCCATCGGCACCGACCCCCGCTTCCGGCTCGGCCCGGGCGACGAGATCGTCATCTCCGAGATGGAGCACCACTCCAACATCGTGCCGTGGCAGATGCTCGCGCAGCGCACCGGCGCGACGCTGCGGTGGTTCTCCGTCACCGACTCCGGCCGCCTGGACCTGTCCAACCTCGGCGAGCTCGTCAACGAGCGCACGAAGATCGTCTCGATCGCGCACCAGTCGAACGTGCTGGGCACGGTCAACCCGGTCGCTCCCGTGCTCGCCAGGGTCCGCGAGGTCGGCGCGCTGATGATGCTCGACGCCTCCCAGTCGGTGCCCCACCGGAAGGTGGACGTGGCCGCGCTGGGCGTCGACTTCCTCGCCTTCACCGGCCACAAGGTCCTCGGCCCGTCGGGGATCGGCGTGCTGTGGGGCCGCGGCGAGCTGCTCGAGGCGATGCCCCCGTTCCTGGGCGGCGGCGAGATGATCGAGGCGGTCTGGATGGACCACTCGACCTACGCGCCCGCACCGCACAAGTTCGAGGCGGGCACCCCGCCCATCGTCGAGGCCATCGGTCTCGGTGCCGCGATCGACTACCTGTCCGAGATCGGGATGGACGCCGTCACGCGCCACGAGCGCGAGCTCACGGCGTACGCGCTCGACGCCCTGGGGGAGATCCCGGGGCTGCGGGTGATCGGCCCGCTGGACCTCGAAGACCGGGGCGGCACGGTCTCGTTCACCCTGGAGGGGATTCACCCGCACGACGTCGGGCAGATCCTGGATGACAACTTCGGGGTGGCCGTGCGCGTGGGGCACCACTGCGCCCGCCCGCTCCACCTGAGGTTCGGGATTCCCGCGACCACGCGGGCGTCCTTCTACCTCTACAACACACCGGCCGAGATCGACGCCCTGGTCCGCGGCCTCCACCACGTGCGGAAGGTGTTCGCCTAGCCATGCCCGAGCAGTCGAGCCGGCGAGCGGGCGGACGGCGGGCGGCGGACGCCCGCCGCACGGCGCCCGGCGACGCGCGAGCGTACGGCGCAGCGAACGAGAAGGTGAGCACGGCCCTATGATCGCCGAGTCCATGTACCAGGAGCTGATCCTGGAGCACTACAAGCACCCGCAGGGGAGGGGGCTCCGCGATCCGTACGACGCCGAGGTCCACCACGTGAACCCGACGTGCGGTGACGAGATCACCATGCGCGTGAAGCTGGGCGACGGCGGCAAGGTCGAGGACGTCTCCTACGACGGGCAGGGCTGTTCCATCAGCCAGGCCGCGGCCTCCGTGCTGCACGAGCTGGCCACCGGCTCGACCGTCGACGACACCCTCGGCGTCGTGGACGAGTTCACCCGGCTCATGCAGGGCAGGGGAAAGGTGGAGGCGGACGAGGACGTGCTGGGCGACGCCGTCGCCTTCGCCGGGGTCGCCAAGTTCCCCGCTCGGGTGAAGTGCGCGCTACTGGCGTGGATGGCCTACAAGGACGCGGTCGTGAGGAGCACCAAATGAGCAAGGCTGTAGAGACCCCCACCACGGCGTACGACGGGGACACCACCCATGACGAGGTCATGGAGGCTCTCAAGGACGTCGTGGACCCCGAGCTCGGCATCAACGTCGTCGACCTGGGCCTGATCTACGGGCTCCACCTGGACGCCGCCGAGCAGGGCACCGAGGGCGGCGAGGGCACTGCGGGCGGCGAGGGCACCCAGGGCGCCGCTCTGCCGGTCGCCACCATCGACATGACGCTGACCAGCGCGGCCTGCCCGCTGACCGACGTCATCGAGGACCAGGCGCACTCGGCCCTGGAGGGCATGGTCTCCGACGTGAAGATCAACTGGGTGTGGCTGCCGCCGTGGGGCCCGGACAAGATCACTGACGAGGGGCGCGAGCAGCTCCGGATGCTGGGTTTCAACGTCTGAGAAGTGGTTTCCGGTACGGCTCGCACCCCCGGGGTTCGGGCCGTACCCAATTGTGTGAGAGGATTTCCGAGGCCGGGAAGAAAAGCCCGGCCTGGAGTGTTGACTCCAACCGACGGACAAGCGGCCGGCCGATGCCGGACGCCCCGACCGAACTCGGCACTGCGAACGCCGGGTATGCTTGATCGTGGTTTGACTGCGTGCGGGTAAGCTAGACCCGCCCCGTGCGGTGCGCCTCGACTTGCACCGCACTACCGCCCCCATGTGGGCGTTGATCCAGCGCGGCCTCAGGCCGTGCGTTCCAGGCTCGTCCTTTCGCAGAAGTGACGTGCCCCGTTCTTCTATCGAAAGGCACGAGTCTTCGTGACCATGCTTGACGCTGTTCTGCCCGAAATCGCCGACATCACCGAGATCTCCCAGGCCCCCGCAGGCGTGTCCGAGTTCACTCTCCTCGGCCTGCCGAAGCCGCTGGTGACCGGTCTCTCCCGTTCGGGCATCGACAGTCCCTTCCCCATCCAGCGGGCCACGATCCCCGACATTCTCGCCGGTCACGACGTTCTCGGCCGCGGCCAGACCGGCTCCGGCAAGACGCTCGCCTTCGGCCTGCCCATGATGACCCGCATCGCCGGCGCCAAGGCCCGTCCCGGCCACCCGCTGGCCGTCGTCCTGGTCCCGACCCGCGAGCTCGCCATGCAGGTGACCGACGCGCTCGAGCCGCTCGGCCGCGGCCTGTCGCTGCGGATGAAGACCGTCGTGGGCGGCATGTCCATGGGCCGCCAGATCGAGGCGCTGCGCCGCGGTGTCGAGGTCGTCGTGGCCACCCCCGGCCGCCTGACCGACCTCATGCAGCAGGGTGAGTGCATGCTGGACGAGGTCCAGGTGACGATCCTCGACGAGGCCGACCACATGTGCGACCTCGGCTTCTTCCCGGTCGTCAGCGCGATCCTGCAGCAGACCCCGGCCGACAGCCAGCGCCTGCTGTTCTCCGCCACCCTCGACGGCGACGTCGACAAGCTCGTCCGCCGCTTCCTCACCAACCCGGTGACCCACTCGATGGCCCCGGCCGCCTCCTCGGTCGACACCATGGAGCACCACGTGCTGGAGGTGCACCGCGACGACAAGTTCCCGGTGACCGCCGAGATCGCCAACCGCGAGGGCCGGACCATTATCTTCGTGCGCACCCAGCACGGGGTCGACCGGCTGTGCAAGCAGCTCGCCCAGGTCGGCATCCGGGCAGGCGGCCTGCACGGCGGCAAGCGCCAGAACCAGCGCACCCGCATCCTGGCCGAGTTCAAGGAAGGCACGATCAACGTCCTGGTCTGCACGGACGTCGCGGCCCGCGGCATCCACGTCGACAACATCAGTCTCGTGCTGCACGTCGACCCGCCCCAGGACCACAAGAGCTACCTGCACCGCGGTGGCCGTACCGCCCGCGCCGGGGAGAAGGGCACCGTCATGACGCTGGTGCTCCCCAACGAGCGCCGCTCCACCGACTCGATGACCCGCCGCGCGGGCATCAAGCCGTTCCGCATCAAGGCCACCCCGGGCCACCCGCGCCTGGAGGAGGTCGCCGGAGCGCGTACGCCCAGCGGCGAGCCGATCCCGGTCTGGGAGCCCTCGGCGCCGGCCGCCAAGCAGCGTCAGGGCCGCGGCGGCTTCGGCGGCAACGGTGGCGGCGGGCGTGGCCCGCGCCGCTTCCGCTCCGACCGTCCCGCCCACGGCGCCGGTGAGGGCCAGCAGCCCCGCGAGCGTTCCTTCGGTGACGACAACCGCGGCGGCGGCGCCTCCGGTGGCGGCCAGTACCGCTCCGAGCGCCCGGCCGGCGGCGGTTACCGTTCCGAGCGCCCGGCGGGCGGTGGCTTCCGCTCCGAGCGTCCCACCGGTGGCTACCGCGGTGGCGAGCGGCGCGAGCCGTTCCGCGCCGACCGTCCGGCCCCGGCCAGCGGCGGGTACCGCTCCGAGCGTCCCGCGGGCGAGCGCGAGCCGTTCCGCGGCGAGCGCCAGGGCGGCGGCTTCCGCGGCGGGGAGTTCCGCGCCGACGGCCGCGGCTCCGCCCCGCGCGGTGGCGGCAGCCGCTACGGCCGCTGATCACGCTGATCACCTCGTAGGGCTCTAGGGTCCTACCGCGACACCCCGAAGGGCCGGTACGGCATCCGCCGTACCGGCCCTTCGGCTTTCCGGGGCTTTTCGAGGTTCTCCGGGGCTTTCCGGGGTTTTGCCCGAGGCTTCGCGCGAGCGCGCCGGCGCCGAGCCGTCGCCCGGCGCCCGCTCGCCGGCGGCGTGTCGCCCTGACCGGACCTCCCCGGTGGCCGGTGGGACAACGGTGACCGGGGTCGATGCCGGTGGCTGCCGGATCCCGTGGTTGACGATCTAGCTTCAGCCGTCATTATGGCTGTATATCCCGCTATTTCCGTTCAGCTTCGAATGCCCTGGGGGCCGGGCACTCTCCGCCGGGCTGCCCGCATGATCAATTGATGCGTCCGGGATCTCCGAGATAAGAGGATAAATGCGCCTTTTGTGGTCCAGCCTCCGTGTTCTCGCTCGCCTTCCCCTCGTCGTCCTGACGGCCACGGCCGGGGCCGTCGCCGCCGTTCCCCCCGCGTCCCACGCCACGTCCGCCGTTCCCCACGCCGCGTCCCCAGCGTCCCCAGCGTCCCTAGTGTCCTCGGCGTCCGCCGCGCAGAGTTACCGCGTCCTGCAGCTCAACCTCTGCCACAGCGGCGTCAACACCTCCTGTTTCAACGGGGCCAACGTCATCCAGGAGGCGCGCGACATCATCGGCGCCAGGCAGCCGCAGGCCGTCACGCTCAACGAGATCTGCCGCGACGACCTGGCCCAGCTGGCCCCCTCGATGGGGAACGGCCACCAGGCGTTCGCCCCGGCGCTGCGGCCCGACGGCACGCCGGTGCGCTGCGTCAACGGGGACGAGTACGGCAACGGGCTGCTCTTCCGCGCCACCGGGGCGACGAACTTCTCCGGCGTCTACGCCACCCAGGACGGCGGGAGCGAGAGGCGCGTCTACGTGTGCGCCGAGTTCCCCGACCTCACCGGTTGCACCACCCACCTGTCGACCACGGGGAGCGTCGCCATGGCGCAGTGCAAGGCCGCCATCGCCATGCTGCGCGACCGGGGCGCCGCCACCAGGCCGACCTTCCTGGCCGGTGACTTCAACATGAGGTACGCGCCGCTGTTCGGGCAGAACGTCCAGAACTGCAACTCCGCTCCCTTCTTCAGGAAGGGGGACGGGGACGTGCAGCACGTCTTCGCGGCGAGCATGGGCTTCGAGCGCACCGACGTCATCTCCATGAGGTACACCGACCACCCCGCGCTGCTCGTCACCCTGACCAAGCCATGACGGGGCCGTGACGAGGTACTGCCGGTCAGCCCCCTGGCAGGGACCCGGCCGGCGGGGGCGGGGGAGCGGTGCTGCCCCTGGGGGTGAGGCGGGCGGCCTCGTCCTGGTACGGGCCGGCCTCCTCCCCGGCGACGAGGGAGAGGAGCCTGCGAGCGGCGTGGGCGCCATAGGCGGAGATGTCGCGGCTCAGCGCGGTGAGCGGCGGGCGGACGACCCGGGAGAGCGGGGAGTCGTCCCAGGCGACGAGGGACAGGTCGCGCGGGACGTCCAGGCGCAGGTCCTGGGCGGCCGACAGCCCGGCGACGGCCATGATGTCGTTGTCGTAGACGATCGCGGTGGGCCGGGCGGGGGAGCTGAGCAGGCGCCGGGTGGCGCGGGCGCCCTCCTCGCCGGTGTGGTCGGTGTGCACGGTCACGTGCTCGGCGACGCCGTCGCAGGCCTCGGCGAAGGCGCGGTCGCGCAGCACGGTGTGCACCAGGTGCGGCGGCCCGGCGACCCTGGCGATCCTGCGGTGGCCGAGCGCGGCGAGATACTCCACCGTCTCGCGCACGGCGCCGCCGACGTCGGACCAGACGGGGACCAGCGACCCCGCCCCCGACGGATCGCCGATCACCACGGCCGGCAGGCCCAGCGCCTCGAAGGCGGGGATCCGGGGGTCGTCCACGTGCAGGTCGACCAGGATGGCGCCGTCGACGCGGCCCTCTCCCCACCAGCGGCGGTAGACCGCGACCTCCTGCCCGTGGTCGGCGACCACCTGCAGCATGAGCGCGTACGAGCGGGCCGACAGCTCGCCCTCGATGCCGCTGACGAGCTCCATGAAGAAGGGGTCCATGCCGAGGGTGCGGGCCGGGCGGCACAGGGCCAGGCCGACGGTGCGGGACCGCGCGCCGTTCAGGGCGCGGGCCGCGCTGCTGGGACGCCAGCCGATCTCCTCGGCGATCGCCAGGATCCTGGCGCGGGTGCCCTCCGAGACGCCGGGCTGCCCGTTGAGGGCGTACGAGACGGCGCCCTTCGAGACCCCGGCCCGCCTGGCGACGTCCGAGATCGTCGGTCTCCTCATGATCCTCTCTCCCCGGCCGCTCCCCTCCTGACTGCGGTGATTGTAGCTGAACCGGTCTAGCCGCCTATTGACAGTGCAGACACATTGACTTTACGGTCGCGTTACTTATCCGGTTCAGCAAGCGCATGCGGTCGCGTTTAAATCGGTTGGGAGCGCTCCCATGCTGGAGAGGAGACTGTCGATGCGGATTCGACGAAGGTTCGCGACCCTCGGGGCGGCGGCCTGCGTGGCCTGCATGGCCGCGGCGGGGTGCACCGGCGGGTCCACCACACCGTCCGCTCCGAGCGCGGCGCCGCAGGGTTCCGGCGGAGCGGCCCCGTCGGCCGGAGCGGGCGGGGCGGGTGACGCGAACGCAGCGTTCCCCCGCAACGAGACCCTGTACACCAGCGGCACCCAGTGGGGTCCCCCGGCCAACTGGAACCCGCTGCGGACCTGGGACTCGGCCGTCGGCACCAAGGGGCTCATCTACGAGACCCTGTTCCTGTACGACCCCCAGACGGACAAGTTCACCCCCTGGCTGGCCGAGAGCGGCACCTGGACGGACGACAAGACCTACGAGCTCAAGCTCCGGCAGGGGGTCACCTGGGCCGACGGCAAGCCCTTCACCGCCGACGACGTCGTCTTCACGGTCGAGCTCGGCAAGATGAAGACCGTCCCCTACGCCAACCTGTGGGACTGGCTGGAGAAGGCGGAGGCGGTCGATCCGGGCACGGTCAAGTTCACCTTCTCCAAGGCCAACTACCAGCAGTGGGCCAACTGGGTCTACGGCAACGCGATCGTCCCCAAGCACATCTGGGAAGGTCTCTCCGAGGAGGAGGTGCTGAACGGCGTCAACGAGAAGCCGGTCGGCACCGGGCCGTACGCCTACCACAGCCACGACCAGGACCGGATGGCCCTGGTCAAGCGGGACGGCTGGTGGGCCACCGCCGCGCTGGGCAAGGACGTCAAGCCCAAGTACGTCGTCGACATCGTCAACTCCAGCAACGAGGTCGCGATGGGCCTGCTGCTGCAGAAGGGCCTGGACCTCAGCAACAACTTCCTGCCCGGGGTGGCCAACCTCGTCAAGGGCAACTTCGGCGTCCAGACGTACTATCCGGAACCGCCCTACATGCTCTCGGCCAACACCGCCTTCCTGGTGCCCAACACCACGAAGAAGCCGATGAACGACCCCGCCTTCCGCAAGGCGCTCGCCAACTCCATCGACACCAAGAAGATCGTCGAAGGCGTCTACGGCAACCTGGTCAAGGCGGCGAGCCCGACCGGCCTGCTGCCGCAGTGGGACAAGTACGTCGACCAGGCCGTGGTGAGCGAGAAGGGCTTCTCCTTCGACACCAAGAAGGCGAAGAAGCTGCTGGCCGACGCCGGGTACAAGGACGGCGACGGCGACGGGTTCGTGGAGAACAAGGACGGCTCCAAGGCCTCGCTGAAGGTCATCGTGCCGGCCGGGTGGACCGACTGGATGGAGGCGAGCCGGGTCATCGCCGAGGGCGCCAAGGCGGCCGGGATCGACCTCACCCCCGAGTTCCCCGACTACAACGCGCTGGTCGACCAGCGCACGTCCGGCAAGTTCGACCTGCTGCTCAACAACGAGCGGCAGCTGTCCAACACCCCCTGGATGTACTACGACTACATGTTCCGGCTGCCGATCAACAAGCAGCAGAACACCGTCAACTTCGGCCGCTACGAGAACAAGAAGGTCTGGGACCTCGTCCAGGAGCTCGACGGCAAGAAGGCCGACGACGCCGAGGGCATGAAGCAGGTCGCCTCGGAGATCCAGAAGATCCACCTGGACGATCTGCCGGTGATCCCGCTCTGGTACAACGGCCTGTGGGCGCAGACCAGCAACGCGGTCTGGACCAACTGGCCGTCCTCGGCCGCGGGCACCCCCAAGACCCCGCCGACCATGTGGCGCAACTGGCTGGAGCTGGGCGGGGTGCTGACCCTGACCGAGCTGAAGCCCGCCGGCGGCTGACCCCGCGATCCTCATCCCTCTCCCCGCGCGCCGCCCGGACGTCCCGTCCGGACTCCCGCCCGGACCGTCCGCCCGGACTCCGGGCGGACCCGCCGGGCCCCGTTCCGGGGCCGCGCGGGGGAGGGGCCCATCTCGCCGATTCTGGAGGATCGCGTGCGACGCTACTTCGGCCGGAAGCTGCTCGTGTACGGGCTCACCTTCCTCGTGGCCGTCACGATCAACTGGATGATCCCGCGCTTCATGCCCGGCGACCCGGTCCAGAGCATGCTGGCCAGGGCCAACGTGTCACAGCCCGCCGCCGTGGAGGCGATGCGCGCCCACTACACGAACCTGTTCGGGCTCGACCTGCCGCTCTGGAAGCAGTACGCCAACTTCTGGGCCGCGCTCTTCCGGGGCGACCTGGGCACCAGCATCTGGCTGTTCCCCACCCCGGTGACCGACGTCATCGTGCGGGCGGTGCCGTACACGCTGGCGCTGCTCATCCCGTCCATCCTGCTCAGCTGGTGGGCGGGCAACAGGTTCGGCGCCTTCGCGGCCAGGCGGAAGTGGCTGGACAACACGGCCCTGCCGATCGGGTACGTGCTCACCGCCACGCCCTACATGTGGCTGGCCATCCTGATGGCCTGGGGGCTGGGCGTGGTGGCGGGGATCTTCCCCGTCTCCGGCGGCTACAGCTTCTCCATGCGGCCCAACTGGTCGTGGGAGTTCCTCGGGGACCTGGCGCTGCACTGGTTCCTGCCGTTCGTCTCGCTCTTCCTCGTCGCGTTCGGCGGCTGGGCGATCGGCATGCGCAACATGATCATCTACGAGCTGGAGGCCGACTACTCCACCTACCTGTCCTCGCTCGGGGCCTCGCAGCGGCTCATCCGGCGCTACGCGTTCAGGAACGCGGTCCTGCCGCAGATCACCGGCCTGGCCCTGCAGCTCGGCGTGCTCGTGGCCGGAGCCCTGGTCACCGAGATCGTCTTCTCCTATCCGGGGCTGGGCCACCTGATCCTCAAGGCGATCCAGAACCAGGACTTCTTCCTGCTGCAGGGGGCCTTCCTGTTCATCGTCGTGGGCGTGCTGATCGCCAACTTCATCATCGACATCGTCTACGTCCTGGTCGATCCGCGTACCAGGACCGGGATGGGAGGGGAGGCCGCGTGACCGCCGTGCCCGCGGACCCGCGCCCGGAGGGGAAGGCCGCCGTGACGGCCGTGCCCGCGAGGCGCCGCGAGGGACTGTACTTCGCGATGCGCAACGGGAAGCTGCTGGCGGGGCTGGCCGTGCTGGTCCCGCTGCTCGTCCTGGCCGTCGCCGCTCCCGTGATCGCCGGAGGCGACCCCAACGCCTACGTCGCCACCCCCGCCTCGCCGCCCTCGGCGGAGCACTGGTTCGGCACCACCATGTTCGGCCAGGACATCTTCGCCCAGTTCGTCTACGGCCTGAGTCTCACCTTCCAGGTGGGGGTGCTCGGCGGCGGGCTGGCCGCGATCATCGGCATGACGGTCGGCTTCACCGCCGGGTACCGGGGCGGGCTGGTCGACGAGGTGCTGAACATGCTCACCAACATCGTCCTGGTCCTGCCCGCGCTCGCGGTGCTGCTGATCGTCAATGCCTACCTCGGGGTCCGCAGCGTCGGCGTGCAGGCGCTCTTCATCGGGCTCACCTCCTGGCCCTGGGCGGCCAGGGCCATCAGGGCCCAGACGTTCTCGCTGCGCTCGCGCGACTTCGTGGACCTGGCCAGGCTCAGCGGGGTGCGCACCTGGAAGATCATCGCCAGGGAGATCGCGCCCAACATGAGCTCGTACCTCTTCATGACCTTCATCCTGCTGTTCGGCGGGTCGGTCCTGATCGCCGCCTCGCTCGACTTCATCGGCCTCGGCCCCAGCGAGGGCGTCTCGCTCGGCCTGATGCTCAACAACGCGGCCCGCTGGAGCGCCCTCCACCTGGGCATGTGGTGGTGGTTCGTCCCGCCGGGGGCCGGGATCACCGCCATCGTCGGCGCCCTCTACGTGATGAACGTCGGCCTCGACGAGGTGTTCAACCCGAAACTGCGGGAGCTGTGAATGACTCTGCGCGTGAACGACCTGCGGGTCCACTACCGGACCCTGCGCGGCGAGGTGCGGGCGCTCGACGGCGTCAGCTTCGACGTCGGCGACGGCGAGATCCTCGGCCTGGCGGGCGAGTCCGGCTGCGGCAAGACGACCCTCGGCAAGAGCCTCATCAGGATGGACGGCCGGATGCGGCTGGCCGGGGGCGGTGCCGAGCTGGACGGCGAGGAGCTGCCGATCGGCGACGACCGCCGGATGAACCCCTTCCGGTTCAGCCGGGTCTCCCTCATCCCGCAGTACTCCATGAGCGCGCTGAACCCCACCAGGAAGATCGGCCGGATGGTCGCCGAGCTGCTCGCCTCCCGGGGCGAGCGCCTCGACGTCACCGAGCTGGAACGTCGTCTCGACCTGGTCGAGCTGCCCCGCGACGTCCTGGACCGCTACCCGATCGAGCTGTCGGGCGGGATGAAGCAGCGGATGGTCATGGTCGTCTCCACCCTGCTCGACCCGTCCCTGCTCATCGCCGACGAGATCACCTCCGCGCTCGACGTGTCGACCCAGAAGGCCGTGGCCAGGACCCTGGTGGAGTTCAGGGACCGGGGTTTCGTGCGCAGCATGATCTTCATCACCCACGACATCTCGCTGACCTACCAGATCGCCGACACGATCATGGTCATGTACGCGGGGAGGCTGGCCGAGAAGGCTCCGGCGGGGGTGATCGTCAACGAGCCGCGCCATCCGTACACGCGGATGCTGATCTCCTCGCTGCCCGAGGTCGGCGTCCGCCACGCCGAGCGCAGGCTGTCGGGCATTCCCGGGAGGCCTCCCTCGCTGCTCGACCCGCCCTCCGGCTGCCGGTTCAGGGACCGCTGCCCGCTCGCCTTCGAAAGATGCGCGGAGGACCCTCCGCCGGTCGAGGTCGCCCCCGGCCACCACGTCGCCTGCTGGAAGGCCTGACCCGAAGGATTTCGGACGATGCTGAGACTCGAAGGGGTCACCAAGACCTACAGGGTGGGTGCCTTCGGCACCGCGACCCTCACCGCCGTCGACGACGTGAGCCTGGACCTGGCACCGGGGGAGGTGGTCTCCCTCATCGGCGAGAGCGGCAGCGGCAAGACGACCCTCGGCAAGACCGTCCTCGGGCTGATCCGCCCGACGAAGGGCGTGATCACCCTCGACGGCGCCCCCGCCAGGCCGGGCAAGGCGTACTACCGGCACGTGCAGGGCGTGTTCCAGGACCCGTTCAGCTGCTACAACCCGATCTTCAAGGCCGACCGGGTGCTGCAGATGATCAAGGACGAGTACTTCCCCGGCGTCGCCGCCTCCGAGTGGGACGGCAGGATCGACGCGTCGCTCAAGGACGTCGGCCTCGACCCCGGGCAGATCCTGGGCCGCTACCCGCACCAGCTCAGCGGCGGCCAGCTGCAGCGCCTGCTGATCGCCAGGGCGCTCCTGCTCGACCTCAGGTACCTCGTCGCCGACGAGATCACCAGCATGCTCGACGCGTCCACCAGGATCGACGTCCTCAACCTGCTCGCCGACCTGAAGTCGCGCGGCCTCGGGGTGCTGTTCGTCACCCACGACCTGTCGCTGGGCAACTACATCAGCGAGCGGGCCGTGGTCCTGTACCGGGGGCAGGTGGTCGAGTCCGGTCCCACCGGCATGGTGTTCGGCAACCCCCTCCACCCGTACACGGCCAGGCTGCTGTCGTCGGTGCCCAGGCTCACCGCCCGGTGGGACGGCGAGCCCGCCGCCCCCGCCGAAGACGTGCGGGAAGGACCCTCCACACTGGTGGAGGCCGAACCGGGTCATCTCGTCCGGCGGGGCGACACCGCATCCATGGGGAGTGTGAATTGAGGGCGCTACACGACGGCTGGACCCTTCACCAGGTGGGCGGGGACATCTCCCGCGTCCCGGCCACGGTGCCGGGGTGCGTGCACACCGACCTGCTGGCCGCCGGGCTCATCGAGGACCCGTACCTGGACGACAACGAGAACCGGCTGACCTGGATAGGCCGCTCCGGCTGGGACTACGAGACGGTCTTCGTCTGGCACGCCGACGGGCACGACCGCACCGACCTGGTCTGCGAGGGCCTCGACACGGTCGCCACGGTCGAGCTCAACGGCGTCCGGGTCGCGAGCACGGCCAACCAGCACCGCTCCTACCGCTTTCCCGTACGGGAGCTGCTTCGCGAGGGCGAGAACACGCTGCGGGTGCGCTTCGCCTCCCCGGTGGAGTACGCCGAGGCGCAGCGGGCCGAGTTGGGCGACCGGCCCGGCAGCTACGAGGCGCCCTACCAATTCATCCGCAAGATGGCCTGCAACTTCGGCTGGGACTGGGGCCCGGCGGTGGTCACCTCCGGCATCTGGCGGCCCATCGGCCTGGACGGCTGGAGCGGGGCCAGGCTGGCGTCGGTGCGGCCGCTGGTGAGCACCGACGGATCCGGCGGGCGGGTCGAGGCGCACGTCACGGTCGAGCGCGCCACCGATGAGCCCCTCACCGTGACCGCGAAGGTGGCCGGGGCGGTGGCGGAGACGGTGCTGGCCCCCGGCGAGCGCGAGGCCGTCCTGGAGGTACGGGTGCCCGAGCCCCGGCGGTGGTGGCCGCGCGGCCACGGCGCGCAGGACCGCTACGAGCTCACCGTGGACCTGTCCGGACAGGGCAGCGAGGCGCGGGGGGACACCTGGACGCGGCGGATCGGCTTCCGCGACGTGCGCCTGGACCAGACCGGCGAGGGCTTCACCGTGGTCGTCAACGACGTGCCGGTGTTCGTGCGCGGCGTCAACTGGATCCCCGACGACTGCTTCCCGGCCCGCGTCACCCGCGAACGCCTGGCCGAACGCTTCGGCCAGGCCCTGGACGCGAACGTCAACCTGCTGCGCGTCTGGGGCGGCGGCCTGTACGAGAGCGAGGACTTCTACGACCTGGCCGACGAGCTCGGCCTGCTCGTCTGGCAGGACCTCCCCTTCGCCTGCGCCGCCTACCCCGAGGAGGAACCCTTCGCCACCGAGGTCGAGGCCGAGGTCCGCGAGAACCTCGCCCGGCTGTCCTGGCGCCCCTCCCTGGCGCTGTGGTGCGGCAACAACGAGGCCCTCGAAGGCCACGCCGACTGGGGCTGGCAGGACGAGCTGGACGGGCGCACCTGGGGCGCGGGCTTCTACCACGGGCTGTTCCCGGCCCTGGTGGCCGAACTCGATCCCACCCGCCCCTACTGGCCGGGCAGCCCGTACTCCGGCCACCCCGGCCTGCCGCCCAACGCCCCCGCCCACGGCACCACCCACATCTGGGACGTGTGGAACCGCGAGGACTACACCCACTACGCCACCTACGCCCCCCGCTTCGCCGCCGAGTTCGGCTTCCAGGGCCCGCCGGCCCACGCCACGCTGCGCGACGCCGTCAGCGGCGAGCTGACCCCCGACGCGCCCCTGGTGCTGCACCACCAGAAAGCCCACGAGGGCAACGCCAAGCTCCTGCGCGGCCTGGGCGAGCACCTGCCGGCCCCGGAGACCTACGACGACTGGCACTACCTGACCCAGCTCAACCAGGCCAGGGCGGTCACCTTCGGCATCGAGCGCTTCCGCGCCCTGGCCCCCTACTGCGCCGGCACCATCGTCTGGCAGCTCAACGACTGCTGGCCGGTCACCTCCTGGTCGGCCGTCGACGGCCGCGGCCGGCGCAAGCCGCTGTGGTACGCGCTGCGCCGCGTCTACGCCGACCGCCTCCTGAGCGTCCAGGACGGCGCCGTGGCCGTGGTCAACGACGGCCCGGAACCCTGGACGGGCGAGCTGGAACTCCAGCGGCTCGCCCTGAGCGGGGAACCGCTGGCCAAGGACAGCGTCCGGGTCGACGTGGCCCCCCGCTCGGTGACGAGCGTGCCGCTCCCGGACCCGGTGGCCGTCCCGGGAGACCCGTCGTCCGAGCTGCTGTCGGTACGGCTGGACGGGCACCGCGCGCTCCACTTCTTCGCCGAGGACACCCGCGTCGCCTTCCCCGCCGCCGCCTGCGACACCGAGGTGGCCGAGGCGGAGGGCGGCGGCCTGGACGTCACCGTCACCGCCCGCACCCTCCTGCGCGACCTGGCCCTGTTCCCCGACCGCCTCGACCCGGCCTCCTCGGTCGACGACATGCTCATCACCCTGCTGCCCGGCGAGAGCGTCACCCTGCACGTCACCGGCTCGCCCGACCCCGCCGCCCTCGTCACCCGCCCGGTGCTGCGCTGCGTCAACGACTGAGCGTTTCACCGGGAAGGGCGCATGAACGACGCCGTACACCCTTCCGGGTGAACCACCGGGGCGTCCGGAGGAGATGAGCGGTGCCCCCGGCCCTTCGGACGGGGGCACCGCCGCGACCGGCGTGCGACGGCGCCTTGCCCGGGACGCCGCCCGGTCGCGCATGACCCCGCGAGCGGCCCCTGATCGCGCACCACGGCTCGCGGGAGCCGGCTTCTCTGTACCGCCGCGCTGCTCACGGTGGGCTGTCCGGCTCGGTGTAGTGGGGGCGACGACCGGACGGCTCGCGTCCCAGAGCGTGAACTTGCACGCTGTGGGGTCGGATGGGCCGTTAGGCTTGACGGGCACATCCGACGACGCCGAGAGAGATCGTCAACGACCCCCTCCTGAAGGAGGGGGCTTGAGGCGCGGCGATGCGCTTCGAAGCCCCGCGTTGACCAGCCCTAGCCGTCACGAACTGGAGGTGTGATCCAGATGGCTACGTTGAACATAAGACCGCAGACCGACCTTGGGGTGCTTCCTCAGCTCCAAGCTCTCGAATCCGTGGGAGCAGACACGCCCGAGGGTGGGCACGAAACGGCTCACGGACACCGCCTCGCGGCGGTATCTGGTGTTCACCATGGGCGAGGGGAGACCGGTCCGGCCGCACCGCCGCACCGGCGTCACCCTGAGAAAGCTTCGGCTTTCGAGGGAGCGAACCGTGAGGTTCACCCAGCCGTGTTCGTCCTTGATCGCCACGGTCATCCGCTTGACCCGTGTCACCCTGCTCGTGCCCGCCGCCTACTGGCGGCTGACCGGGCGGTGGTTCACCGCCACACACCGTTCGTCATTCGTCTCAAAGACCGCGATGCGGCGACCTCGACCATCGAGGGCGTGGGGGTAGGCATCGACCCTGGCAGCAAGCACACCGGCCTGGCGATATTCACCGACCACGGTGGAAGCCGGACAGGGAGATATGCGATTCAACTCGACCGCCGAGGCGGAGCGATCCGAGACAAGCTCAGCGCGCGGGCCGCGCTACGTGGGGGCCGCAGGTCACGCAACCTGCGTCACCGCGCCCCTCGGTTCCTCAACCGGACCAAACCCCGGGGGTGGCTCGCGCCGTCGCTACGCCACCGCGTTGACACCACCTTGTCGTGGGTGGTGCGGCTCACCCGGTGGGCGCCGGTGCGTGCTGTGTACGTCGAGCGGGTGGCGTTCGACACCCACGCCCTCAGCGCGGGCAGACCACTGGAAGGGGTGGAGTACCAGCAGGGCACCCTCGCCGGGTACGAGGTCCGCGAATACCTGCTCGCGGCATGGGGGCGGGCGTGCGCGTACTGCGGTGCGAGTGGCGTGCCGCTCAACCTCGACCACATCCACCCGCGCAGCCGGGGTGGCTCCGACCGGATCAGCAACCTCGTCCTGGCATGCATCCGGTGTAACCAGGCCAAGAACGCGACGCCGATAGAGGTGTTCCTCAAGGGCAGGTCCGCACTGCTCGCGAGGATCCTCAAGCAGGCGAAGGCTCCGCTGCGGGACGCGGCGGCGGTCAACGCCACCCGGTGGGCGCTGTGGCGGACCCTGGAAACGACTGGTCTGTCCGTTCATACCGCCTCCGGTGGTCGCACGAAGTGGAACCGGTCTCGCACCGGTGCCGCCAAGTCGCACACGTTGGACGCGCTGCACGTCGGTCCCTTGGAGAACGTCACCGTTTGGCCTTGCAGAATCCTGGGGGTCAAGACGACCGGGCGCGGCACCTACGCCCGCACCCGCGCCGACCGCTATGGCTTTCCTCGGTTACGGCTACCCCTGACCAAGCAGGTCAAGGGGTTCGCCACCGGCGACCTGGTCCGTGCCGTCGTACCGAGCGGTAAGAAGGCCGGAGTCCACCTTGGCCGCGTCGCGGTCCGCGGCACCGGTAGTTTCAATATCACTACCCGGCAAGGCCTCGTGCAGGGCATCAGCCACCGCCACGTACGCCTGCTCCAGCGAGCCGATGGCTACGGCTACACCACCCACCCAGAAACGCGGCACCGTGCCGCGTTTCCTCCCCCGCCTGAAGGCGGGGGTATTGACGCTAGAGGTATCCGATGAAGACCTTCGAAGAGCTGTACGCCGAGCTGTCCGACAAGGCGCGCACCCGGCCCGAGGGCTCGGGCACCGTGGCCGCGCTGGACGCCGGGGTCCATGCCATCGGCAAGAAGGTCGTGGAGGAGGCCGCCGAGAGCTGGATGGCGGCCGAGCACGAGTCGAACGAGCGGGCGGCCGAGGAGATCTCCCAGCTCCTCTACCACGTGCAGGTCCTCATGATCGCCAAGGGGATCGGACTGGACGAGGTCTACAAGCATCTGTGAGCCGGTGCGCCCGGCTCCGGTTCTCGTAGGCAATCCCGTCCACCTGTAAGGAAGCCCGCCATGCTCCGTCTCGCCGTACCCAACAAGGGCGCCCTCACCGAGGGTGCCCAGACGATCCTCAAGGAAGCCGGATACCGCGTCCGCAAGGACAGCAAGGAGCTCGTGGTCGCCGACCCGGAGAACTCCTGCGAGCTGTTCTTCCTGCGGCCCAAGGACATCGCCGTCTACGTCGGTGAGGGCACCCTGGACGCCGGGATCACCGGCCGCGACATGCTCCACGACTCCGGGGCGCGGGTCGAGGAGATCATCCCGCTCGGCTTCGGCCGCTCCACCTTCCGCTTCGCCGCCAACCCCGGCGACTTCGACTCCGTCGCCGACCTCAAGGGCAGGCGCGTCGCCACCGCCTACGCGGGGCTGCTGGAGACCTACCTCGCCGAGCAGGGCGTCGAGGCCCGGGTGATCAAGCTGGACGGCGCGGTCGAGACCGCCATCCGGCTGGGCGTGGCCGACGCCGTGGCCGACGTCGTGGAGACCGGCACCACGCTGCGCAACATCGGCCTGGAGGTGTTCGGCGAGCCGATCACCCGCTCCGAGGGTGTGCTGATCAAGGGGGTCGGCGCCGAGGAGACCCCGGGCCTGCGGCAGCTCATCCGCCGCCTGCAGGGCGTGCTGGTGGCGCGCGACTACGTGATGATGGACTACGACATCCGCGCCGAGCGGATCGAGGAGGCCATCGCCCTCACCCCCGGCATGGAGGGGCCGACGGTCTCCCCGCTGCACCGGGAGGGCTGGGTCGCGGTCCGGGCCATGGTCCCGCGCAAGGGGCACCAGCAGATCATGGACCAGCTCTGGGAGATGGGGGCCAAGGCCATCCTGGTGACCGCCATCTTCGCCTGCCGTCTCTGAGCCGCGCCCTCGCCCGCCGCCCCTGCCTGTAGCCCCCGGCGCCCCGGGTGCCACTGCGGGCCCGCCCCGCGTTCCCGTGGCTCCGGGGCGGCTCGCCGCCGGGGCCGAAGGAGCGGACCTTTCCGCCCGGCCGGACCCGCGGTCAGGAGGAGAGCGTCGCGGCCTCTTCGGCTTCGATCTGCTCGTTCCACTCGCGCTTGGAGGAGCGCCAGGCCTCGTCGTCGCGGCCCAGGCGCCAGTAGCCCGAGATGGAGAGTCTCGCCAGCGGGATGCCGCGCTCGGCGCGCAGGTGGCGCCTGAGGTCGCGGACGAAGCCCGCCTCGCCGTGGACGAAGGCGTGCACGTCGCCGTCGGGGAAGTCGAGCTCGCGGACCGCCCTGACCAGCAGCTCGCCGTACGGGGCGCCCCCGCGGTGCAGCCAGACGATCCGCGCGTCACCGGGGGAGTCGATCTTCTGCTCCTCCTCGGGGCCCTCGACCTCGATGAAGGCCCAGGCCGGCGCCCCGGCGGGGAGGTTCTCCAGGGCGACGGCGATGGCGGGCAGCGCGCTCTCGTCTCCCGCGAACAGGTGCCAGCCGGCCTCGGGGTCGGGCGCGTACGCGCCGCCGGGGCCGAAGAAGTGGACCTCCTCGCCCGGCCGGACCCGGTCGGCCCACGGCCCCGCCAGACCGCTGTCGCCGTGGTGGACGAAGTCGATCGTCAGCTCGCCCGCGTCGGCGTCCCAGCGGCGGACGGTGTAGGTGCGGGTGGTGGGCCACTGCTCGCGGGGCAGGTCGCGGCGGATCGCCTCCATGTCGAACGGCCGGGGGTAGCTCACCCCGGCCGGGGCGAACAGCAGCTTGACGTAGTGGTCGGTGTACTCGTCCGCGCGGAAACCGGCGAGACCCTCGCCGCCGAGCACCACCCGGATCATGTGGGGGGTGAGCCGCTCGACCCGCCGGACCAGGCCGCTCGTCACCTTCGGCGTGCGGCGCCCGGCCTTCTCGTCTGCCATGTGTCACTCCGTGGGGTCCAAGTTAGGTAAACCTAACTCGTACCATACGTCACCTGAGGGCGGCGACGGCCTTCACCGCCTGGTCCACCTGTTCGGGGGTGGTGACGATCCCGGTACCGAAGCGCAGGTAGACGTCCTGGTACGGGGTGGCGCTGGTGACGATCCGGTGGTCGCGGCGGAGCCTGCCCACCGCGGTGGGGGCGTCCATGCCGTTGACCACGCAGCAGACCAGCCCGGCCGACAGCTCGGCGGAGACCGGGGTGATCAGCCGCACGTTGGGCAGGCCCGCGAGCCCCGCCTTGAGCCGGGTGGCCTGCTCGGTGATCCTGGCCGCCACCCGCTCCTTGCCGATCGCCCGGTGGAAGGCGAACGCCTCGCTCAGCGCCCAGCGGTGCTCGAAGCTGTGGTAGCCGCCGGGGGTGTGCAGCAGCCCGCCGGGGCCGTACGGCTCGTCGCCGGTCCCCGGATCGACGGTCACGTTGGAGAAGCTCGCGATCACCGGCAGCAGCGCGCCCCAGGCCTGCCCCCTGCCCCACAGGATGCCGGTGCCCCGGGGGCCGAACAGCCACTTGTGGGTGCCGCTGGCCAGGAAGTCGCAGCCCAGCTCCTCCACCCCGTCGGCCATCGCGCCGAAACCGTGCACCCCGTCCACGCACAGCAGCGCCCGGTCCCCGGCGTCCCTGGAGCGGTTGGCCTCGGCGACCATGTCGGCGATCGCCCTGACCGGCATCCGCACCCCGGTGCCCGAGTGCACCCAGGTGATCGCCACCACCCGGGTCCTCGGCGTGAGCGCGGCCTTCAGCCGGGAGACGATCTCGTCGGCGGAGGCCTTGGCCGGGTCGTCGTACAGGCCGACCCTGCGGACCTTGGCGCCGGTCCTGGCGGCGAGCAGCCGCAGGCTCTCGTGGGTGGCGAAGAAGTCGTGCTCGGTGGTGAGCACGTCCTGGCCGGGGAGCAGCCGCATGCCGCTGTAGAGCAGGCCCAGGCCCATCGTGGTGCTGTCGGTGAGGGCGACGTCGGGGGCGTCGGCGCCCAGGTAGGCGGCGGCGGCCTCGCGCACCGTCCCCTCCCTGTCCTCGCCGTGCAGGTAGGCGTCGGTGTCGGTGTCGAGGCCGCGCCGGTGCTCCTCGATTGCCCGCCGCACCTGGGCCGGGTGGGAGGCGAGGACGTAGGCGGCGAACTGCGCGTAGGAGGGGTCGAGCGGGAACTGGGCCCGCACCGACTCCCAGCTGGCGGGGTCGAACGGCGGGGGCTGCGGGGCGGCAGGGGCGGCGGGGGCGGCGGGAGCGGCGCCGGGGGTGCATCCGGACAGCGCGGCTCCGGCCCCGGCCAGGAGCCCCGCCCCGAGCAGCCCCCGCCGCCCGACCCGAGGTCCGCGATCGTCCATTCCGTGCCCCTTGTCGCCCCTCGTCGTCTCGCCCCTGTGCCCTTCCTACCGTGATCATGCGCGTCTGCCAAGGGGCGCGGTGCCGGCGCGGCGGATATTCGAATCTACAACGTAAAGGCGATGGCGCCCGGCAGGATGAAACGGACCGTCCCGTCGAAGGGCGAAGGCGGCGGGTGAAGAAGCCCTCAGCGCTGCATGGCCGCCACCTGGCGGATCAGGTCGGCGACCCGGACGACGCCCATGCAGCGGCCGACCTCGTCGGTGACGACCAGGTCGTCGTAGACGCGCTCGGCGTCGCGGCCCGCGACCTGCATGGCCGCTATGGCGGGGGTGGTCTTGGGAACCGTGCGCGCGGGGTCGGCCAGCCGTCCGGCGGCCTTCTTGCCGTGCAGGGCGTGACCGAAGCGCCCGGCGATCGACAGCAGGAAGCGGCTGCGGTCGAGGCTGCCCCTGGGACGCTGGTACTCGTCGACGAGGATCACGCTGGTGATGGACGGCTCGCTGCCGAAGGCGTCGATCGCGGCCTCGGCGGTGGCCTCGTAGGGGAGGGTCACCGCGGGCAGCAGGAACTCGTGGACGCGGGGACCGAGCAGGAGCCGCGAGGGCTCCTGCTCGACGACCGGGAGCGGCACGTGCACACGTCCCGACGGGCCGGGGACCAGCAGCGGGCCCTGGGCCAGCCGCACTCCCCAGCCGCGGATCGTGGCGAGCTGCGCCTCGTCCCTCACCCCCGGGGCGAGCACGTGCGCCCCCGTTCCCCGCGCGAGCCGCGCCAGGCCCTCCCCGATCGCGGCGCGGCGCGGGTCGCCGGGCACCTGGTCGATCAGGTCCCGCGAGATCACTGCCAGGTACGGTGCCGCGTCGGCGAGCAGGTCCAGCGGGACGTGCCCGGTGCCCAGGTCGCCGACCGCGATGAGGTAGCCGATGGCGCGCAGGCCGTCCAGCCCGGTGAGCAGGGAGCGGCGCTCGAACTGGGCGAAGTCGCCCCGTACGGTGAGGATCACCTCGCGAGGCCGCCGGCCTGACGCGCGCAGGGCCTCGTGCAGCGGTGCGAGCGCGGCCGAGCCGCCGATCACCGCGGCCGTCGGCAGGGTGAGCACCAGGGGGAGGAGGGCCTCGCCCGCGGCGACGTCGCGCACCGTCTGGACGGTGGAGGAGATGTTCCCGCGTCCCTCGCCGTCCGCCTGGAAGGCGATGACGCCCCCGGTGTCGAGATCGACGACAGGCGTGACACCCACGCCTGCCGCGGAGGCCTGCGGGACGGCTCGCGCTCTGGTCGTCACATTCCGAGCATGGGGCATTCTCTACCGTCACAGAAGTAACGCGCTGTGATGTTCACCGATATTTCGCCATTCGTTGGGCTTGACCAGTGAGATCGTGTGTCCGGCGAGGTCAGCCGGTAGTGTCGCGTTCCATGACGTCGCGACCCGCCAAGGGGGGAGGCCGCTGGGTCTCCGTGGCGCCCGAGCGCCTGAACCGCTGGATCGACGGCTTCGTCGACCGGCACGGCCCGCCGAGCGTGACGGCCTCGGCCTCCGTCGTACGCCTGGAGGGCGCGGACGGCGCGGTCGCCGAGTGCCAGGTGCCGTTCCCGCCGCTGACCTCCTCGGGGGGCGGCCCGATGGCGCGCCTGGTCACCCACGTGCGCACCGAGCGCAGGATCGGCGTGCTGCTGGTACGGCTGGGCGGCCACGCGGCGGGGATCTTCCAGGGCGCGGAGCTGCTCTCCTCCAAGGTGGGCTCGCGGCAGGTCCACGGGCGCAGCGCGGCGGGCGGCTGGTCCCAGCGGCGCTTCGCCCGGCGCAGGGAGAAGCAGGTGGACCAGGCGCACGAGGCGGCGGCCGAGGTGGCGCTGCGCGTCCTGGGCCCGCACGTGGACGAACTGGAGGCGGTCGTGCTGGGCGGCGACCGGCGCGCGGTCGACGCGCTGCGGCCCGACCGCAGGCTCGCGCCGGTCTTCGCGCTGGAGGCCGAGCCCTTCCTGACGGTCCCCGACCCGCGGCTGGTGATTCTCAGGGACACCCCCGCCCAGTTCCGCGCGGTCCGCATCAGGGTGAGCGATCCGGGATGACCGGGTCGCCGGTGAGCGGGTCCCGTGCGCAAGGGCCTGTGTGACCGGGGTTCGCGGGGCGGGGCCCGCGTGAGCGCCTGCGCGCGCCGGGGGCCGGGCGGCCGGGGTTCGCGTGGCGGGCGCCCGCGTGCGCGGGTCCCGGGCGGGCGGGGCTCGACAAAACGTGGAGAAGCCGCCCGGTGTCGCGCCGTACACTGATCGGTATGCGCACTCCCGATTGACCGTCGTCCCGATGAAGGCGAGACGGCCGAGCCGAGAGCCGGGAGACACAGGGCGCGGCGGGTTCGGCCACAGTGAAGTGAGCCTGTGTATTTCCTGCTGGGAGTGTTCTCCAACCATGATCGTAGCTTCTGACATCGAATTGCGGGCCGGGGCCCGGCTGCTCATCGAGGGCGCGTCCTTCCGGGTGAACCCCGGTGACAAGATCGGGCTCGTCGGACGGAACGGGGCCGGGAAGACCACGCTGACCCGCGTGCTCGCCGGAGAGGGGTCGGCCGCCTCGGGCACGGTCTCCATCAGCGGCGAGGTCGGCTACCTGCCGCAGGACCCGCGCACCGGCGACCTGCACGTGCTCGCCCGTGACCGCATCCTCTCGGCCCGGGGGCTCGACCAGGTGCTGCGCGAGCTGCGCGAGGCCGAGGCCGGCATGTCCTCGGCCGACGACCGCACCAGAGACCGCGCGGTCCGCGCCTACGGGCGCCTGGAGGACCGGCTGCACGTCCTGGGCGGGTACGCCGCCGAGTCGGAGGCCGCCTCCATCGCCTCCAGCCTGGGGTTGCCCGACCGGGTGCTCGGCCAGCCGCTGGAGACCCTCTCCGGAGGGCAGCGCAGGCGGGTGGAACTGGCCAGGATCCTCTTCAGCGGGGCGGAGACTCTCCTTCTTGACGAGCCGACAAACCACCTAGATGCGGACTCAATCGGGTGGCTTCGTGATTTTTTACGATCTCACCAGGGCGGCTTGATCATTATTAGCCACGACGTCACGCTTCTTGAAGCGACGGTAAACCGCGTCCTGCACCTCGACGCCAACCGTGCGGTGATCGACACCTACAACGTCGGCTGGAAGGCCTATCTGGCCCAGCGCGAGACCGACGAGAAGCGCAGGAGGCGCGAGCGCGCCAACGCCGAGAAGCAGGCCTCGGCCCTGATGTCGCAGGCCGACAAGATGCGCGCCAAGGCCACCAAGGCCAAGGCCGCGCAGGACATGCAGCGCCGCGCCGAGCGCCTGCTGTCCGGCCTGGAGGTGGAGCGGCGCAGCGACAAGGTCGCCAAGCTGCGCTTCCCCCAGCCCGCCCCGTGCGGGCGCACCCCGATCATGGCGGAGGGGCTGTCGAAGTCGTACGGCTCCCTGGAGGTCTTCACCGACGTCGACGCCGCCGTCGACAGGGGGAGCAGGGTCGTCATCCTGGGCCTGAACGGCGCGGGGAAGACCACGCTCCTGCGCATCCTGGGTGGCATCGAGGAGCCCGACACCGGCGCGGTCAAGCCGGGACACGGGCTCAAACTGGGCTACTACGCGCAGGAGCACGAGACGATCGACCCCGAGCGGACCGTGCTGGAGAACATGCGCTCGGCCGGGGGGGAGTTGCCCGACGTGGAGCTGCGCAAGGTCCTGGGCTCGTTCCTGTTCACCGGCGACGACGTCGACAAGCCCGCGGGGGTGCTGTCGGGCGGGGAGAAGACGCGGCTGGCGCTGGCCACGCTGGTGCTGTCCGCGGCCAACGTCCTCCTCCTGGACGAGCCCACGAACAACCTCGATCCGGCCAGCAGGGAACAAGTTCTTTCGGCGCTAACGTCCTATTCTGGGGCGATTGTGCTTGTCACGCATGATGAGGGTGCTGTAGAGGCTCTACGACCCGATAGGGTGATCTTGCTGCCTGACGGAGTTGAAGACGCGTGGAGCGACGAATTTTCCGATCTTGTGGCACTTGCCTGATCTTAATTTGAGCGGGTACGGATCTTTTCCCGTGGAGTAGGTAGCCGATCTCGCTGAAATGACTGATCATGGCGTGTGTAACGCTGCGGAAGTCTGGCACTACAGGAGGTACTCGTGGCCGAGACTCTGAAGAAGGGCACCCGGGTTACCGGGGCCGATCGTGAAAAACTGGCCTCCGATCTCAAGAAGCGCTACAGCGCGGGTGAAAGCATCCGTGCCCTGGCCGCTTCGACCGGCAGGTCGTACGGGTTCATCCACCGCATCCTGAGCGAGTCCGGCGTGACTCTGCGCGGGCGCGGTGGCGCCACCCGAGGCAAGTCCAAGCGCTGACCCCGCCTCGGAACGCGCGACCGCAGCCGCTCGTCCCCCACTCTGAAGCCGTCCCCGCCCGGACCTGTAGAACCTCATTCTGGGGAATCGATAGGCTCGGGCGAGGCGGACACCGAAGGTGGGAGAACAGGCGATGGCGGAAGTGGCGTTCGGGGGGAGTGCGGAGGAGATCTCTCTCGAGGAGGTCGGTCTGCGCTATGAGGTGGACGGCGAGATCGCGACGATCACGCTGGACCGTCCGGAGAAGCGGAACGCTCAGACGTTCGCCACCTGGTCGGCTCTGGCTCATATCGGTGACGGCCTGCCGCAGCAGGTGAGGGTCGTCGTGATCAGAGGTGAGGGGCCGTCCTTCTCGGCGGGGATTGATCTGAGGATGTTCACCCCGGAGGGGGTTCCCGGGCAGGGGTCGTTCGCGTCCTCCGCGACACTCGACGAGGCTGCTTTCGCCGAGCGGGTGGCGCAGGCCCAACGGGGTTTCCTCTGGCTGAGGCGTCCCGACATCGTCTCCGTGGCAGCTGTTCAGGGCCACGCGGTCGGTGCGGGATTCCAGCTGGCGCTCGCCTGTGACCTGCGGGTCCTGGCGGACGACGCCAAACTGTGCATGAAGGAGCCGGCCCTCGGGCTGGTCCCTGACCTGACCGGCACCAAGCCGCTGGTCGACCTGGTGGGCCTGTCCAGGGCCATCGAGATCTGCCTGACCGCCCGCGTCGTGGGGGCGCAGGAGGCGGCGAGGATCGGCCTGGCCGAGCTGGTCGTCGCGCCGGAGGAGCTGACGCAGGCCGTACGCGACCTGACCGACGCGCTGCTGGCGACCGACCGCGACGCCGCGACGGCGACCAAGCGGCTGCTTCAGGGTGCTTCGGGGCGCACGCTGGAGGAGCAGTGCGCGGCCGAGGCGCGCGAGCAGGCGGGGCGCGTCAAGGCGCTTTTCGGATAGGCCGTCCCGCTCGTGGCACGTGGTTCGCGCAAGACCGTCACAGGGCCCGTCGCACGGCCCGTCGCCGGGTCCGTCCCAGCGGCCCTCCCGTGGTGTTCGCCCGAAGCTGACAGGGGAATGATCGTGCCTCTCCCGGTGCTCGCATCGGGAGAGGAGGCCGTATGGCGATGATGGGTGGGGGCCTCGGTCCCCAGGCGATGCTGTCGTTCCGGCGGGACAGGTCGGTGACCAAGCAGCGTCTCGCGCCGGGCACGGTCAGACGCATCGCCCGCTACGCACAGCCCTTCTCGCGGCACATCGCCGCCTTCCTCGCGCTGGTCGTGGTCGGCTCGGTCATCGTGATCGCCAACCCGCTGCTGATGAAGGCGATCATCGACGACGGCATCATCGCCAAGCGCAGGGAAGTGGTGATCGCCCTCGCGCTCGTCATCGCGGGCCTGGCGGTCGCCGACGGGGCGCTCACCCTGGCCCAGCGCTGGTTCTCCGCGCGGATCGGCGAGGGCCTCATCTACAACCTGCGCACCGAGGTCTTCGACCACGTCCAGCGCATGCCGGTGGCCTTCTTCACCCGCACCCAGACCGGCGCCCTGGTCTCCCGGCTCAACACCGACGTCATCGGCGCCCAGCGCGCCCTGACCAGCACCCTGTCGTCGGTTGTGTCCAACGTGGTCATGCTGGTGCTGGTGCTCGGCGCCATGCTGGTGCTCTCCTGGCAGATCACCGTCGTCGCCCTCGTGCTGCTGCCGATCTTCATCTTCCCGGCGAAGTGGGTCGGCAGGAAGATGTCCGGGCTCACCCGCGAGCAGATGGAGCTCGACGCCGAGATGAGCACCATGATGACCGAGCGGTTCAACGTCGCCGGGGCCATGGTCGCCAAGCTGTACGGCCGCCCGGCCGACGAGGCCGCCGCCTTCGGCGACAGGGCGGGGCGGGTGCGCGACGTCGGCGTCACCGTCGGCATGTACGGGACGGTCTTCCGCGTCGCGCTCGGCCTGGTCGCCGCGCTGGCCACCGCCCTGGTGTACGGCGTGGGCGGCGTGCTGGCCGTCTCCGACGTCTTCGAGCTCGGTACCCTGGTGGCGCTCGCCGCCCTCCTGATGCGCCTGTACGGCCCCCTGACGAGCCTGTCGAACGTGCACGTGGACGTGATGACCGCGCTGGTGAGCTTCGACCGGGTCTTCGAGGTCCTCGACCTGCGGCCCATGATCGCCGAGAGGCCCGGCGCCCGGCCCGTTCCCGAGGGCCCGGCCTCCGTGGAGTTCGACGACGTCCGGTTCGGATACCCGTCGGCCTCGGAGGTGTCGCTGGCCTCGCTGGAGGCGGTGGCCCGCCCCGACACCGGGCCGGGCCACGAGGTGCTGCGCGGCGTCACCTTCACCGCCCGCCCCGGCGAGATGGTCGCCCTGGTCGGCCCCTCGGGCGCGGGGAAGACCACCATCACCGGCCTGGTCTCCCGTCTCTACGACGTCGGCGAGGGCGCGGTCCGCGTCAACGGCCTGGACGTGCGCGACGCCACCCTGGCCTCCCTGCGCGAGACCGTGGGAGTCGTCATGCAGGACGCCCACCTGTTCCACGACACCATCGGGGCCAACCTCCGCTACGCCAGGCCGGAGGCCGGTGACGAGGAGATCTGGGACGCCCTGCGCGCCGCCCAGATCTCCGACCTGGTCCTGGGCCTCCCCGACGGCCTGGACACCGTGGTGGGCGACCGCGGCCACCGGCTGTCCGGTGGCGAGAAGCAGCGGCTGGCCCTGGCGAGGCTGCTGCTCAAGGCGCCCCGCGTGGTGGTCCTCGACGAGGCCA
The DNA here is from genome assembly GCF_051918855.1 of Streptosporangium sp. H16. Taxonomy (NCBI): domain Bacteria; kingdom Bacillati; phylum Actinomycetota; class Actinomycetes; order Streptosporangiales; family Streptosporangiaceae; genus Streptosporangium; species Streptosporangium sp. H16. Next base: position 124,848 of record NZ_JBPXMD010000004.1, read on the forward strand.
CCGCGCACCTCGACTCCGAGTCCGAGGCCGCCGTCCAGCAGGCGCTGAAGGTCGCGCTGGCCGGGCGCACCTCGCTGGTCATCGCCCACCGGCTGTCCACGATCCGCGAGGCCGACCAGATCCTGGTGGTCCAGGACGGCCGGGTGGTCGAGCGGGGCCGCCACGAGGAGCTGCTGGCCAGGGGGGAGGTCTACGCCGAGCTCTACCGGACCCAGTTCAGCCAGGCCTCCTGACGCCCGGCGGCGCGCCCGCGAGTGGATCTTCCGGGGCGAATGGTGTTAGATCATGGGGACGTGGACGACCGGTTGAAACGCGATGACCTGACCGACGACGAGTGGGGACGGCTGGCGCCGTTGCTGCCCGCTCACGCCCGGCGGGGAAACCGGTGGGCCGATCACCGCACGATCATCGACGGGGTGTTCTTCCGCACCAGGACCGGCTGCCCCTGGCGCAAGCTGCCGGAGACGTACGGCAACTGGAAGACCGTCTACAACCGGCACCGCCGGTGGTCGGCGGACGGCACCTGGGAGACGATCCTGGTCACGCTGCGGGCCGGCGCCGGCGCCGGTTCCACGGCCGTCGCGGCCGGCAGGCCCGCCCCGCGGGGGGACATCCGGCCCGGCGCGACGTTCGAGATCGCGAACTGGTGACCCCGCGTCCCCCGGCGAGACCTCGTGAAGGGGCCCCGAGAGACCCGGACGGTGGCGCGGACCGGCGTCAGGACGAGGTGGCGTAGCCCAGGCGGGTGAGCTCCTCGCGGGCGACCTTGGCCACCAGCTCGGAGTCCTGGCCGCGCAGGCGGGTGCGCCAGACGCCGACCTTCGGCACGCTCGGGCCCAGCAGGGCGATCTTGGGGACCCGGGTCTCCAGGAAGCGGGAGAGCCCGTCCAGGGCCTCGGCGGGGGAGGAGACCAGGTCCTCGTAGCGCAGGGTCAGCAACTGCTCCCGGGGCAGTTCCTGGTGGAGCGAGGCCGACAGCCGCACCGCGCTGCGCCAGCGCAGCGCGCACTTGCCCGCCGTGGGCATCGCCTTCCAGCGCTCGCGGTGCTCGCCGGAGTTGACGCCGAGGAACGGGTTGGGGAACTCCGTCTCGTCGCTCAGCATGGCCGGCTTGAACCACGTCAGGGACGCGGGGTCGGCCAGCATGTCGGCGGCCACGTCGCGGCCGTCCCTGATGAGCTGGACGAAACGGGCGTCGGGGAAGGCCTGCAGAAGCACCGAGGCGCTGTAGAGGAGGTCGGGGCTGGCGTCGCCGAAGCGGGCCACGGAGCCCGAGGCCACGCAGGGCCCCGCCCCGGTCACGCCGCCCGCCTCCCGGCAGGTGGCCGGGCACTCCTGGCAGGCGCCCGGGACGATCTGCCAGGACTCGGCCATGGCGTCGCGGAGCACGCGGGTCGCGCCCATGCCCCGTCCCGCGATCGAGGGCCGCCGGGCGAAGGCGTAGACGACGTGCGCCACCGCCGCCCGCCCCATGGTGACGTGGAATCCGGGGGAGCGTTTCAGGGCGCGGGCCAGCAGATCCGCGCCGGAGTGCGGGGCGGCGAGCACGAACACCGGCCTGCGGACCTTGATGCCGTTGACCACCAGGATGTGGGGCGGAGGTCGCATATGAAAGCCCAGTGTGGCACCGTTTGCGGAGTGAACGAACCGGCTGCCGGGATACCGGTCCCGCCTCCGCCGCGTCCGGGCGACACGGTGGCGGTGGTCGCCCCGTCCGGACCTCCCGATTCCGAGCGGCTGGCGCGCGGCATCCGCGTCCTGGAGGGGCTTGGGCTGAAGGTCGTCGTCGGTGCCCACGTCCTCGACAGGGATCGCTACCTGGCGGGCTCGGACGCCGGCCGCGCCGCCGATCTGCGGGACGCCTGGTGCGATCCCGCGGTGAGCGCGGTGTTCTGCGCCCGCGGCGGCTACGGCGCCACCCGCCTCCTCGGCCAGCTCGGCCGCCTCGACTGGGACGCCATGCGGGCCGCCGGCCCCAAGGCGCTGGTCGGCTCCAGCGACGTCACCGCCCTGCACAGCGCGTTCGCCGTGGAGCTGGGCGTCGCCTCCTGGTTCGGGCCGATGCCGGCCTGCTCCACGATCAGCGACCCCGAGGGGCCCGAGCCGCGCACCTTCGAGAACTTCACGGCCGCCCTCGCCGGATCCCCGCCGGCGATCGGCGGCGACCGGGTGATCGTTCCAGGCGACGTCACGGCGCCGGTCACCGGCGGTAACCTCAGCCTGCTGGCCGCGCTCTGCGGCACGCCGTACGCGCTGTCGGCGCGGGGCCGGATCGTGCTGCTGGAGGACGTCACCGAGGCGCCGTACCGGATCGACAGGATGCTCACCCAGTTGCTGCAGGCGGGGGCGCTCGACGGGGCCGCCGGGTTCGTCCTGGGGTCCTGGGTCGGCTGCGGCGACCCCTACCCGGTGCTGGAGGAGCTGCTCGCGCCGCTCGGCGTACCGGTTATCGCGGGGCTTCCGATAGGGCATGGAAAGCCACAGTTTTCTGTATTGCTCGGGGCACTTGGTGCTATTGATGCAAAATCGTGCTCTCTGACCTACTCAACAGGGGGCGCCGACCAGGCACGCTAGGTGCGAACCTAGGAGGAAACCGGCAGAGGGGACGCACGCGTGAGATTGTTCCGGCGGCACCGTAACCGGCGAACCGAGACGCCCCCGCGTCCGGTCGAAGAGGTCGATCTCGACTCCCTGCTCGCCCTGGTCGCCGACAATCTCGGCTATTCCTGCGCCTTCGACCCCGGCGGCGCGGCCCTGACGCTCACCGGCCCGCGCCGGGTCGTGGTACGGCTCACCGGGCTGCGCGCCGAGGCGCTCCGGCGCTCCCGCGAGGACTGGCCCGTCCTCGTCTCCGAGCACCTGTCCCACACCCTGGCCACGGCGGACGAGCCGTTCGACGCCTGCGACCTGGAGCAGGTGCGCCCGATGCTGCGGACCCGCATCCAGCTCGACGACGACCTCGACCCGGCCCGCGTGGTTGGGCGCCACCTCACCGCCGACCTGGTCGAGGTGCTCACCGTCGGCGACGCCTCCGCCGGGCGCACGGTCCGCCCCGAGGAGGTCGGCTGCTGGCCGATCACCGCGGGCCAGGCGCTCGACCTGGCCCTGGACAACACCAACCGGGAGGAGCGGCTCTCGGTCACGGAGGGTGACCTCGGCGGTGTGGCGGTCCGCAGGCTGACCGGCCCCACCGAGGGCGCCGCCGCCCACCTGCGCAGGCTGGGCGACTACCTGCCGGTTCCCTCCGACGGGGTCCTCGTCGCCCTGCCCGACCCGGCGACGCTGATCGTCCACCCGGTCGAGGGCATCGGCGTGGTCCGCGCGATCGAGCGGCTGCGGCTGTTCGCCCAGCGGGAGTTCGACAGGCGCGCCGGCGCCCTCAGCCCGCAGGTCTACTGGTGGCACGGCGGCCGCCTCTCCCTGATCAGGGCCGACCTGGTCAGCCAGGACGGGCAGACCCGGCTGGTGGTCGCGCCCCCGCCGGACTTCGCCCGGGTCCTCGCCGCCCTGGCCGTCCGCCCCGACGGCGCCACCGGCGGCTGACCCGCCCCCGCGAGGACGGTCACCCGCGTCCCGGCCGGGGGCCTGTTCCCGCGCGGCTTCCCATGTGGCTTCCCCGTGCGGCGGAATCGTGAGCCGTGGAGACGGCACCGGCGCGGGCGCGAGATGATGAGGACGCTCCCGCGCCTGTCCCGGCTGCCGCCGACGCTCCGGGTCCTGGATCGGTACCGGCGCTCCGGCCCGCGCCCTGGCCGTGGTCGCCGGACGCGGGATGATGGGTCCTGATCTTCGAGGAGTGGACATGGCGCAGTGGTGCCTCGGTGTCGATCTGGGGACGAGCTTCTCCGCCGGGGTGATGGCGGCGGAAGGGCGCTTCGACGTCCTGGAGGTCGAGGGAGAGCGGCGCATCCCCTCCGCCGTCATGCTGGACGAGCGGGGGACGCTCGTGGCGGGCAGGATCGCCCAGCGGGGCATCGCGATCAGTCCCGAGCGCGTCGAGCGCAACCCCAAACGCTACGTCGGCCGGGGCCGGATGCTGCTCGGCGGCGTCCCGGTGGACGTGGCCGACGCCCTGGCGGCGCTGCTCGAACTGTTCGTCAGCGAGGGGCGGCGGCGGTTCGACGGCGCCGAACCCGACTGCATCGCGCTGACCCACCCGGTGGCCTGGGGCGCCGACCGCAAGGCGGTGCTGCTGGCGGCGGCGAGGAAGGTCGTCAGCGGCGTGCGGATCGCGCTCATCGACGAGCCGGTGGCCTCGGCCCGCTACTTCGCGTCCGCGGGGCGGGCGACCGGCGGATCGCGCCTGGCCGTCTACGACCTCGGCGGCGGCACGTTCGACGCGGCCGTGCTCACCGTGGACGGCGGCGACTTCGCGGTCGTCGGCGAGCCGGGAGGCAGTGACGAGATCGGCGGCGAGGGGTTCGACGAGCAGGTGTTCGCGTTCCTCGGCGCCCAGATCGAGCGGCTCGACGCCGACTGGTGGCAGCAGGTGACCACCAACCCCGAGCGCCGCTACGTCAGCTACGCCGCCGACCTGCTCAAGATGGCCAGGGAGGCGAAGGAGACGCTGTCGAAGTTCGACACCTCCTCCCACTACGTGGTGGGCATCAACGAGGACGTGCACATCACCAGGGCCGACCTGGAGGACCTCATCGGCGAGGAGATCGTCAGGACGGTCGACATCCTCGACGAGACGATCCGCGGCGCGGGGGTCGAGTCGGACGACCTGGCCGCGGTGTTCATGACCGGCGGGCCCAGCAGGATGCCGCTGGTCCAGAAGGCCGTCCGCGAGCGCTTCGGCGAGCGGGTCAAAACCTACGACGACCCGAAGATCGTGGTCGCCTACGGCGCCGCGCAACTGGCCTGGAAGCTCAAGGTCGAGCACCGCGAGCCCGGCCGGGGACCCGCTCCCGCCACCGGCGGCCACCCGGTGCCCACCGGCACTTCCGGCGCTCCCGGCACCGGGCGGGTCTCCGGTACGGGGCAGCGGGCCTTCACCGGCCCCGCGGCGGGCTCCCCGGTCCCCGCGGGCGGCCCCGCCGGGGGCCACCGGCCTCCCGGCGCGCCGGTCCCCGGCCCGCGGGCCTTCACCGGTCCTGCGGGCGGTGCCACCGGGGACCACCGGATGCTCACCGGTCCCGAGGACGGTGCCACCGGCGGCCACCGGGTCCCCACCGGCCCGTCAGGGGGCCCAGGGGGCGCCGGGGGCCCTGGGGGTGCTGCGGGCCCTGGGGGTGCTGCGGGTGCTGCGGGCGGGCCCACGGTCCAGGGGATCGAGAAGGTCACGGACGCCGTGCTGGAGGCGCGTGCCGAGGCGGGCCGGGTCTTCGTCCACCAGGCCTTCGACAACGGCCACCTCCTGCGCAGGCTCGACGGGATCGGCGGCCGCCACGACCGGGAGCTCCGCTTCGGCAGGCTCGTGGAGTGGGCCGCGTCCGGAGAGGGCGTCGTCGCCGTGGAACAGGTGGGGCCCGCGCAGGTGCTGGTCCGCACCCTCACCCCCGACCTGGCCGTCCGCGCCACCCACCCGCTGCGGATGTGGGGCGACCCGACCGTGATCGCCCATGGCCGTACGGCGTGGGTCTTCTTCCAGCCCCGGCAGGCCGTCCCCGTCGACACCGCGATGGGCCTGCCCTGGGGGGAGACCGGCCACCTGGCCATGATCGAGCTCGACCTGGCCGGGACCTTCGCCTTCCAGGCCCCCCAGCCGCGCGAGCTGGGCCCGTACGCCCGGTGGTTCCTCAACGAGGACAACAGGCTGCGCCGGCTGCTCGACCAGGAGGCCCCCAGCGGCACCGAGCCTTCGTCCTCGGTGGGCGCGCCGGGCTGCACCGTGGTGCTCGGGCAGTTCGGCGGCAACAAGCCGATGTTCCAGAACCGGCACCAGGACTTCAGGCCGTGGCAGGTACTGTGCCTGGTCGACCCCGGCGGCGTCGTGCGCCCGACGGTGCGCGAGCCGGGGCGGAGCTGGCTGCATCAGGTGGTCCTGCACCAGGGCAGGTGGTTCACCTCCGGCTCGGCGGGGCTGGAGGCCGACACCGCGGACGGCAGGACCAGACTGGTCATGCCGCGCCCCCGGGGCGGCGCGCTGCGCTGGTTCCCCGCCGGCCGCCAGATCTACGCGGTCGGCGTCGACCAGGTGAGCCCGGCCAGGGGCTGGTCGGTCGGGATCTTCGACCAGCGTTCCCAGACGCTGGAGTTCCTGATGGGCAAGCAGTCGGCGACGCTGGCCGGTCACCTCACCTCGCGGCACCGCTGGGAGCGCCCCAGGTTCGTCGCCGACGGCGACTCGATGTGGATGACCATGCGGGACGCGGGCCGCAGCAGGCTGCTGCACGTCACCCCCGGCGGGGCGCGGGAGGTGCACCGCACGCCGGGGACGTTCGAGCCGGCCGCCCGGGTTCCCACGGGCCTGCTCTGCCTGCACCGCCCCGCCGACGCGACCGGCGCCACCCGCGACCGGCCCGCCACCCTGGTGCACCTGCCGCTCTGACCGTTCACGGCCCCCGCCGGGGGCGGGGGGCCGTGACGGTTCCACGGACGCGTCACGCCTCCGTCCCGGTCTCCGGTCAGGTCGTCACGGCGGGCATCGGTCGTTCCGCGCCCAGTGCGGCCACCGCGGCGGCGAGTTCCGCGCGGAGCTCCTGGCCGCGCGTGGTGAGGGTGCCGATCGCGGCGATGCGGTCCTCGCCCGACTTGCGAGCCTTGAGACGGTCGGCGGCCGAGCGGGCGGAGGCGGACTTCAGCTCGGCCCGCCGGGTCTCCAGCTCCCTGCGGCGCCGTGCCAGGCTCTCGTCCGCGGTCTGCTCGACGCCCACCCGCCAGGTCGCCACCATCCGCTCCAGGTCGAGCGTCATCTCCCTGGCGATCACCGAGAACTGGTCGCGCAGCGCCCCCCTGATCGCCGCCTGGCTGCGCTGCACCTTCTCCATCGAGCGGCGTCCCATGAAGATGGCCGCCCCGATGGCCGGGGCGACCAGGATGAAGCCCACCGGGCCGAGCAGGGCCGTGGCGAAGCCGCCCAGGGACAGCCCGATCGAGGCCGAGGGCAGCACGTCCCGGATCAGGTCCACGCTGCCCGGGTCGTCTGCGGCCTGGTCGCCCCTGACCTGGATCTGCGTCAGGCTGGGCATCGCGCGACCGTCGGTGGCCAGGTCCACCGGGTCGAGGCCGAGGTCGCGGGCGAAGGCGTCCAGCGTGGTCCTGGCCAGCGTCTCCACGTCGTAGACGATCTGCGACCACGCCGCCTCCAGGGAGCGCTGCACGCTCTCCGGCAGCTCCGCCATGTACTGGTCGATCTGGGCCTGCTTCTTCAGCGTGGCGATCGTGTTCTCGTACGGCTGGCGGATCTCCGACACCCGCGCCGCCACGATGCCCGCCACCTCGCGCCCGAGGAAGGTGTTGGCCACCGCGCCCGCCCTGCGGCGCCCCGCCAGCGCGGTGAGCTCCGCCAGACCGGCGTCCACCTCGGCGAGCCGGGCGGTGACGTCGCCCTCGTCGCCGGAGCCCACGGCGACGTCGTCCTTGGCGCCGGTCGCCAGCGAGCCCAGCACCGACAGCGCGGCGGCGACCACGGTGGCGCCCCGCGCGGAGTCCCTGCCCTCGGCGAAGCCGCGCAGGTGCCGCTCCAGCACGTCCATGCCGCTGCGCGCCCGCAGGGTGTCGGCGCGTTCGGTGCGCCCCTCGCGCCGCTTGGCCTCGGCGGCCTCGGCGAGCTTGGCGCTCACCGGGATCCACGGCGCCTCCAGGAGCGGGGCCAGCGTCGCCGCCCTGCCGGGACTCGCCGCGATCGCCTCGGTGACGAAGGTCCTCAGCCGGGCCTGGTTCTCCTCCTGCAGGGCGCGCCAGTTGGCCGAGTCCTCCACCTTCGTCAGGACGAACGCGATCGCCTGGACCCGCTCGGCGGCCTCGGCGAGGAACTCCAGCTCGTGCCTGAGCACCGGCTGGTCCTGGGCGCTGAGCGTGAACAGCAGCGCGTCGGCCCGCTGCAGCATGGCCACCGTCACCTGCCGGTGGCCCACCGTCAGGCTGTCCACGCCGGGGGTGTCGAGCAGCCGCAGACCGTCGAGCAGCGGGTTGTCGAGGGTGATGTCCACGCTGACGACGTCGCGGCGCTTGCCCGCGTCGCCGCGCATCGAGGCGTAGTCGGGGATCGACTCGACGGTGATCGGCGTCTGGACCGGCCCCGCGTCGGTACTGCGGTGCACGACGGCGGCGAGCCGGGGGCCGCGCCGCAGCGACAGGAAGCAGTTGGTGGCGACGTCGGCGTCGACGGGGAGCAGGTCGGGGTGGGCCACCAGCGTGTTGAGCAGCCGGCTCTTGCCGCGCTTCTGCGCCCCGGCGACCACGATGTCGGTGCACTCGTCCTTCCAGCGGCCCGCGCACGCGGCCAGCACCTCCGCGAGGTCCTTCCTGCCGCACTGCCCGGCCAGCGCGTGGACCTCGTTGGCGTAGCGCAGCAGCCTGGCCACGGGGCCGGTCGGGTCGGGGGTCGTCATGGTCGGTCCTTTTCTCCTGTCGGGGATGGTCGGGTGTCGCGGGGGGTGTGCCGTCTCAGGAACCGTCGCCGTAGTGCGCCCAGATGGTCTCGTACGCCTCGCACAGCGTCTCGGCGGCCCGCCGCTGCCGCAGGGAGAGCGGCCGGTGGGTGAGGGTGCGGAACCGGGCGCCCAGGGCGGCGGCGTAGCCCGCGACCTCGGCGCGCGGGGTCCCGGGCGGCGCTCCGAGCTGGGTGGCCAGCTCGGACCCGGCGAGCAGGAGTTCCAGCGCCCGCCGGTCGTCGGCGGGGACCATGGGAGAGGCCCGCAGCGCCTCGATCGCGGCGGGGTCCACCCGGACCCGGGGGAGCGGTTCGCCGCCCCCGCCACCGGCGAAGGACGTTCGCCCGTCCCGCGCGGTCCCGTCCGGTGCCGCCGCCTCCGGAGCGGCCTTCTCCGGTGCCACCTCGTCCAGCGCCGCCGAGACGAGGTCCTCCAGGACCGTCAGCACGTCCCTGGCCCGCTGCCCGCCGGTCCTGCCCTCGCTCATCATGGCGAGGGTGCGCCAGCGCATCGACGCCGCCGTGGCCGCGGCGGCGATCTCCGCGGGCGCGGCCCCCGCAGGCAGGCCGAGCTGCTCGGCGGGCTCGTCGTGGCGGGCCAGGCGCAGCAGCTCCGCGGTCATCTCCTCGTTCAGCACGAGCGTGCCGCGGCCGAGCGCCTCGGCGGCGGTGAAGATCCGCAGGCCGCCCAGGGAGGTCGCGATCGGCCGGTTCTCGTCGAGCTGGGCCGCCAGCGCGTCCAGGGTGGCGCGGTCGGCCCCCAGCGCGGGCGTGCGGGCGATCGCGCGCAGCCTGGTCAGCGCGTCGAGCGCCTTCAGCTGGTCGGCGCGGCGGGCGAAGTGGGCGATGCCCGCGGCCACCGAGCCGGTCGCGGCCCGGCCCGCCGAGGAGTAGCCGGAACGCTCCAGCAGGTGGGCGGCGAGCGCCTCGGGGTCGGCGGTCCCGGCCGCGCGCACCGCCTCCACCGCGCTGGTGATGCCGTAGCGGTGCAGCCGCTCCACCAGCCGGTGCCGCACCTCGGCCGGTACGGGCAGCTCGGGCGCCGAGCGGAAGTCGTCCAGGTCCAGGAGGTAGTCCTCCAGGTCGTCCTCGTCGAGCCCGGCCAGCGCCGCCAGGGCCGCCGCCTCCTCGGTGCCCAGCGGGCGGGCCCGCGCGGTCTCGGCCAGCAGGCCGATCACCGGGACCACGTCGAAGACGGAGGTGCGCAGGTCCGCGTAGCCCTTGGCGGCGAGCCGCCTCGCGGTCGGCCACGGGTCGTCCTCGTCGCCGCGCCGGTCGACCTGGCCGAGCACGGCGAGGGTGTTGACGCAGCTCATGCCGCAGGCGTCGGTGAGCCCGCGGAACTCGGCGAGGGTGGTGTCGTCGAACTTCTGGACGTAGCGCAGCACGTAGATCATCGCCTGCGCGCGGTCGTCCTCGTCGCCCGAGCCGAACAGCATGCTCCTGGCCGCCCGCTCGTTGGCGGCCGTCACCGTGTTCATGCCGGGGGTGTCGACGATGGTGATCGTGCGCAGCGACGGCAGGTCCAGCGTGACCCGCAGGCGCCGGATCGCGGCCACGTCGACGCCGAACTCGGCGGGGAGCCGGTGTCCCGGCAGCAGCCGGGAGTGGGCCACCCCGCCGTCGGCGAGTTCGACCGTGATGTGGCCGTCGTCCTCGCCGTACTCGTACTGGGTGACCACGAAGGTGCACTCGCCCGCGTCCACCGGGGCGACGGGCAGGCCGAGCAGCGCGTTCACCAGCGTCGACTTGCCACTGCTCACCGCGCCCGCCACCGCGACCCGCAGCGGCGCGTCGAGGCCGGCGCGCACCTGCCTCACCCGCTCGCGCAGCTCCGCGCCGGAGAGCCTGGCCGCGGTGGTGTCGCACAGGCGGCGCAGCAGGTCCGCGGGCCCGGCGTTCACGCGTCACCGTCCCGGCCGCCCGGAACGTTCCCGCAGCCGGTCAGCGCCGGCCAGACCGGGAGCAGGGGAAGGAACGCGCGTCGGTCCCTCATCGCAAGCCTTCCTCGTCGGCCGCCCGTGTGACCCGGATCCGGGTCCCCCCTCGGTGAGATCACACGGGCTCGTGCCGCTTTCTCAGGTCAGACGGTCGGGAAGGGGCCCGCGGTCTCGGTGTAGTCGGCGACCCCGTCACCGTTCAGGTCGACCCGCGTCTCGTCGATGTAGCCGTCGCCGTCGTGGTCGAGGTAGACGACGTCGGTGACGCCGTCGCCGTCGGTGTCGTAGCGCTCCTCGTCGGCGAGACCGTCGCCGTCGATGTCGATCAGCTGGGCGTCGGTGCCTCCGTCGCCGTCGTAGTCGACCAGGTCAGTGCTGCTCACATCAAAATCGCTCATTGGTCCGATCCTTTCCGGTGGTGTTACATCGGATGAGAGTCACGATCGCACCGGATTGTTGCAGCCGAATCCCGGATTTCTTAGCAGATTTCCGAAAAGCAACCCCGTCCTCACGACCTATCCGGACTAAAAGGGATAAATGAGGCTGGAAGTGTTCGGACGTCGCCCGCTCAGCTGAGCGCGCGGGCGGTGTGGATCAGCGGAACGTGGCTGAACGCCTGCGGGAAGTTGCCGACCATCCGGCCGTAGCGGGGGTCGTACTCCTCGGCGAGCAGGCCGACGTCGTTGCGGAGCGACAGCAGCCGCTCGAACAGCTCGACGGCCTCGTCCTTGCGGCCGATCATCGCCAGCGCCTCGGCCAGCCAGAAGCTGCACGCCAGGAACGCGCCCTCGCCACCGGGCAGGCCGTCCACGTCGTTGTCGGGGGAGACCGGGTAGCGCAGCACGAAGCCGTCGACCATCAGCTCGCGCTGGATCGCCTCCACCGTCCCGACCACGCGGGGGTCCTCCGGCGGCAGGAAGCCGACGATCGGGATCAGCAGCAGGGCCGCGTCCAGCTCCTGCGAGCCGTACGACTGGGTGAAGGTGCCGCGCACCGGGTCGAAGCCCTTGTCGCAGATCTCGGCGTGGATGCGGTCGCGCAGGTCCTTCCAGCGCGTCAGCGGGGCGGGCTTGCCGAAGGCCTCCACCTGCCTGACGGCCCTGTCGACGGCGACCCAGCACATCACCTTGGAGTGGACGAAGTGCCGGCGCGGGCCGCGCACCTCCCACAGGCCCTCGTCCGGGTCGCCCCAGTGCTCCTCGACGTAGGAGATCAGCTCGAACTGCAGGGTCCACGCCCGGTGGTCCGCCTCGAGGCCCGAGACGCGCGACAGGTGCAGGGAGTTCATGACCTCGCCGTAGACGTCCAGCTGGAGCTGGTCGACCGCGCCGTTGCCGATCCTGACCGGCCGGGAGTTCTCGTAGCCGGGCAGCCAGTCGAGCTCCAGCTCCGTCAGCCTGCGCTCCCCGGCGACGCCGTACATGATCTGCAGGTCCTGGGCGCGGCCCGCGATGGCCCGCAGCAGCCAGGACCGCCACGCGCCCGCCTCCTCCAGGTATCCGGCGCCGATCAGGGCGTCCAGGGTCATGGTGGCGTCGCGCAGCCAGCAGTAGCGGTAGTCCCAGTTGCGGACGCCGCCGAGGTCCTCGGGCAGCGAGGTGGTCGGGGCGGCGACGATGCCGCCGGTGGGGGCGTACGTGAGCGCCTTGAGCGTGATGAGCGAGCGGACCACGGCGTCGCGCCACGGCCCCTGGTAGGTGCACTGCTCCACCCATTCGGCCCACAGCGTCTCGGTCTCGGCCAGCTGCTCGTACGGATCGATCTCGACGGGCCTCGGCTCGTGCGAGGGGTGCCAGGTGAAGACGAACGCCATGCTGTCGCCCTCGGACACCTCGAACCGCGCCCGGTGGGCGTAGTCGCTCCCCTCCAGCGCGACGGGGGAGTGCAGCCACACGGAGTCGGGTCCGCCGATGGCCTGCAGCAGGCCGTCGCTGCGGCGCACCCAGGGCACGATGCGGCCGTAGTCGAAGCGGATGCGGATCTCGGTGGCCATCTCCACCGTGCCGGACACGCCCTCCACGATCCTCACCAGGTCGGGGTTGGTGTGCCGGGTGGGCATGAAGTCGGTCACCCTCACCGTGCCGCCCGGGGTGTCCCACTCGCTCTCCAGGATGAGGCTCTCGCCCCGGTAGCGGCGCCGGGTGGCGCGCGGCCGCTCGGCGTGCGCGGGGCCGATCCACCACTGGCCGTTCTTCTTGTCCCCGAGCAGCGCCCCGAAGCAGGAGGGCGAGTCGAAGCGCGGCAGGCAGAGCCAGTCGATGGAGCCGTTCCTGCCGATCAGGGCAGCCGACTGCATGTCGCCGATGAGCGCGTAGTCCTCGATCCACATGACTCGAAGCTAACGCCTCCGCGCGGTCCACGGTGGCCTGGGGAGGAACTGGGCGCCCGGCCGCGTCCTGGGCATGAAGAACTGGCTCAGCGGCCCGATGGCGAGGGCGAAGACCAGCGTTCCCACCCCCACCGTCCCGCCCAGCAGCCAGCCCGCGGCCAGCACGGTGACCTCGATGACGGTGCGCGCCGCGCGGATGGACAGGCCGAGACGGTTCAGGCCGGTCATCAGGCCGTCGCGCGGTCCGGGGCCGAGCCCCGCGCCGATGTACAGGCCGGTCGCCGCGCCGGTGACCACGACGCCGAGCAGGAGGTACGCCCAGCGCGCGGCGAGGGCGTCCGGGGTCGGGAGCAGCCACATGGCCGCGTCGGCGAACAGGCCGAGGAAGACGACGTTGCTGAGGGTGCCCACCCCGGGCCTCTGCCGCAGCGGGATCCACAGCAGCATGACCAGGGCGCCCACGATGATGATCCAGGTGCCGATCGACAGGCCCAGGTGGATGGAGAGCCCCTGGTGGAACACGTCCCAGGGGCTGCCGCCCAGCCGCGACTCGATCAGCAGGGCGACGCCGACGCCGTAGAGGGCCAGGCCCGCGTACAGGCGGGTGAGCCGGTGGGGGAGGGAGACGAAGGCGGGCAGGGAGAGTTCGCTCATGATGGTGTTAATCGTTCAGGCCATCTGGCCGGACCAAAAGGGCCAATCGCTACAAGTGGCCTTACGATGGCCCGCATGGACCGGTATATGAGCGGCCCCCAGCTCGCCCGCCTCCTGTCGATCGACCCCACCGCCAGGCCGTACTACCGGGTCCTGGCCAGGACCGTGCGGTCACTCGTCCTCGACGGGCGGCTGCCCGTGCGGCTGCGGGTGCCCGCCGAGCGGCATCTCGCCGCGGCCCTGGGCGTGAGCCGCACCACCGTGACCGCGGCCTATGACCTGCTCCGCGAGCAGGGGTACCTGGAGAGCAGGCAGGGCGCGGGAAGCTGGACCGCGCTGCCCGACGCGGGCTCGCTGGGCGCGGACAACCCGTGGCTCGCCGCCGAGGGCGACGGGCTGCTGCCGATGCACGCCGCGGCCCCGAGCGCGATCTCGACGCTGCCCGAGGCGATCGCCGCCGCCACCGGCCGCTATCCCCGCTACACGCTCGGCATGGGCTACGACCCGGTCGGGATCGCCCCGCTGCGCCAGGCGATCGCGGCCCGCTACACCGCGCGCGGGGTGGCCACCCGCCCCGAGCAGATCCTCGTCACCACCGGCGCCCAGCAGGCCATCCACCTGGTGACCATGATGCTGCTCTCCCGGGGCGACCCGATGCTGGTGGAGTCGCCCACCTACCCGCACGTCCTCGACCTGGCCAGGATGCGCGGCGCCAGGATCGTCCCGGTCGGCGTCCCCGACGAGGGCTGGCGTGACCTGGAACTGCTGACCTGCGCGATGCGCCAGTCGGCCGCCCGCCTCGTGTACGTCATCCCCGACTTCCAGAACCCGACCGGGCACCTGATGGACGACACGGCGCGGGCGGCCCTCGCCGCCGCGGCGAGGCGGTACGGCACCACCCTGGTGGCCGACGAGAGCTGGGGCGAGCTGGCGATCGACGAGGTGCCCGGGGCCACGCCGCTGGCCGCGTTCGACACCGACGGCAGGGTGATCACCATCGGCTCGGCGTCCAAGCTGTGGTGGGGCGGGCTGCGTATCGGCTGGATCCGTACCACCGCCGCGACGGTCCGCCGCCTGGCCGTGCTCCGCGCCTCGGTGGACATCGCCAGCCCGCTCTTCGAGCAGCTGGTGGTGACCGAACTGTTCGAGGACATCGAGCGGGCCAGGGCCGAGCGGGCCCGCCTCCTCGGCGCCTCCAGGGCCGTCCTGGCGGCCGAGCTGGCGGCGCGCATGCCCGACTGGAGCTTCCTGACGCCCGCGGGCGGCGGCTCGCTCTGGGTGCGGCTGTCCGGCCCCTCGGCCGTCGCGCTGGTCGACGCGGCGGCCTGCCAGGGGGTCCGCCTGGCTCCCGGGCAGTGGTTCGGGGTGGACGGCACCCTGGAGGGGCGGCTGCGCCTCCCCTTCACCCAGCCGCCCCAGGTCCTCGTCGAGGCGGTGCGGCGCATCGCCGAGGCCAGGCGCAGGGGCGCGTACGGCACCCGCCCCGCCGACCCCCTCACCCCGGCCCTGTGAACTGGCTCCTGTGAACCGGCTCCCGTGAACCGGCTCCTGTGAACCGGCTCCCGTGAACCGGCTCCCGTGAACCGGCCGGGTGGGCAGAAGGCGTGGTTCAGTCCGAGGCGACGCCCCTGGCCAGCGGGGCCCGCAGCTTGAGCCGCACGGCCGCCATCCGCAGCCCGAAGACGAGGAGCGCGGCGGCCAGCGTGGCCGGCCAGCCGTGCAGGTCCAGGGTGTAGAGCAGTGCCATCAGCGCCGCGCCGAGCATGGCGGGCACCGCGTAGAACTGGCGGTCGTACAGCAGGGTGGGGATCTGCCCGGAGAGGACGTCGCGCAGGATGCCGCCGCCGACTCCGGTGGTGACCCCGAGCAGGGCCGCGTGCAACGGGGAGAGGCCGAAGGACATCGCCTTCCCGGTGCCGACCGCGCAGAACAGGCCGAGCCCGGCGGCGTCGAACACGTTCATCGCGGGCATCACCCGTTCGACCTGCGGATGCCAGAAGAACACGATCACCGTGGCCAGCAACGGCACGACCACGTAGCCGACGCTGGAGAAGGCCGCGGGCCGCACGTTCAGGATCAGGTCGCGCGCGATGCCGCCGCCCAGCGCGGTCATCTCGGCCAGTACGGTCATGCCCACCACGTCGAGCCGTCTGCGCACCCCGACGAGGGCGCCCGAGAGGGCGAAGACGAAGATCCCGACGAGATCGAGCACATGATTCACTGATGAATTATGCCATAAACGGACATATGTACTTTCCGTACAGTCGGCGGCACGGTCAGGGCGACGAGGGCGCGTCCGGCGTGCCCGGTGCGTCCGGCGCCCGGTGCTCGCGCATCATCGTATGCAGCCTGCCCGCGAAGGCGAGCAGCACCAGCGACGCCACGATGGAGATCGCGGCGAGGGTGAGGAAGTACGCGGGCTCCGACATGTAGTTCTTCAACCGTCCCGTCTGCCCGCCCACCGCGTCACCCACCGAGAAGGACAGGAACCACAGCCCGAGCATCTGGCTCTTGAACGCCTCGGGGGCGAGCTTGGTGGTGACCGAGAGCCCGACCGGGCTCAGCGCCAGCTCCCCGAAGACCTGGACGAGGTAGACCAGCACCAGCCACCACACCGAGATCCTCCCGGTCTGGGCCAGCATGGCGGCGAGCGCCATGATCATGAAGCTCAGGCCGTTGACGAACAGTCCCACGGAGAACTTGTGGGGGGCCGTCACCCGGTCGCCCAGCCGGACCCACAGCGCCGCGAAGACCGGCACGAAGATCATGATGAACAGCGGGTTGAACGCCTGCGTGGTCGCAGGGGTGATCCGCATGCCGAACAGCGACAGGTCCGTGTTGTTCTGGGCGAAGAACAGCAGCACGCTCGGCGCCAGATCGTAGACCATCCAGAAGATGGCGGCCGCGGCGAACAGCCAGACGTAGGCCTTCATCCGGGAGCGCTCGTCGTCGGTCAGGTTGTGGCTGCCCAGCAGGATGTAGCCGAAGTAGAGCACCGGAACGGCCACGATGAGCAGCGTCATCACCAGGGCGAAGGTGTCGAGGCTGAAGGTGCCCGAGACCACCCACACGGCCAGCGCGCCGCTCACCGCGACGACGGCCACGACGAGGGCGAGGACGAAGTGCCGGCGCTCGCGCGGGGTCATCCGGTGGCCAGGCCGCTCGCCCACGCCCATGAGGTGGCGCCTGCCCAGCACGTACTGGAGAAGGCCCAGGGCCATGCCGACCGCCGCCGCGCCGAAGCCCAGGTGCCAGCGGTCGCCCTCGGCGAGCCGGCCGACCACGATGGGGGCGATGAAGGCGCCGATGTTGATGCCGAGGTAGAAGATCGAGAAGCCCGCGTCCCTGCGCGCGTCGTCGTTCTGCGGGTAGAGCTTGCCGACCATCGTGGAGATGTTGGGCTTCAGCAGCCCGGTCCCGATGATGATGAGGAGCAGGCCGAGCGCGACGAAGGCGCCGGTCTCGACGGGGATGGCCATGCTGATGTGGCCGCACATGATGACGACGCCGCCGTACAGCACCGCCCTGCGGGCGCCGAGTATCCGGTCGGCGATCCAGCCGCCGGGCAGGGCGACGAGATAGATGAGGGCGCCGTAGATGCCGATGATCGCCTGGGCGGTCTGCTCGGTCAGCCCGAGGCCGCCCGTGGCGGGGGAGGCGGCCATGAAGGTGGCGAGGATGGCCCGCAGGCCGTACCAGCTGAAGCGCTCCCACATCTCGGTGCCGAACAGCGTGGCGAGGCCGCGCGGGTGCCCGAAGAAGGTCTTCTCGCGAGCCCGTGTTCCCGATGGCATGCGTCCCCCCGAACGTCATCGCGTGATCAGAGGCTAACTCTACGTACGCCTCCCATCGAAACGGGAAGGCCGGTTGCGCAATGTGGCGTTTCTTCTCCCTTTCAGGGTCTTGTCCAAGGGGAACGGCGTGTGGTGCGATGCATGCCACTCGTGCAAGTGAGCACTTTCTGGAGGCGCGTCATGGCCGGTGTCCTTGAGGAGCGGGCGGCGATCGAGAGGGAGATCGCGGGCCGTACGGTCTGCGGTCAGCTGAAGGAGGCGGCGGAGAGCAATCCCGACGCGCCGGCGTACTCCGACCCGGTCGAGGGGGGCTGGTCCACCCTGACCTACTCCCAGGCCAGGCAGCGGGTCCTGGAGATCGCCGCCGGTTTCGCCGCCCTCGGGCTGGAGCCCGGCGAGGCGGTCGCGCTCATGATGGTCAACCGCAGCGAGCACGTGCTGGCGGATCTGGGCGCGGTGCACGCCGGCGCCGTGTCCTGCTCGGTCTACTCGACCTTCGCCCCCGAGCAGGTGGCGTTCGTGGCCGGTGACGTCGCGGCGAGGATCGCGGTGCTCGGCGGACCGGCCGACCTGGCCAGGTGGGAGCCGGTCCTGGACGACCTTCCCGAGCTTCGCAAGGTCATCGTGCTGGAGGGCGCCCCGGCCGGCGACCGCTTCGTCTCCTGGGACGACTTCCTGGCCCTCGGCCGCGAGAGGCTCGCCGCCGACCCCGCCGCCGTCGACGTCCGCTGGCAGGCGGTGACCGCCGACGACGTCCTCACCGTCCTGTACACCTCCGGCACCACCGGCAACCCCAAGGGCGTGCCGCTGACCCACTCCAACGTGTTCTTCGAGGTCGTGGCCACCAACCGGATGGCCGACCTGCCCAGCAACGGCACCCAGATCTCCTACCTCACCTACGCGCACATCGCCGAGCGGGTGCTCAGCCTCTACCTGCCGCTCTTCAAGTTCTCCCACACCCACTTCTGCACCGACCTCGCCCAGCTCGGCGCCACCCTCGGCCAGGTCAAGCCGGTGCTGTTCTTCGGGGTGCCGCGCGTGTGGGAGAAGATGATGGCCCGCCTGCAGGCGCTGCTCGCCACCCAGCCGGAGGAGCAGCAGGAGAGCGTGCGCCAGGCGATGGCCGCCGGGCTCGCCTACATCGAGGCCAACCAGTACGGGCGCACCCCCTCGCCCGAGGTCCTGGCCGCCTACGAGCAGGCCGACGCCGCCCTGCTGTCGATCATCCGGTCGATGATCGGCTTCGACAACGCGGGCTGGCTCGCCACCGCCGCCGCGCCGATGCCGCTGGAGGTCCAGCGCTTCTTCGCCGGCCTCGGCCTGCGGGTCCTCGACGTGTACGGCATGACCGAGACGACCGGCGCGTTCACCGCCAACGCCCCCGACCGCTACAAGCTCGGCACGGTCGGCCAGGCGGGCCCCGGCGTCGAGGTCAGGATCGCCGAGGACGGCGAGATCATCACCCGCAGCCCGGCCAACACCCGCGGCTACCTCGGACGGCCCGAGGCCACCGCCGAGCTGCTCGACGAGGACGGCTGGCTGCACACCGGGGACGTGGGCTCCATCGACGAGGACGGCTTCGTCAGCATCGTCGACCGCAAGAAGGAGATCATCATCACCTCCGGGGGCGAGAACATCTCCCCGGCCAACATCGAGAGCCACCTCAAGGAGCACCCGCTCATCGGCCAGGCCCTCGCCTACGGCGACGGCAGGCCGTACCCGGTGGCGATCCTCACCCTCGACGGCGAGGTGGCCCCCGGCTGGGCGCAGGCCAACGGCGTCTCGTTCACCACCCTGGCCGACCTCGCCGAGCACCCCGACGTCCTCAAGGCCGTCGAGGGTGCGATCGCCGTCGCCAACGAGAAGCTGGCCCGCGTCCAGCAGATCAAGCGCTGGCGGCTGCTGCCGGTGGAGTGGACGGCCGAGAGCACGGAGCTCACCCCGAGCCTGAAGCTCAAGCGCCGCGTCATCCACGCCAAGTACGCCGAGATCATCGACGGCATGTACGAGGGCTGACCACAAGGCATGTACGAGGGCTGACCACACGGCGTGAACGAGAGCTGACCACGAGGAGACCGCGAGCCGCCCACGAGCCGCCCGGCGCCCGCCGTCGCCGGGCGCCGGGTTCTCCTTTCCTTGATCTGGTCGCCGTGAAAAGCACTGTGCTCCCGCCCCCGCGTCGCGCCGCGTGAAACGTTCACGGCCGGCAGGACGCTTGGAAGGCGCCGGTCGTCCGGACTACGCGCGAGCGGTGGAGCGGGATTCGACACGCCGGACCCGGCCCGGGGAAAGGGCCGCGGCGGCCCGCTGACCTCCCGGTCCGGCCCGCCGGGCCGCGAGGAGCGGGCCGCCGGACCGGCCCGGGCGAGGAACGCTGTTCCGGCACCGTGAGCCGGGACCCTTTCGCCGCGGGATGACAGGGACGCTGGTTGCTCACCGGTTCCGAAACATTTCGGATGCCTGAAGTGCGCCGAGTTCGCACGACGTTGAGCTACGAGTGAGGGCGAGGAAGGCCTTCCTCGGCATAAGGCTGTTGACACCTCCCTTGACGCACCTCCACCAGCCGCTTATATTTCCGCAATATTAATAAAGCACATTGAAAGTTTCAGCCTCACGACTCCGATTGTTTCCCGGCCGACAGCATCAGGTGACGCCGTCGCCGGTCGAAGGGATGGCATGAGCGAACAGGCGGTCCACCGGCGATGCCCGCGGCCGCCGGCACGCGTCCACCGGCCGGTACCGGAGACGCGGGGATGAGCACGACCGGGACGGTCGAGGTGTCATCGGGCACTCCCGATCCGGGTGAGGTGACGTCCGATCCTGTCCGGGGGAGGCGTGCTCCGGGTCGTAGCTGGCGTCAGGCGCTGCGCCGTGACTGGCAGCTGTACTCGCTGGCGGTTCTCCCGCTGCTGTTCTTCGCGGTGTTCCGGTACCTGCCGATGCTCGGCAACGTGATCGCCTTTCGGAAGTTCGAGCCCGGTGGCAGCGTGCTGGGTGAGGAGTGGGCGGGCCTGCGTTATGTGCGGATGTTTTTGAGCGATCCGACGTTCTGGCAGGTGTTCACCAACACGCTGTTGCTGGGCGCGCTGACCTTGCTGTTCTGCTTTCCGATGCCGATCGTGCTGGCGTTGCTGATCAACGAGGTGCGGCAGCGGCGCCTGAAGCGGTTCGTCCAGTCGGTGTCATATCTGCCGCATTTTCTGTCGATCGTGGTGGTGGCCGGTCTGGTCATCGAGTTGTTGTCGGTGGACGGGCCGGTGAACCAGATCCTGCGGGTGGCGGGCGATGACCCCATCTCGTTCCTGCAGCAGCCGGAGTGGTTTCGGACGATCTATGTCTCCTCGGAGATGTGGCAGACCGTCGGGTGGGGGACGATTCTCTATCTCGCCGCGCTGACCACCATCGACGACCAGCTGTACGAGGCGGCGCGGATCGACGGGGCGGGCCGGTGGCGGCAGACCTGGCACGTGACGCTGCCCGGCATCCGGCCGACCGCGGTCACGTTGCTGATCTTGAACATCGGAGCGTTCATGGCGGTCGGGTTCGAGAAGGTGTTGTTGCTGTACAACCCGCTGACGTACCCGACGGCGGACGTGATCTCCACGTACCTGTACCGGATGGGCGTGGTGTCGAACAACTTCAGCTATGCCACGGCGATCGGCCTGTTCGAGGCGTTGATCGGGCTGATTTTGGTGTTGTCGGCGAACCTGATCTCCCGGCGCACGGTGGGGACGAGCCTGTGGTGAGCACGGACCAGGCGGACCAGGAGGCGAGGGCGGACCGGGCGGACCGGGCGGACCGGGCGGCGAGGGTGGATCGCGTGGTGAGGGTGGACAACAGCCGGGGTTATCGGGTGTTCCAGGCGGTCAACGCCGTCGTTCTGGCCGGTGTTGTGATCGTGACCCTGTACCCCTTCGTCAACGTGGTCGCCCGCTCGTTGAGTGATGAGGCCGCGATCCGCTCGGGTCAGGTCAACCTCATCCCCCGCGGCTTCACCCTGTCGACGTACGAGTATGTGATCTCTGATCCGACGTTCTGGACGAACTACCGCAACACCGTGGTGTACACGGTCGTGGCCACGGCGATCGCGATGTTCATGACCACCTGTTATGCCTACGTGTTGTCCAAGAGGCATCTCAAGGGCCGCAGGCTCCTGATCGGGATCGCCGTGTTCACCATGTTCTTCTCCGGCGGCATCATCCCCAACTACGTGCTGATCACCAGTCTCGGGATGAAGGACAGCATCTGGGCGATCGTGCTGCCGAACGCCATCAGCGTCTTCAACCTCCTGATCATGAAGGCGTTCTTCGAGGGGCTGCCGGTCGAACTGGAGGAGGCCGCCGCGATCGACGGGATGAACACCTACGGCATCTTGCTCCGGATCGTGCTGCCGCTGTCGAAGGCGGTGATCGCCACGATGGTGCTGTTCTACGCCGTCGCGTTCTGGAACTCGTGGTTCGCCGCGTTCCTCTACATGAGCCAGTCCGACCTGTTTCCGGTGACCGTCTTCCTGCGCAACCTGATCGCCGGCGCCACCGGCGCGTCGTCGGTGGGCGCCGATGCGATGAACATGACGGTGGCCGCCAACATCAAGGCGGTGACGACGGTGCTCACCATCGTGCCCATCTTGGGGATCTACCCCTTCGTCCAGCGCTACTTCGTCACCGGGGTCACGCTCGGCGCGGTCAAGGGATAGCCGTAGGTCTGCCAGCCCGCTCGGTCGCCGGCCCGGTTCTCCTCCTCCACCTGTTTTCGAGACATCCGAGAAAAAAGGAGACGTGCATGTATCAGATGAACCGGCGTCAGGCGATGGTCGCGATGGGCACCTTCGCCGTCCTGGCCGGCTGCGGCAGTGACGACGACGCCAAGAAGCCGGCCGACAACCTGGCGGCCAATCGGGAGGGCGCGATGCCCGGTTATGGGGCCGGCGCCCAGTTCAAGGCCGCCGCGCCGCTGTCGTTCACCATGCTGTACAACAACCACCCGTTCTACCCGATCAAGAACGACTGGCTGTTCTGGTCCGAGCTCGGCAAACGGACCAACGTGACCCTCCAGCCGAGCGTGGTGCCGCTCAGCGACTACGAGAACAAGCGCAGCCTGGTGATCGGCGCGGGTGACGCCCCGCTCATCATCCCCAAGACCTACCCCGCCCAGGAGACCCCCTTCGTCGCCTCCGGCGCCATCCTGCCGGTCAGCGACTACCTCGACCTGATGCCGAACTTCACCGAGAAGGTCGCCAAGTGGAACCTTCAGGCCGACCTGGACACGATCCGGCAGGAGGACGGCCGCTTCTACCTGCTGCCCGGCCTGCACCAGGACCACTGGGTGGACTACTCCCTGGCGGTCCGCGTCGACATCCTGGACAAGCACGGGCTCGCCATCCCGCAGACGTGGGAGGAGTTACGCACCGTGCTGAAGGCGCTGAAGGCGGAGTATCCCGACTCCTACCCCTTCTCCGACCGCTGGGGAACCCTCACGCCTGGCGCCAACCTGCTGAACATCGTCGGCATCTCCTACGGCGCCCCCGGCGGCTGGGGCTACGGGGAAGGGGTGGTGTGGGAGCCCACCACCCAGAAGTTCGCCTTCACCGGCGCCACGGAGCCCTACCGGCAGATGCTGGAGTATCTGCACACGCTGGTGCAGGAGAAGCTGCTCGACCCGGAGAGCTTCACCCAGACCGACGACCTGGCGATCCAGAAGCTGGTGTCGGGTAAGTCCTTCGTGATCGGTTCGAACGCCCAGACGCTGGTCAACGAGTATCGGCCGCCGCTGGAGAAGGCCAACCCCGACGCCAGGCTCGTCAAGATCCCCCTGCCCGTCGGCCCGCTGGGGCCGATCAAGTACGGGGCGGGCAACACCCGTCTGGAGAACGGCGTCATGATCTCCAAGAAGGCCCGCGACAGCAAGAACTTCGTCGCGATGATGCAGTTCATCGACTGGTTGTGGTACTCCGACGCAGGTCAGGCGTTCGCCAAGTGGGGGGTGGAGGGGGCCACCCACACCAAGGACGCGTCCGGGAGGTACAAGCTCGCCTCCGACGTCGACTTCGTCGGGCTCAACCCCAAGGCGCCCAAGCACCTGCAAAAGGACTTCGGTTTCTCCAACGGGATCTTCGCCTACGGCGGGCCCACCGAGTTGTTGCAGTCGACCTTCTCGGAGGAGGAGATCGCGTTCCAGAAGGAGATGAACTCCCGCAAGCCGCTGCCGGTGCCGCCCCCGCACCCGCTCACCGACGAGGAGCGCGAGCAGGTGACGCTGTGGCAGACACCGCTGAAGGACCACGTCACCCAGAACACGCTCAGGTTCATCCTCGGCAAACGCGATCTCGGCGAGTGGGGCGCCTACGTCAAGGAACTCGAGGCCAACAACATGACCTCCCTGGTCAACATGATGAACGGCGCCTACGAGCGGTTCAAGCAAAAGCACGGTTGACATCCTCCCCTCCCGGAAGGAAGAGGGCTCTCACGGTCACCCGCGGGAATTCCTGCTTCACCGCCAGCCGCCCACCAGGAGAAAACTTCCCCTTTGAGGTCTTACACCGGCTTTACAGGCGTTTCACCTCTCGGCCGGCCCGGCGGCGAGGGCCTCGCATCACGCATATGGCGGCTTGGTTGTCGCCACCGCCGAAAACCTTGCCGAATCCGTACGGCACCGCGCCGCGTTTCCTTCTTATCCTGAAGGACGAGGTTTCCACGCTGGAGATATTTGATGACCGACACGACGGCCGGAATCCGGTTCGGCGAAGGACCTCTCGCGCGTGCCTGCGCGCTCGTCTACACCCTGCTGGTGGTCGAGCTGCTGTTCCTGCTCACCACCGTGCCCGGCCTGATCGGGCTCGTCCTGCTCGGCCGTGACGCCACCAACATCCCGCTGGCCGCGCTCTGCCTGATCCCGGCCGGCCCGGCGCTCTCGGCCGCGCTGTACGCGCTGCACCACCGCCGCCTGGACCTCACCGACCTCCATCCCGGGGCGGCGTTCTGGCGCGGCTACCGGGCCAACCTCCGCGGGGTCGCCAAGCTCTGGATCCCGTGGCTGCTGTGGCTGGCCGTCATCGGGTCGAACCTCGCCACCGCCGGCGTCCAGGGATGGTGGGCCGTGCTGTCGGTCCTCATCGCCGTGGCGGCGACCCTCTGGATCGCCAACGTGCTGGTGATCACCTCCCTGTTCGCGTTCCGCGCGCGGGACGTCGCCCGCCTGGCCGTGTACTTCCTCACCCGTTCCCCCCGGGCCTCACTGGGCAACGCCTGCCTGCTGGTCCTGGCGGCAGGTCTCACGCTGATCGCCTCCGAGGTGCTGCCGGTGCTGCTGGCCTCGGTGTTCGCGTCGATGCTCCTGCTCAACAGCCGCACGGTGATCGCCGAGGTGCGGGAGAGATTCACGGCCTGAGACCCCTCGAGGACGGGCGGCCACACCGCGCGCGGGGAACGCCCCGTGCCCATGGTGGCCGCCTCTCCCGCGCCTGACGGTGCCGCGTCACCGTCACCTGCTCGATCTGCCTCGTACGCGACCCATGACCGGGTGTTCCTATGCTGTGCGGGCTCGACATGATCGGCCTGCCCATGGCCCGCTCGGCCTTGACGCCTTGACGCCTTGACGCCTTGACGCCTTGACGCCTTGCGCGTTCATCGCGAGGGCGCCGAGCGACAGCAGCGGGAACGGCCGGGGAACGGCCGGGGAGCGGCCGGGCCTCGGGGGATCCGGGAGCTTTTCCCGGCGGGCGGCTCTCGCTTTGCCCAACGGGGCGTGTGTCCTCTACCTGCTTGTTACCGGCGGCCTCCTAGCGTCCTGATCATGACGATGAGAGTTCTTCTCGCATCCCTGGCGGCCGGGGCAGTGACCCTGCCGGCACCGGCCGGAGCCCCGGCCGCCGCCGCTGTCGAGGACCTGACGATCCGCTCGGTGACCCTGCGCCCCGCGACCCCCGTGGTCGGGCCCGCCGACTCCGTACGCATGGTGATAGAGGTGGTGGCCCGGGGCGTCACCGGCCCCGAGGGGGTGAGGATCAATGTCGAGCCCGGCGCGCCTCCCGCCTCGGCGGGCACGTCCTTCCCCGTCACCGCGCCCCGCCGCGGGACGCCCGCCCGGCCGGGACCCGGACGGGGGCCCGCCCTCGCGCCCGGATCGGCACCCGGCCCGGTCGTGGCCGCCCGCCTCGCTCCCGGCGCGGCCGTGGCGACGGCGGGGAAGATCGTCTCCAGGCCGGGGGAGGGCTGGGTGACCTGGAGGTTCGCCCCGGAGAAGAGCCTGAGCCGCTGGTACCCGGCAGGACCCTGGACGGTCTCCGTGACCGCCAGGGGCACGGACGGCGCCGAGGTCACCGGGCACACGGGCTTCCTGCTGAAGCGCCTGACCAGGTTCGGCGGGGTGGAGGCGGTCCGGGGGAACTCGGGTGTGCGGGTGACGGGGGTGCTGAACCGGGTCGACCCGCAGGGAGCCCTCGACTACGCGCCCTTCCCCGGCCAGCCCGTCGAGATCCTGCACCGGCCGGGGGAGAAGGCCGGATGGACGAGGGTGGCCGGCGCCACGACCGACTCCCGGGGACGTTTCGCCCGGACCGTGGGCGATCGCACGGGCGGTGAGTGGCGGATCCGCTTCCAGGGCACGAACCACTACGCCCCCAGGCTGGGCATCGTCCACAAGGTCTCGCGCTAGGCGTGTCCCCTGGCTCGGCCGGCCGGGTCGAGACGGAGGACCGGGTGGCCGGCGAGATCGGATCAGGCCAAGCCAGGGACGTGCCAGGACGTGCGAGGACACGTGCCAGGTCAGGCCAGGGCGTGCACCGCCGCGCCGAACAGGGAGGGCAGCCGCCGGGCGGCCGGGACGATCAGCCGCCCCGCCGGCCGGTACCGCCGGGTGCCCACCAGCGCCCCGGTGAGCAGCCGGTGCCGCCGGGACAGCCGCAGCCAGGCGGCCTCGTACGACCCGGGGGTACCGGCCCGCAGGCAGTCCACCAGCAACCGCGCGGACGTCAGCGCGAGCGACACCCCCTCCCCGGTGAGCGCGTCGACGTAGCCGGCCGCGTCACCGACCAGCAGCACCCGCCCGGCCACCCGGGCGCGCACCCGCTGGCGCAGCGGTCCCGCCCCGCGCACCGGGGTCGCCGCCGGTCCCTCCAGCCGCTCCAGGAGCGCGGGAAAGTCCGCCAGGTGCTCCGGGTAGCCGCGCCGCCGCGAGCTCAGCACGGCGACGCCCACCAGGTTCTCGCCCACCGGCGTCACGTACGCCTCGCCGTCCGCCGCCCAGTGGACCTCGACGAAGTCCGTCCACGGCGCGACCGGGTAGTGCCGCCGCAGCCCGTACCTGCGCGGCCCGCGCCCCGGTAGCTCCAGCCCGAGCAGGGCGCGCAGCGGGGAGTGCAGGCCGTCCGCGGCCACCAGCCAGCGGGCACGCAGCCCCGCCGCCTCGACCCCGTCGCCGTCCTGCCGCACGCCGTCCACCTTGCCGGGCACGACCTCCACGCCCAGCTCCCGCGCCCGCCGGGCCAGCGCGGCGTGCAGCGCGGTCCGCCGCACGCCCAGGCCAGGCCCGTCGCGGAACGCCGCCTCCACCGCGTACCGGCGGTCCAGGTAGCGGATGCCGCGCAGCGGCCTGCCCTCGACCCGCACCCCCAGCGACCTCAGGGCGGCGGTGCCGCTGGGCATCAGCCCCTCGCCGCACGCCTTGTCCACCGGTACGGCCCTGGGCTCGACGACGACCGCCTCCATCCCGGCCAGCGTGGCGTGGATGGCGGTGGCCAGACCCGCCGGCCCACCGCCCGCGATCAGGACGTCGATCACGCCGGCGCCCTGCCGGTGGACGGTGGCACGTCCCCCGGTGGCACGTCCCCCGGTGGCACGTCCCCCGGAGGCGCGGTGGCGAGCGGCACGTCCTGCGGCGGCGTGGCTCCCGCCGTCCCGGCGGGCGGCGCCCCGGCGGCGGGCGGCGTCGTGGCGAGCGAGGCCAGGGCGTCGTCCTCGCAGCGGATCCGCACCACCATCAGCGCGGCGTTGAGCACGGTGAAGACCAGCGCGGTGACCCACGCGGTGTGCACCAGAGGCAGCGCCGCCCCCTCGACGGCCACCGCGACGTAGTTGGGGTGGCGCAGCCACCGCAGCCGGTAGGGGCCGCGCTCCACCAGCGGCAGGCCGGGCACGACGATGACCTGGGTGTTCCACTGCGGGCCCAGCGCGGTGATGCACCACCAGCGCAGACCCTGCGCGGCGACCACCAGGACGAGCATCGGCCAGCCGAGCGCGGGCACGAAGGGCCGGTCGGCCAGGCCCGCCTCGAACAGGCACCCGGCGAGCAGGCCGGTGTGCAGGGCGACCATCCACGGGTAGTGGCCCTGCCCGGACAGCACCCCGCCGCGCGCCATGCTCCAGCGCGCGTTGCGGCGCGCGACGACCAGTTCGGCGACGCGCTCCAGGCCGACGAGCAGCACGAGCAGCAGGTACCAGGACGACAGATGCCAGGACATCGGGCTCCTACCAGCGCAGCAGTACGAGTTCGGAGCAGAAGCCCGGTCCCATCGCGAGGAGGAGTCCCGGCGTGCCCGGCGGTGGTGGCCGCAGGGCGAGCGTATCCCGCAGGACGTGCAGGACGGAGGACGAGGACAGGTTCCCGATCGCGGCGAGCGAGCGCCAGGTGAGGTCCAGCGCGCCCTCGGGAAGCCGCAACGTCTCCGCCACCGCCTCCAGGACCTTCGGGCCACCCGGATGGCAGACCCACGCCGTCACGTCCTCGACCCTCAGGCCGTGGTCACCGAGGAAGCCGTGCACGTCGTCCGCCAGATAGGTACGCACCACCTCGGGGACGCTCGCGTCGAGCACCACGCGGAAGCCGGTGTCGCCGACGTGCCAGCCCATCACGTGCTCGGAGTCCGGATACAGGTGGCTGCGCGAGGCCACCACCGCCGGCCCGGTCATCGTGACCGGCGGCTCCGGGAGCTCGTACGTTCCCGCCGGTTCGGAGGGCGGCCGGTGCGTCACGGGCGCGCCGGTCGCGGGGGAGGACCTCGCGAACCCCGCGGGCGCCGGAGACGAAGAGGACGCGGAGGCTCCGGAGAGGGGGAACCGATGGTGCGCGGCGGGCGCGCTGTTCGGCGGGGAGGAGCCCGCGGGTCCCGCGGGCCGCGTGGTCGCGGACGCGCCGTTCGCCCCGGCGGCGGCACGGGAGGTCGCGGAGGATCCGGTACGCCGTGGCCGCCACTCGTCGCCGCAGGCCACCACGGCCGTCGCCCCGTCGCCGAACAGGGCGCTCGCGACCATGTTGGCGATGGAGGCGTCACCGCGCTGCAGGGTGAGGGAGCACAGCTCGACCGAGAGCAGCACCGCGAGATGGTCCGGCCAGCCGCGCAGGTAGTCGTGGAGGCGGGCGATCCCGGCCGCCCCCGCGACACAGCCCAGGCCGAAGACCGGTACCCGCTTGACGTCCGGGCGCAGCCCGAGCCGCCCGGCCAGCCTGGCGTCCACCGAGGGCGCCGCGACACCGGTCACCGAGGTGAAGAGGATCATGTCCACGTCCTCGGGGAGGACCCCCGCGTCCCGCAGCGCACCGCCCACCGCCTCGGCGCCCAGCTCCACGGCCGTCTCCACGAAGGCGTCGTTGGCCGCGCCGAAGCCGTCCAGCTTGGCGTACCGGTCGAGCGGCAGCGTCAGGTGCCGTGACTCCACCCGCGCGGAGGCGTGCAGCCTGTCGAGCAACAGGCGGCTGGCACCCTTGGGAAGGCACGCTCGCGCGAACGCGTCGGTGATCTCTGCCTGGGAGTGGCGGTTCGTCGGGAGTGCGCCGCGGACAGCGACGATTCGCGTCATCTGGTAACTCCCGGCTCGCGAACAGCGGACAACTCCCTTTTGCCCACCTGCGCGTGTGGCATGCGTCACGAAGCCCTCCGTGCCCGTCTTCCGCGGGGTTCCGGTCCGCGGGAGAGCCGCGCTCCGGCTCCGGCTCTCGCTCCGGCTCCGGCTCTCGCTCCGGCTGCGCGAGGTGGCGGGCCGGGACGGGGGCAGGCAACGGCCCTCGAGAGTGCCCGCGCTCCGTGAGGTTCCCGCCTACGATCGATCCGTGACGAGGAGTCGGCCATCGCGTCTGGGCCCCGGGCCGTCGCTCCGGGCCGTACGGGGATTACTGCTGGCCTGTCACCCGGGACCGACCGTGGCGGTCACCGCCCTGGTGACCGCGCTGGCCGTCGCGAGCGGGCGCGACGCGGCCGGGTGCGCCCTGGTGGCCGCGGCCGTGCTGGCGGGACAGCTCTCGATCGGCTGGTGCAACGACGCGGTGGACGCCGCGCGGGACGCCGCCGCGGGCCGCACCGGCAAGCCCGTCGCCTCCGGAGCGGTGGGCGTCCGTACGGTGTGGGTCGCCGCGCTCTCGGCGCTGGCGCTGTGCGTGCCGCTCTCGCTGGCCTCCGGTCCCGCCGCCGGTGCCGTCCACCTGGCAGGCGTCGCCGCGGCGTGGGCCTACGACCTCGGGCTCAAGGCGACCGCGCTGTCCTGGCTGCCGTACGCGGTGGGGTTCGGCTCGCTGCCGGGGTTCGTGACCCTGGGCCTGCCGGGACACCCGTGGCCCGCCTGGTGGGCGGTGACGGCCGCGGCGCTGCTCGGCTGCGGGGCGCACCTGGCCAACGTGCTTCCCGACATCCCCGCGGACCTCGCGGGCGGGGTCCGCGGCTGGCCGCAGCGGCTCGGCACCGTCCGCGTCCGCCTCCTGATCCCGCTGCCCCTGCTGGCCGCGACGGCCCTGCTCGTCTTCGGGCCCCCGGAGCCGCCGGGCGCGGGAAGCTGGGCCGCCCTGGCGGCGGCGGGGGTCTTCACCGCCGGTGGGCTGGCACTGGGCCGGGGCTCGTCGCGCGTCCCCTTCGCGATGGCGATCGCCGTCGCCGCGGTCGACGTCGCCCTGCTCCTCGCCCGTGGCACCGCCATCACCGCGCCCTGACCGGCCGCCCGCGTCTCAGCGAGACGTCGCGGACGCCGCGGGTACCGGGTCGTCCCAGGAGATCCGGTGGTCGTGTATCCAGGCCAGCGCGTTCCTCCTGTCCACCTGCCGCATGATGGCGGGGAGCGTGAGGTCGCGGAGGAGGGCGCGGACGGCTCCGGGGGCCTTGCCGCTTCCGCTGCGCCTGCCGTGCGCCACGATCCGTTCCACCCGGCCCCGCCGCAGCCTCTCGAACGCGGCGAACGCGTCGAGGGTGCCGGGGACGTCACGCAGGCACTTGGCCAGCACCACCGCGTCCTCGATCGCCATGGACGCCCCCTGGCCCGACGAGGGCGAGGCCGCGTGCGCGGCGTCGCCCAGGATCACCATGCGCTCGTTGAACCACTTCGGCACGGTCGGGAGGTCGTAGGTGTTCCATCCGGCAGGGATGCGGTCGGTCGCGCGGATGATGTCGAGCATCGGCCCGGTGTCGTCCCTGAACAGCTCCGTCAGCGTGGCGCGCCACCGTTCCGGGGTGACCGCCGCGAGCTCCTCCGGAGCCGGCTCCCTAGGACTCGGCGGGTTGGCGAACCACCACACCTGGCCGTCCGGATGGACCAGGTAGCCGAAGAAGGCCCTCCTGCCGAAGATGAAGTGGTTCGTTCCCGGCTCGCCCGGCACCTCCACGCCGTCCGCGAAACCGCCCGTGTTCAGCAGCCCGACGTGCCGGGCGCGTGGCGCGCCGGGGTCGATGACCGTGCGCGTGCGCGAGCGGAGCCCGTCGGCGCCGACCAGGAGGTCGCCCTCGGCCATGCCGCCGTCGGAGAAGACCGCACGCACCCCGTCCGCGGTGATCGAGGCGTCGGTGAGGCGCTTGCCGTAGTGGATCCGCACCCCGCGCCGTACGGCCTCGTCGCGCAGCGCCAGGTGGAGGTCGGCGCGCTTCAGCGTCCGGCTGGGCTGCCGGGTGGAGGCGAGCGGCCTGCCCCGGCCGTTGAGCATCAGCATCCGCGAGGAGTCCATGCCCAGGTCGTGGACGAGATCGTGCAGGTCGAGGAGGCGCAGGGCCTCGATCCCGTTGACCGCGAGCGTGAGGAAGGCGCCCACGCCCTCCGACCCGCGGTCGTACGCCTCGAAGACCTCGCAGTCCACGCCCGCGCGCCGCAGGGCCATGGCCGTTACCGGACCCGCGATGCCCCCACCGATGATCAATGCTTTCTTGGTCATAAGATGACTATATATAAAATGACTATTACCTGGCGAGTCCTACGATGTCCGTCATGTCTACGAGGCGGTCTCCCCTGGCCATGGCGCTGCTCTCGCTGGTCGCCGAGGCGCCGATGCACGCGTACCGGATGCAGCGGCTGATCAAGGAGCGGCACAAGGACGAGGTGGTCAACGTCGCGCAGCGCAACAGCGTGTACCAGACCATCGACCGGCTGCTGCGCGACGGGCTCATCGCGGTCAGGGAGACCTCGCGCGAGGAGAACCGCCCGGAGCGGACCGTCTACGAGCCCACCGAGGCGGGCCGCGACACGCTGCGGCAGTGGATGCGGACGATGCTCTCCGCGCGGGCCCGCGAGTTCCCCGAGTTCCCGGCCGCGCTCGCCTTCATGGTCGTGCTGCCGCCCGAGGAGGTCCGTGCCGCCCTTGAGGAGCGCCTGACCTCGCTGGAGACGCGGCTGTCGGAGCTGGACACCGACCTGACCGAGGGCGGGAGATTCCTGCCCCGCGTCTTCCTGGTGGAGTCCGAGTACCAGCGGGCCGTGCTCAAGGCCGAGCTCGACTACGTCCGCGGCCTCGCCGGCGACCTGCGCGCGGGCCTGCTCGGCTGGGACTACCGCCTCTGAGGTCCACCGGCGTCCACCAGGCCGGGCCGCCGCGGGCGCCCCGGCATCGTGACACTCACCCGGACGGTCCGCCGATGCCCGGCCCGCCGCCCCCGCGGCACTCCCGGCCCCGTCAGGAAGGCGTGAGCGTGGCCGGGTGAACTCCGCCCGGATCCTCGTGGGCGCCCCTGTTCTGGCCACAAAAGGCCATCCCGTTGCCATCGGGGAAACGCGGTGGAAGTGTCATGGTTCCTCCGGAAAAGTAATTGGGAGATCACCATGAGTCAGGCCACGCACGCGACCCCGAAGCAGACACGGATGGCGGCCGTGCAGGCGGCGATCGCCAAGACGAAGATGGCCACGGCCAAGCTGTGGAACCCCTGGCCGCAGCTGCTGGACGACGACGTCGTCATCAAGAAGCTGCAAATCGCGGCCGGTGGTGGGAACGTTCCAGAAATCATTCCCGACGGGCAGCGGTTCTCCGACCTCAAGCCCGTGCGCCTGCCGGCGATCGGAAAGGAGGCGGGGCTCGGCGGGCCGGTGACCCAGTCCACGTTCGCCGAGGCCCGCGAGAAGCTCAAGAGCGGGTACGTCGCGACCGGGCGGGCCAACTACCGCGGGCTCACCGGCGCCAACTGCACGCTCTTCGCCTGTTGCGTCATCGGGATGCTCGCCGACCAGCCCAAGCTGCTCGGCTCGGGCGTCAAGGTGGAGCTGGTCAACTTCCGTGACACCACCGGGGGCGCCGGGCACGCCTACGTCGTCGTGGGACGCGCCGAGGGCGATGTGGGCGACATCAGGACCTACGGCCCCGACTGCTTCTTCGTCGACCAGTGGTACGCCCGCCACAAGAGCGGCACGCCTGGCGTCCAGGGGGTCAAGGACGCCGTTCCGGGTGAGCCTCCCAACCCCTTCTGGGACCTCGACTTCTACGCCTTCATGAGCGACGGGACCTCCCCCGTCGTGAAGCTCGCCTTCACCAGCGACGAACTGTCCAAGCTCGGGCTCTGAGCCCTCCCGGCGCGCCCCGCCGTCTCCCTCACCGGTCACCGACGGCGGGCGCGCCGGCACCCTTGCTTAGTCCAACTTACTAAGTTTTACTGAATAGATGGGACGTCGAACACAGGACCTCGGGCGCTTCACCGACGTGGCACTGCTCGTGCTCATCAGCCTCGCCGAGGGCGACAAACACGGTTACCGGATGATCCAGGACATCGAGGGGTTCTCCGGGACGGCTCTGGAGCCCGGCACCCTCTACGGGGCGCTCATGCGCCTGGAGAAGCGCGACTGGATCGAGCAGGTCGCCTCCGGCGAGCGACGCAAGCCGTACCGGCTCACGGAGAGCGGCAGGGGCGCGCTCACCGAGCAGCTCGCGACGCTGCGCCGGATCGAGCGGACGGGCGCCAGGCGCGCGGGGGTCGCCTGGGGGTCGTCATGATGCGGGCGCTGGCTGTCGGAGTGCTGCGGCTCTATCCCATGGCGTGGCGCAGGCGCTACGAGGAGGAGGTCCGCGAGCTGATCGAGGCGCGCCCGGTGCGGCTTCGCACGGTGGCCGATCTCCTCGCGGGCGCGTTCGACGCCCGGATCAACCGTGACCTGATCCCAGGAGGCTCCGCCGTGCGAACTCCGCCCGCCGCCGTGCTGATCGTCGGCGGCATCGCGCTCACCTACCTCTGGAACCCCGGCATCCGGCAGGTGGCCAGCCTGGAGGCCACGTGGTCGCACGCTCTGGAGCACGGGCCGGTCGCGGAGCCGCTGGCCGTCGTGAGCACCACGGTGTTCACGACGGCACCGATGATCGCCGTGCTCGCGATGCTCCCGCTGCTGGTGAACGCGGTGAGGGTGATCAGACGCAGCGAGCTTTCCGCCCCCTTCGAGGTGATCGCCTTCGCGCCCCTGTGCCTGGTTCCAGCGGCACTGTTCGGTTGGCTGTACGTGAGCATGGTGTTCCTGGACTCCGGGTTTCCGATGGGAGTGTTCGGCAACGCCATGACCGGCGGCTTCTTCGTGCCGATGATGCTCGCCTTCCTCCTGGCGCTGCCTTCGAAGGCGGCCGGGGATCCCATGCTCGCCCCCGGCGTCCGTGCCGCCGGCCGGTTGCTCGCCGTCGCCGCCGGAGCCACCGCCCTGGCCTGGCTGCCGATCGCCGTCCTGATGCTCATGGGTGCCGAGGGGGTCACGGCCTCCTTCGCGGCAGCGGTGGCGGCGAGCGCGGCGGTCAGCGTGGCGATGTCGGCTTTCATCGCCGGGCGGGCCCTCGGCCACGGCCGTCAGGCGGTCCGGCACCTCGCCCACGCCTGACGGGGAAGCGCGTCCGGCCGCCCCGCTGTCCCGCGTGACGCCGCGACTCGATGGTCGTCGAGTCGCGAGGTGGCCGGCGGTTCCGGCCTTGTCGATCGCGTTCGGGATGTGACCCGGAGCGATCTCCTGCCGCCACGACGTCGCTCCAGGCGACAGGTTCGCGCCGGCCGCTTGGGCCGGCCTCGCGACACCGTGATCTCAGCCATCGGGCCTAAGAGGTCCTGCGGAGGTCGGGGCGTTTCTCGGCGACGATGCGAGCCAGCTCGGCACGGGACGCGATGTCGAGTTTGCCGAACATCCGGCGAAGGTGGGTGGACACCGTGTGGGGGGAGAGGAACATCCGCTCGGCGGCCTGGCGGTTGGTCATACCTCGGGCGACCAGGTCGGCCACCGCGCGTTCAGTGTCGGTGAGGCTGTCCCATCCGAAAGACGGCCGCTGGGACCGGGCCCAGTGGCGGCGCCGTACACCCAGTGCCCGCAGCCGGGCTCGCACCCGGGCCACGTCCCAGAGCGCACCGATGCGCTCGTAGCCGTCGAGCGCCTCATCCAGGCACTCGACGGCCTTCACCGAGGCATCGGCGCCGGAATCGGTGGCCCACAGGACGCCGAGGTCTTCGGCGACCAAGGCGCGTGCCCACGGTTCGGGCTGATCGGCGGCGGCGGTCAACGCGCCGGGGTCCTGATGGAAAATGCCGCGGGCGTGGGCGAACGTGGTGGCGAAGACGGGGAAGTCCGGGTTGTTTCTGGCCAGGTACTCGGCCGTGTCAACGATGGCCTGCGCGTACGGACGGTTCGCCGCGGCCAGCGCCAGCCGGGTCATCCAGGCGGCCGTGAGAGGCGTCGTGAGGAGTGCCCAGCGCCGCTCCTCCTCGTCGGTGTAGATCGTGTGAAGGATGTCGATCGCCCGTCCGGGATCACCTTGGGCCTCGGCCACCGCCGCCATCACCCACCTTTCCCACACCGATCCGAACAACATCTCGGGCGCGGCGTGGACGGACTGGAAGCGTTCGATGTGCCCGACCGCGGCGTCGATGTCGCCCCGCCGCAGGGCAAGGACAGCGAGTATGGACAGCCCGACGCGGATGAACCCGTGTGTGCCCAGCTCTTCGGCGATCGTTTTCCCGGCTTGGGCCTCGGCGGCGGCGTCGTCAAGTCGACCGACGCCCAGATTCAGAACGGAGCGGAACAGTGCGGGTTGTGCGGCGAGCACGGTCAGCCCGAGGTCGTTGATCTCCTCCTCCGCGGCCTGGATGGCGATGTCGGCCGCATCGAACTGACGCACGGCTCTGTAGTGGAGGCTCAGTATCAGGCGCGTGTACGGGCGCTGGATGGCTTCGGCGGTGCCGCTGTCGGTGATGCGCAGGGCTTCACAAAGACGCGCGAACGAGTCGGCGATCCGCCCATCGACCATCGCGAACCGGGCGAGCAGCAGGAGAGCTCCGACCACGGCGGCATCGGTGTGCCGCTCTCGATCGGCCAGAACGGCTTCCGCC
Organism: Streptosporangium sp. H16; assembly: GCF_051918855.1. Taxonomy (NCBI): domain Bacteria; kingdom Bacillati; phylum Actinomycetota; class Actinomycetes; order Streptosporangiales; family Streptosporangiaceae; genus Streptosporangium; species Streptosporangium sp. H16. The sequence continues at coordinate 160,618 of NZ_JBPXMD010000004.1, forward strand.
TGTTGCCGTCCTTTCTGGAAGTCGTTCAGCCAGGTAAGCCCCCAGAACATCGTCCATTCGGCGATGCCGCGAAGGTCCTCGGGCAGGTCTTTTTGGGCGAGCAGGCTTTCGGCCTCGGATACCGCATCCGCCGGTCGGCCGCTCAGCAGCAGGATGTGCGCCAGCGCGCATCGCAGGCGAGGCGCGTGGCAGGCCGGGGCCCTGCCCAGCGCGGCACGGGCAAGATCGGCCGCCTCGGACAGCCGTCCGATGACCGTCAGGGCGTCGACCGCGGTGGTGGCGCGACCGAACCAGTCGGGGTCGGTGGAGCCGCTGAGTTCCAGCGCCCGCAGGGCGAGGTCGGCGGCGGTCTGAGGTGAGGACCGCAGCACCTCCCGTGCCGCCTGGTCCAGTCCAAGGAGTGCGGACGTATCACCGCGGCCGGCGCTGTGAATGAGGTGCGCGGCGGCGGGAACGGCCGACCCGCCTCGGTTGAGCAGCATCTCTGCCGCGTCGTGGTGCAGGGCCCGGCGTACGGGGGCGGGGATGGTTCCGATCACCGCCTGCCACAGCAGATCGTGCCGGAAGGTGAGCTCGTCCCCGGCGGGTTCGACGATGCCGGCCGCCATCGCCTCCTCCAGCATCGGCAACAGGCCACTGGTCGATTCGCCGAATATCTCGGTCAGATCTCTCACCGAGAATGAACGGCCCAGGATTCCGGCGCCCTGCAGCATGTGCCTGGTCGGTGCGGACAGCTCCTCCAGGCGTTCCTGGGTGATCGCCTGAGCACACGGCAGTCGTGCCGAGATCATCCGTGCGTGACCGTCGGCGATCCGGAAGACGCACTCGCTTTTTAGTTTCTCCAGAAGATCGACGAGCAGGAAGGGATTGCCGTCCGCGATGTCGGCCAGGGCCAGCACCTCCGGTTCGGGCGCTGCCCCGAGGACGTCGGTGACGACGTCGGTCACTGCTCGCTCGTCCAGCGCCTCCAACGTGATCCGGCTCGCGCCGTCACGTTCCAGTACGTCGAACAGACAGTTGAGGCGGGGGCCATCGCCGCTGCCGCTGGTGCGGGTCAGCATCCAGACGAGCGGGTAGGAGGCGAGGTCTCTGGTCATCGACCGCAGCGCCAGCAGGGTTATCGGGTCGGCCCACTGCAGGTCGTCCAAGGTGAGGAGCAGCGGTTTTTGAGCCACCCGCTGCTCCAGGGGGCCTTGTAGTCGCTCCACCAGCAGCAGTCGCTGATCGGCCGGACCGGAGATGGTCATGTGATCGTCTGCGGGAAGCGCACAGCCGGATTGTCCGAGCGCCGATGTCAGCGGGGCCAGCGGTATCAGCTGGGTCAGCTCGTCCGCCGTGCCCTGGGCGATCTCCAACCCCGCCCTCGCCGCCGCGGTGACGGCCATGTCGAGCAGACGGCTCTTTCCGACGCCCGACCGGCCCTCGACCAGTATGATCCCGCCCCGGCCGATCTTGGCCGCCTGCAGCAACTCGACGACGAGCCGCCACTCCCGCGCGCGGCCACGCCAACCAGGCCACGACGACTGATGGAGATCGGGCTCATCAGCAGTTTCACCGTCACAGCGGGATAAATGCCCCATAGGCCCATGAACCACCCAGATGTCGGCCGTGTCAAGTACGGGGCCGGAGGGGGAGGGCCCGCGATGTTCCCCGGCCTCCGTAACGTCACTTTCGCGAAGAAAGCCGTTGCCCGCTCAAGCGCGCAAGGTCTTCGCCCGGCTTCGTCCTTCCCGCGCTTCTCGTCGTGCGACATGGCCGCGAGGGCGAACACCTGACCTTGGACGTCCGTAAAACAGGGACCAAGTCCACTCCAACCGAGCCCCAAACCGGTGGTCGCACGCGCGGAGCGCAGAGGTACAAACATGCATAAATGTGCGATACGGCGGCCTTTGGTCGCAGGCCAAGCTCATACCGTTCACTCATTCCCGGTGAAGTGGCGCGAAAGGATCCCCTCGGCTGAGGCGCGTAAGGGAGCGACGGCGGTGGCGACCCGCCGGTAGCGGCTCCCGGTCCCCTCGGAACTCCGGCATCCCCCTCGAATCTGTTTTCCAGAAGGATGGTAATGGCGGACCCGTACGACAACTGGATGATACTCATGTGGCCCCTGATCACCCTGCTCACGTGGACGGTGATCGCCACGGGCCTGGTGCGTCTGCTGACCGACAGATCATGGGAGCGGCGGGCCGATCTCCCGTCCCCGGAGACGTCGCTCTTCAGGAAGCCCACGTGCGGGGAGACCGGTGATGACGACCATTGGCGTCGCGGGGCGAAGGATCCGCCTCACCGTCTGCCGAAGCCCTGCTGTTCGCCTCGTGTGCCTTCTGCGATCGACCCCGCCGACCGGCCCCGCACCCGTTCCCCGCAGGCGGGTGACGACTCTGTTCAGGAGCGGTCGCCCGGTTCAACAGGTCGCACGAGTATTAGCGGGCGTCACCTGCGCCTGCCGCTTGTAGGCCGGAGGTGGAAGTCGGCTCGTACGAGGTCACTGACACGGGCCATCCGATGCGGGCCGGGATCGGTCCGGGGACAGATCACCCTGCTGACCACCGCCGTGGCCGTCCTCACCCTCCTCACCCTCCTCGTCGCGGGGGCGGGGATGTACTCGATGGACCACGCACGCACCGCCCAAGGGCAGGAAGCCCCTCAGCGGGCCGTGCCCGCTGCCAATGAGACCGGCTCCGGAACGGCACCCGGCCGGTTGCGATCGCGTGCCGCCGACCTCGGCCGGACCCGGACCGTGGCGCGGGGCCACCATCCGGCCGCCTCGCCGGCCGCCGCCCTGGGGCCGCTCCCCGGCCAGGCGAGCCGATGGTCCCTGCGCCACCGCGAGCCGCGGTTGCCGGCGTCCGGATCCAGCGGCTCGGCCACCTCGCCGGTTCGCGCCGCGGGGCCGCGGGCCGCGGGTTTCCCGTCGCCGGACTCCCGTCACCTGATCCTGGTGATCGAGGCCGTCGCGCTGATCTCCTTGGCCACGTACGCCACCTGGAAGGTGACCGGCCGGGTGTTACGCCCTGTGGACGTGGTGCGCTCCGAACTGGCAGTGATCGGCTTCGGCGACCTGCACACGCGCATCTCCGAACCGGCCAACGCGCGAGAGGTGGCCCGTCTGTGCCGGACGATCAACAATGCGCTGCAGCGCCTGGACGAGGGCAAGGAGGAGCTTCAGGAGTTGGAACGCTCCCATCGGCGATTCGCCTCGGACGTCTCCCACGAACTGCGTACTCCCATAGCCGGACTGCGCGCGCAGCTGGAGGAGGCGCAACAGGATCTCGGCGGGGTTCGGCTGCCTGACCTGGTCGAATCGATGCTGGGACAGGTGGAGCGGCTCCAGGAGATCACCGACGACCTGCTGTTCCTGGCCCGCGTGGGGACCGGCGCGGCCGCCGAACAACAGCACCTGGATCTCGCGGCACTCGTCCGGGCCGAGGTTTCCCGACGGTCGGATCAGCGTCCGGTACAGCTCCACCTCGCGTCCGGCAGCATCGTCAACGCGGTGCCCATCCAGATCGGCCGGCTGCTCGCCAACCTGCTGGACAACGCCCAAAGACACTGCACGCACCAGGTATGCGTCGATGTGCACGCCGTTCACGCCGTGGTCGAGCTCGCGGTCAGCGACGACGGGCCGGGAATCGCGCTCGGCGACAGGGAGCGTGTGTTTCACCGTCTCACCCGGCTGGACGACGCCCGCCGGCTCGATCACAACGGCACCGGCCTCGGCCTCGCCATCGCCCGTGACATCGCCCACGCGCATCACGGAACCCTGAACGTCGAGGAGAGCACCACCGGCGGTGCGTGCTTCGTCCTCCGGCTGCCCCGGGTCCCGTCCGTGAACGGGGGGCCGTCATGAGGCTTGAACGCCGCACGATCAGAGGCCGCCTGGCGCTGTTCACCGGCGTGGCGGTGGGTTCGCTGTGCACCGTGTTCTCCATCGTCCTGTTGTTCGTCATCAACAGGACGGCCACCGGCGAACTCACCAAGGAGGTGACCGCTGTGGGGGAGCTGGCCGCCTACTACGTCGACCATGGAAAACTCGTCGATCCACTTCCGCCCATCCCGCAGAACCTGATCCGCCCCATCCAGGTGGTCGATCCTCGAGGAAGGGTGGTCGCGGCGACCAGAGATCTGCGGAACCAGCCGGCCATGGCGCGTTTCACCCCGAAGTCCCCTCACCGGGTGGCCAGCGCCGTCATCTGCCACTCCGTCTTCGCGTCAGGCCGTTGCCACATCGTCGTCGCACAGCAGGTGTTCCGCAACGGGGACTGGACCATTTACAGTGCCGCGCCGACGCCGCCGTTCGCCGTCTATCCGGGCGTGACGGCCCTGCTGGTCGCGGGGACGGTCATCTTCACGATCGCGGTGGCCTGCGGGGCGCGGCACACCGTCACCCGCTCGCTGAAACCCGTGGACGCCATCCGGGCCCAGCTCGACCACATCCAGAGCACCGACCTCGGCCGCCGGGTCCCGGTCCCCATGGCCAAGGACGAGATCCACCGGCTGGCCCGCAGCGTCAACCAGACACTTGACCGGCTGGAGGGCGTGCTGGAGCAGCAACGACGGTTCTGTTCCGACGCCTCCCACGAGCTGCGTAGCCCGATCACCGCCATCCGCGCCCAGATGGAGGTCGCCCTCATGGCGCCGCGGGACGTCGACCCGGCCGAGTTGTGCAACGCCGTGCTCCCGAGCGTGGAACGGCTCCATTCGATCGCCGCCGACCTGCTGACGCTCACCCGCCTGGACACGGGCGTACCGTACGAGCGACGAATCGTGGATCTCGCCGAGCTCGTCACCACGGAACTGAAGGGCCACAAGCCGAGCAGGAAGATCGTCCAGCACCTGGCGGCGGGCGTGACGGTCAGCGGTGACCGGGTGCGGCTGGGCCAGTTGATCGGCAATCTGGTCCAGAACGCCCAGCGACACGCCTCCTCCACGGTCACGATCACTGTACGACGCGCGGACGGCGACCCGCGATTCCCGGAGAAGGCCGCGGAACTGGAGGTGCTCGACGACGGTGCGGGAGTCGCTGCCGACCAGCGAGAGACGGTGTTCCAGCGGTTCACCCGGCTGGACACCGCCCGGAGCAGGGACGCGGGAGGTGTCGGACTCGGTCTCCCCATCGCCCGGCAGATCGCCGAGAGCCACGGCGGCACGCTCACCATCCAGGACAGCGCCCAGGGCGCGCGCTTCGTCGTCCGCCTCCCGCTGTCCCCGTGACGCTCGTCCAGGGCCGTCGACGGCCCTGGACGGTTGCGGACGCCGAGGTGGCTTCGGGGCACGGGAGGCGCGGGCTCAGCCCTTGTAGTTGAACACCTGGCGCAGCGTGTGCTGGATCGCGACCAGGTCCTTCTGGTCCGCCATCACCTGGTCGATCGGCTTGTAGGCCTGCGGGTGCTCGTCCACCAGGGCGGCGGCGCGGTCCGCGTTCCAGGTGCGGCCGCGCATCGCCTCGGTGAGGGACGTGGCGGTGAGCTCCCGCTTCGCCCGGGTGCGCGACATCCTGCGGCCGGCTCCGTGGGAGCAGGAGTTGTACGACATCGGGTTGCCGAGCCCGCGCACGATGTACGAGCGCGTGCCCATCGAGCCCGGGATCACGCCCTCGTCGCCCGTGTCGGCCTTGATGGCTCCCTTGCGGGTGATCCACAGCTCCTTGCCGTCGTGCGTCTCCCGCTGGGTGAAGTTGTGGTGGCAGTTGATCGTCCGGAGCCGCTGCCCCTTGCCGGCGACCCGGAACAGGGCGTTGCTCAGCACCTTGTCCATCCGGGCGCGCGAGGCCATGGCATAGGCCTGCGACCACAGCATGTCCTCGATGTAGGCGGTGAACTCCGGAGTGTTCTGCACCAGATAGGCCAGGTCCGGGTCCTCCAGGCCGATCGCCTGCCTCTTCATCGTCTTCTTGGCGTCGACGATGTGCTTGGTGGCGAGCAGGTTGCCGATGCCGCGCGAGCCCGAGTGCAGCACCGTCCAGACCCGGTCACGCTCGTCGAGGCAGACCTCGACGAAGTGGTTGCCGGATCCGAGGGTGCCGAACTGCAGCGACACCTTCTTCTCCTGCTGAGGGGTCAGGCCGGTGTGCGGGCGGCCGAGGTCGCTGAGCGCGCGGTCCATGGACGGGTCGTCGTGGCCCTTGCCGACGCCGGCCGGGATCCGCCTCTCCACCAGCGGCATCAGGGCATCGAGGGTGTCCGGGAGGTCGGCGGCGGTGAGCGTGGTCTCGGTCGCGACCATGCCGCAGCCGATGTCGACGCCGACGGCGGCCGGGATGATCGCCCCTTCGGTCGGGATCACCGATCCGACCGTCGCGCCGATGCCGATGTGCGCGTCGGGCATGAGAGCGACGTGTCCGGAGACGAACGGCAGGCGGGCGGCGCGCGCGGCCTGCATGATCGTACTCTCGTCGATCTCGCTGGCCCACGACACCAGGTTCGGTGCGGGCTGGTTCGGCATCATGATCTCCTTGGTTGCGAGATCCAGTTTGCCCACGTTCCACATGAGATCCCACTTATTTTATCGGGCGTTGTAGGCCGTGACCGCTCGGCGTACCTCGCGGGTACGAGGACATCCGGCCGGTCGTGGCGACGCGGGCCGGCCCGGTCGGGACCGCCGCCCATCCGCGGCAACCGATCCGTGTCAGGGGGCGGGCCGATCGGGCCGGGGCGTACGAGGTCATCTCATCAGGAATCAACCATCTCGTGGTGATGTTGAAACGTTAAGGGCCTGCTTTAGGGCCGGGCGGGGGGCTGGCCGTAGGCTGGCCCCCTGTCCCAACAGGTGATCGACTGGGAGGTGGCGTCCCGTGTTGCAGGACTCGTTCGGTCGCGTTGCGACTGATCTGCGGGTGTCCCTCACCGATCGCTGCAATCTGCGCTGCTCCTACTGCATGCCACCCGAGGGCCTCGAATGGTTGCCGAAGCCCGAGCTGCTGACCGCCGACGAGATTGTCCGGCTGGTCACCATCGGGGTGGAGCGGCTCGGCATCACCGAGGTCCGCTACACCGGCGGCGAGCCCCTGCTCCGCCGCGAGCTCATCGACATCGTGACCCGCACCACCGCGCTCGACCCCGTCCCGCAGGTCTCGCTGACCACCAACGGGATCGGGCTGAGCCGGATGGCGGACGCCCTGGCCGCCGCCGGTCTGCACCGGGTCAACGTCTCCCTCGACACCCTCGATCGCGAGACCTTCAAGAAGCTCGCCCACCGCGACCGCCTGGCCGACGTCCTGGCCGGGCTGGAGGCGGCCGACGCCGCCGGACTGCGCCCGGTCAAGGTCAACACGGTGCTGATGCGCGGGATCAACGACCACGAGGCCGTGCCGCTGCTCCGCTACTGCCTTGAGCGGGGCTACGAGCTCCGGTTCATCGAGCAGATGCCACTGGACGCCCAGCACGGCTGGCGCCGGGAGAACATGATCACGGCTGATGAGATCCTCGCCATGCTCAAGGCCGACTTCGACCTGGTCGACGCCGACTCGGCGGAGCGCGGCAGCGCCCCGGCGGAGCTGTTCCTCGTCGATGGCGGCCCGGCCAGGGTGGGGGTCATCGGCTCGGTCACCCGGCCGTTCTGCGGCGCGTGCGACCGGGTACGGCTCACCGCCGACGGCCAGATCCGCAACTGCCTGTTCGCCACCGACGAGTCCGACCTGAGGGCCGCGATGCGCGCCGGCGCCGGTGACGACGAGATCGCAGAGCGCTGGCGATCCGCGGTCCGGATCAAGAAGGCCGGTCACGGCATCGACGACCCGACCTTCCTGCAGCCGTCCCGCCCGATGTCCGCCATCGGCGGCTGACGTCCCCGCCCGGAGACCCGGAGGTGTCCGATGACCGCCCGCCACGACGCCTGCATCCTGGCGGGCGGTCTCGCGCGAAGGCTCGGCGGGCGGGACAAGCCCGGCCTGCACGTCTCCGGCCGCCCGCTGGTCGAGTCGGTGGCCGCCGCAGTGCCCGGCGCGGCACGGCTGATCGTCGTCGGGCCGCCCCGCCCCGGGCTGCCGCGCGCGATCTTCCGGCGTGAGGACCCGCCGGGAGGCGGCCCCGTCCCGGCGCTTCGTGCGGGTCTGGCCGAGGTGACCGCGCCGTGGGTGGCGCTGCTCGCCGCCGATCTCCCGTTCCTGACCGCCGAGCACGTGAACGCGCTGCTGGACGCCGCCGGGGCGGGGGACGGGCGGGACACGGCGCCGTACGCGGGAACGGGGCCCTCTCCGGGCGGGGCCGGGACGCGCGCCGGAGAGGCTGGCGGGCCCCGGGCCGGGGCGGTGCTCCTCGACGACGGCGGGCGCGAGCAGTGGCTCGCCGGGGTGTGGCACGCGCGGAGCCTGGCGCGGGCGCTCGCCCGCTACGAGGGGCGGTCGCTGCACGGGCTGCTCGCCCCGCTCGCCCCGGTCACGCTTCATCTCACCGGGCAGCCATGGTTCGATTGCGACACCATGGACGATCTACAGCGGGCCCGGACGGTGGAGCCGGGCTCCGGCGGCGGAGGCGTGGGTTCCGGCGAGGGCCGCGAGAGCGGTGACGGCGCGGGACGGGCGCGACCGCGGACAAGGAGCGAGATGTGAACGTGCTGACGGAGTGGACCGCGCTGGTCTGCCGGGAGCTGGGCATCGATCCCGCGGTGATGGACCGCGACGAGGTGCTGGACCTGACCAAGGAGGTCGCGCACGGGGTGGCCAGGCCCGCCGCGCCGCTGACGGCCTATCTGCTCGGCCTGGCCCAGGGGGCGGGCACGGCGCCGCCGGACGTCGTGGAGCGGCTGACCACGCTGGCGCGCAACTGGGAACAGGCGACGACCGAGACGCTGGGCGACAAATAATGCCAAAGCCGAGGCGCTTTAATGTAAAAGTCTGAGAAAAGGGCGACGCCGGGTGGTTACGGGGGCAAACCACCCGGCGTCGCTTCATCGGCGTTCCGACGGGGGCCCGGAACGCCGGCAACAGTGCCCCGACGGGGGACCAGGGCACTTGGCTAAAGCGTACACCTACTACCCTTGGGGTGCGTCAAGACTTAGTCACGACCCGATCTCGCGTCGGTGGCGTGGAATCTCGCTTTGTCCGGAATCTTCCACGTCAGGGACATGCGGAACCCCGCGCGGTGGCGCGTTGGCCCCGATCACGGCAACGTATGGTAAAAAGATCGCTCCGGCGAAGAGTAGCAGCCGCACGGGCATCGGAGCGGGCACCGTGAAGGCGAGGACCAGGCAGATCAGCCGGATCCCCATCTTGATGAAGTAGCTCTTCTCGCGCTTGCCGATGTCGGCGCTCAGGGAGGGCTGGGCGTCCGTCACCTGATGAACCACCGGGCGCCTGCGCCATCCCTTCACGATTCCCAATCTAGGCCTCATATCGGCTGGGTGCGAACGGTCATGTAATCGTGGCTTTCCGGGAAGAAGCAGGGGATGACAGATCGAACGTATCGGGTGACCGAGATAGTCGGCACTTCGGGGGAGAGCGTCGAGGCCGCCGTCCGCAACGGGGTCCGACGCGCCTCCCAGACCCTGCGCCATCTCGACTGGTTCGAGGTGACCGAGATCAGAGGGCATATCGAGGAAGGGGAGATCGGCCACTTCCAGGTCGGCATGAAGATCGGATTCCGCCTGGAGGACGACTGAGCCTGTACGACGGATGTCCGGTGCCGCAGACTACGGGGATGAAGGAGACCCGGGGTCCGAGGGCGGGAAGGCCGCCCGGTGCGGCGGCGGGCGCGGTGGCACGGGCCGCGCTGGCCGCGGCGGTGATCCTCCCGGCCGGCTGCGCCACCCCGGCGGGCGGCGCGCCCACAGTGCCTGCCACAGTGCCCGCCGCAGTGCCCGCCGCCACCGGGGCCGTCTCGCGAACCACGCCCACCACCGCCCCCACGCCCACCACCCCCGACGCCGGGCCGCGGGCCGGAACGCGGGAGGAACCGCTGCTGCGCCAGAGCGCCGCCGACGTCGCGCGGACGATAGGCAGCCTCCGCAAGATCGACGACCTGCCGCTGTACGAGATGACCTACCACGGGTCGTACGACCTCGAGGCGCCCCTGGGGGAGGAGGAACTGGCGGGGCGCGCCGACGGCTGGGCCTGCTCCCTGTTCGCCCTCGGCGGCGACCGGCCGCTGTTCGGCCGCAACTTCGACTGGGATCCCAACCCGGCGCTGATCGTGCACGCCGACCCGCCCGACGGCTACGCCTCGGTCTCCGTCGTCGACCTGTTCCACCTGATCGGAGGCTCCGCGCCGCCGGACCTGTCCGCCGCGCCCGACCGCCGCAGGATGGCCCACGCGGTGCTCGCCCCCTACGACGGGGTCAACGAGAAGGGCCTGGCGATCGGCATGGCCACCTCGCCCGAGGGCGGGCTGCCCGCCCGCTCTCCCGACCGCCCCGACATCACCAGCGTGCGCGTCATCCGGATGATGCTCGACCAGGCGGCGACCGTGGACGAGGCGTTGGCGATCATGCGCCGCTACGACGTCGACTTCACGATCGGGCCGCAGATCCACTACCTCATCGCCGACGCGGCGGGCGGGTCGGCCGTCGTGGAGTACGCAGGGGGCAGGCTCAACGTCATCGACGACCGCATGCTCACCAACTTCGGCATGACCGGCACGTCCGCCGCCCAGCGCCGGGCCGACCACCGCTACCGCACGCTCGCCGAGGGGCTGCCCGCCACCCGGGACTGGCGCGACGCGATGGGCCTGCTCCGGCGGGTGGCCCAGCCGCACACCCGCTGGTCGGTCGTCTACGACCTCACCGACGCCACCGCCCGCGTGGTGGCGGGGCAGCGCTGGGAGACGGTGCACACCATCCCGCTCGTCCAGCGCTGAACGGCCCGTACCCGGCGAGGGCCTAGCTGGCCTGGCTCACCGTCGACATGTTGAAGTCGGGCACCCGGATCGGGGGCATGATCGCGCGGTTGAAGTAGTCGCTCCACTCGCGCGGCAGGGTCTGCTCGGAGGCGCCGATCTCGGTGAGGCGGCGCAGCAGGTCCACCGGGCTCTCGTTGAAGCGGAAGTTGTTCACCTCGCCCACGACCTCGCCGTTCTCCACCAGGTAGACGCCGTCGCGGGTCAGCCCGGTCAGCAGCAGCGTCTGCGGGTCGACCTCGCGGATGTACCACAGGCAGGTGAGCAGCAGGCCGCGCTCGGTGGAGGCGATCATCTCCTCCAGCGACCGCCCGCCCTCGGGCCCCCGCATGATCAGGTTGTCGACGGCCGGGGTCACCGGCAGGCCGGTCAGCTCGGCCGAGTGCCGGGTCTGCAGCAGGTTGGCCAGCCTGCCGCCGGAGATCCAGTCGGTGGGCTCAATCGGCAGCCCGTTGTCGAACACCGAGTTCTCCCGGCCGGAGGCGTGCGCCACCACGAACGGAGGGCACTCGACGCCCGGCGCCGAGGGGTCGCCGTACAGGCGGACCGGCAGCTCGGACAGGACGTCGCCGACGCGGGTGCCGCCACCGGGCCTGGAGAAGACCGTGCGTCCCTCCAGGGCGTCGCGCGCTCCGGCCGTCCAGTACAGGTACGTCATCAGGTCGGCCACGGCCGTCGGCGGCAGAAGCGTCTCGTACCGGCCCGCGGGCAGCTCGACGCGGTTCCTCGCCCACTCCAGGCGCCGGGCCAGCGAGGCGTCCAGGGCCGCCACGTCGACGTCGGAGAAGTCCCGGGTGGACACGCCGGTCCACGCCGAGCGCCTCATGTCGGGCGACTTGGCGTTCAGCTCCAGGCGGCCGGTGGGCTGGGTGTGCCGCAGCCGGGTGCCGGTCGAGGTGCCCACGAAGGTCGTCGTGACGGTGTGCTCGGCGAACCCGTACAGCCTGCGCCCGCCGGCCTCGGCCGTGGCGAAGGTCTCGCCCAGGGCGGGGGCGAAGGCGCCGAACACCCCGATCGAGGTCGTCTCCGCGAGGGCGTCCCAGTCGCCCGAGCGGGTGCCCTCCAGCAGCGGCCGGGCGTCCTCGGACGGCCGCGCGTCCTCGGCGGCGTGGTCGGCGGCGGCCACGACGTCGTCGAGCTGGTCAGGGCGGACCGCCGCCCGCGACACCACGCCCACGCCGCGGCCCACGATGGAGATCACGGTCAGCTGCGCGGAACGGGATACGCCGTTGGTGGTGAGGGTGTTGCCCGCGAAACGCAGGTTGGCGCTCGAGGTCTCGTCCACGATCACGACGTTGTCGTCGGCCGTGGAGAGGTCGAGGACCTTCTCGATCATCTCTTGGGGGGTCATCCCGTTCCTCTCCCGCCGGACCGCCTGTCCGGCGCCTTCTTCCGTCCGCTCACCCCGCGTGCTCAACTGCCACTCTCCTGGACCGTGTTGAGGATGCGCACGCCGCGGAAGAGCGCCGACGGGCAGCCATGGCTGACCGGCGCGACCTGGCCCGGCTGCCCCTTGCCGCAGTTGAACGCCCCGCCCAGCACGTACGTCTGCGGCCCGCCGACCGCCGCCATCGACCGCCAGAAGTCGGTCGTCGTGGCCTGGTAGGCGACGTCGCGCAGCTGCCCGGTGAGCCTGCCGTTCTCGATCAGATAGAACCGCTCACCGGTGAACTGGAAGTTGTACCTCTGCATGTCGATGGACCAGCTCTTGTCGCCGACCACGTAGATGCCCCGGTCGACGCCGGAGATCAGCTCCTCGGTGGTGGGGCCGTCGGGCGCCGGGCGCAGCGACACGTTGGCCATCCGCTGGATCGGGGTGTGGCCGGGGGAGTCGGCGAAGGCGCAGCCGTTGGAGGCGCCCAGGCCCTTCAGCAGCGCCATCCGCCGGTCGAGCTGGTAGCCGACCAGGACGCCGTCGGAGACGATGTCGAACTCCCTGGTCGCCACCCCCTCGTCGTCGTAGCCGATCGTGGACAGGCCGTGCTCGACGGTGCGGTCACCGGTCACGTTCATCGCCTGCGAGCCGTACACCAGCTTGCCGAGCTGGTCGAAGGTGGCGAAACTCGTCCCGGCGTACGCCGCCTCGTAGCCGAGGGCGCGGTCGAGCTCGGTGGCGTGCCCGATCGACTCGTGGATCGTCAGCCACAGGTTCGACGGGTCGACCACCAGGTCGTACAGCCCCGCCTCGACGGAGGGGGCCCGGAGCTTCTCCTCCAGCAGCTCGGGGATGCGCGCCAGCTCCTTGGGGAAGTCCCAGCCGGTGCCGGTGAGGTATTCGTACCCCCGGCCGACGGGCGGGGCGAGCGTCCGCATCGAGTCGAAGCGGCCGTCCAGCACCCTCGTCGCGTTCAGCCGGGGATGGACGCGCACCCGCTGCTGCGTGGTGGTGGTCCCGGCCGTGTCGGCGTAGAACTTCTGCTCCTTGACCTGCATCAGCGACGCCTGGACGTGGTCCACCCCGGGATCCCTCAGCAGGTCGCCCGACCAGTCGGCGAGCAGCGCCGCCTTGTCGCGCATCGGCACCTCGAACGGGTCGACCTCGTAGGAGGAGATCCAGGTGACGTCGGAGTGCACCGCCTCGGGGGCCAGCTCGACGGGCTCGCGGTTGACCGCCGCGGAGACGACCGCCACCTCCACCGCCTGCTCGGCGACCCTGACGGCCGCCTCGGGGGTGAGCTCGATGCCCGCCGCGAAACCCCAGGTGCCGTCCTTGACGACCCGTACGGCGTAACCGAGGGTGTCGGCGTCGATGGAACCTTCCAACGCGGCGTCGGAGAGACGCAGGGTCTCCCCGCGGATGCGCTCCAGCCGGAAGTCGGCGTGCTCGGCGCCCAGGTCACGGGCGCGCTGCAGGGCCGCGTCCGCCAGCCGGCGCAGAGGCAGGGCGAGGAAGTCGGAGTCGATCTGGCGCATGTCAACGATCCTAGCCCTGTGATCTTGTCCCTCCCGGACAAGGTGGTTACCCCCCGGTAGCCGATACCGTCTGACCATGGCTCGATCTGTTCTCGTAACCGGCGGCAATCGCGGCATCGGCCTCGCGATCGCCCGCGAACTCGCTCAGGCAGGCGACGACGTCGCCGTCACCTACCGTTCCGGCCAGCCCCCAGAGGGCCTGTTCGGCGTGCGCTGCGATGTGACCAGCACGGCCGACGTGGACGCCGCCTTCGCGAAGGTCGAGGCCGAGTTCGGCCCGGTCGAGGTGCTCGTCGCCAATGCCGGCATCACCAGGGACACGCTGCTGCCGATGATGAAGGAGGAGACCTTCACCGACGTCATCGACGCCAACCTGACCGGCGCCTACCGGGTCGCCAAGCGCGCCACCCGCGGCATGCTGCGGCTCAAGCGCGGTCGCATCGTGCTGATCTCCTCGGTGGTCGCCATGCTCGGCTCGGCCGGGCAGACCAACTACGCCGCCTCCAAGGCCGGCATGATCGGCTTCGCCCGGTCGGCCGCCAGGGAGCTGGGCTCGCGCAACATCACCGTCAACGTGGTCGCCCCCGGCTTCGTGGAGACCGAGATGACGGCCGAGCTGGACGAGGCGTACCAGGAGCAGATCCGGAAGAACATCCCCCTGGGCCGCTACGCCGCCCCGGAGGAGATCGCGCGCGTGGTCAGGTTCCTGGCCGGCGAGGACGCCGCCTACATCACGGGGGCCGTCATCCCCGTCGATGGCGGCCTTGGAATGGGGCACTGACGTGGGAATCCTCGAAGGCAAGCGGCTCCTCGTCACCGGGGTGCTCACCGACGCCTCCATCGCCTTCTCGGTGGCCAAACTGGCCCAGGAGGAGGGCGCGCAGATCGTGCTCACCGGATTCGGCCGGCTCAGCCTGGTCGAGCGCATCGCCAAGCGCCTGCCGGAGCCGCCCCCCGTGCTGGAGCTCGACGTGACCAACACCGAGCACCTCGACTCCCTGGCCGACCGGGTCGGCGAGCACCTCGGCGGCCTGGACGGGGTGGTGCACGCCATCGGCTTCGCGCCGCAGACCGCCCTGGGCGGCAACTTCCTGAACACCTCCTGGGAGGACGTGGCGACCGCCGTCCAGGTCTCCACGTACTCGTTCAAGTCGCTCGCGGTGGCCGCGCTCCCGCTCATGAAGGAGGGCGGCGCGATCGTCGGCCTCGACTTCGACGCCACGAAGGCCTGGCCGGTGTACGACTGGATGGGCGTGGCCAAGGCCGGCCTGGAGTCCTGCTCCCGCTACCTGGCCCGCGATCTCGGCAAGCACGGCATCCGGGTCAACCTCGTCGCCGCGGGCCCGATCAGGACCATGGCCGCCAGGAGCATCCCCGGCTTCGTCGAGTTCGAGGAGAGCTGGCCCGCCAAGGCCCCGATCGGCTGGGACATCAACGACCCGATCCCGGCGGCCAAGGCGTGTGTCGCCCTGCTGTCCGACTGGTTCCCCGCCACGACCGGCGAGATCGTCCACGTCGACGGCGGCGTCCACGCCATCGGAGCCTGAGCAGTTCCCGGCCCGGCGGGCGGTGATCGGCCGGGCCGGTGTCGTACCGGGGCGGCGAGGCCGCGGCGGCCGTGAAGCGGCCGGGCCGGAACCGCGGGCCGGGGCGGTCAGGCCACCCGGTGGTGTCCCGGCGGAGCCGGCTCGAACGGTATCGACTCCCTGACCCTCCGCCTGCTGTAGAGCAGGCGGACCGCGAGGATGGCCGAGACGAGCACCGTCGTGGTGAGCACGGTGCTCGCCGTGTCGGACGACCGGCTGGGGGTCACCGGGTGCTCGTCCGGCATCTGCCGCTGGAGCTCCTGCATCAGCGGGGCGGGCCACAGCAACTCCACCCGGGGCGCCTCGGCGTCGACCACGGGTGACGGCCTGGGGGCCACCGGCTCGCCCACCTCGGTCGTGAGCGTCCTGGCGTCCGGGAGCGGCGTCTGGGGGAACGGTGGCCGGTCGGTCGGCACCGGAACCGGGCTCTTCCTGGCCGGGGCGGCGTCCTGGTCCCGTGAGGGGCTCGCCGAGGGGGTCGCCGACGGGCTGGGGCTCGGCGACGCCCTGGGCCAAGGCGTCTCGGAGGTCCCGGGCTCCCGCGGCTCCTCGATGAGGGGGGCCACCGGCGAGTCCGCGCACTTGGCGGAGGCCGCGGTCCCGCAGGCGTCGGCGGGGGCCTGAGTCCGGGGCGCCTGCGTGCCGCCGGAGGATTTCTCCTCCTCCTTCGCGGTGGACGGCCTCTTGTCCGACGAGGGGGCCGGTGCCGGGGTCTCCGCCTCGGCGCCGGCGGGCGTCTCGGCGTTGTTCCCTCTGCCGTTCTCGGCGTTGTTCCCTCTGCCGTTCTCGGCGTTGTTCCCTCTGCCGTTCTCGGGGTTGTTCCCGGCGTTGTTCCCGGCGTTGTCGTCCCCGCCGGAGGGCGCCGGTGAGGGGGCGAGCGGGGAGATGCCCTCCGTGAGGCCGTCCACGACGCCCTCCACGGCCTGGCAGACCCGGCCCGTCACCGTGCCCAGCAGCCCTTCGTGATCGCAGTCGTCCAGCCGTGCGACGGCACTCGCCCGGGCGGCGCTCACGGGCACGACGGCGACCGCCGGGATTCCACCCCCCAGCGCCAGCGCCAGAACGCCTGCCGCCATCGCAGTTCGCACTCGTCTCCTTCGCCCCGGCCGGACGTCGGCCATGAATCTCGCCGACGTCCAGGTGTCCCCCTGCCACCTGTTTGACAGTTTTGTAGGGAGGCCCGTTTTTTCCACGGAAAGTCGTCATTCGGTATCGACTAGTGATACGTGAGACGAATTCTCGTTCGGTTTCTCGTTCGTTCTCCTGGCACGCCGGCTCTTTTCCCCGGGAGGCCGTCCTTCCTGGGAGATTCCTGGGAGGCCCGTCCGCACCGGAGCCTCTCCGGTGCCGCGCCTCAGTCCGCGGACACGTCGTCGAGCGCCTCCCTGATCTCCACGGGCAGCGCCAGGTCCTCGGCCTGGAGCACCCCGGACAGCTGCGCGTGGGTGCGGGCGCCGACGATGGCGGAGGCCACCCCCGGCTGGTCGCGTACCCACGACAGGGCCACCGACAGCGGTGAGACGCCGAGTCCCTCGGCGGCGGTCGTCACCGACTCCACGACCCGGCGGCACCGCTCGTCGAGGTAGGGGGTGACGAAGTCGGCGAAGTGCGGGGTAGCGGCCCGGGAGTCCGCGGGGATGCCCGTCCGGTACTTCCCGGTGAGGACCCCGCGCCCGAGCGGCGACCAGGCGAGCACTCCCGCGCCGACGTGCTCGGCGGCCGGGATCAGCTCGCGCTCGGCCTCCCTGGCCAGGAGCGAGTACTCGACCTGGGCCGCGACGATCGGCACCCTGCCGGGGACCGCCCGCTGCCCCACGGCCGCGGTCGCCAGCTGCCAGCCCGCGTAGTCGCACACCCCGGCGTACGCGGCCCGCCCCGAGGACACGATGGCGTCCACGGCGGCCAGGGTCTCCTCCAGCGGGACGTCGGGGTCGAAGGCGTGCAACTGCCACAGGTCGACCTCGTTGACGCCCAGGCGGGTCAGGGAGGCGTCGATCGCGGCGACCAGGTGTTTCCTGGAGGCGTCGCGGGGCCTGCGCCCGGCAGGGGTGAGCACGGCCTTGGTGGACAGCACCAGCTCCGAACGCGGCACGGAGTCGCGCAGCAGCCGCCCGAGCAGCCGTTCGGCGTCGCCGCCGGTGTAGACGTCGGCGGTGTCGATGAGCGTGCCGCCGGCCTCGGCGAACGTGCGGAGCTGCGCCGCGGCCTCCTCGGCGCCGGTGTCACGTCCCCATGTCATCGTCCCCAGTCCCAGGCGGGACACCGACAAGCCGCTCCGGCCCACATAGCGCTGCTCCATGATCCGGCCAGGTTACCGCCCGGCCACTTAAAAGTAGTGGAGCGAAGGCTGCAAGACTTGCCCGCGTGACGACCTTGTTGCTGGCCAGACACGGCCTTACCCACCTCACCGGTCCGGTCCTCGCGGGCTGGACCCCGGAGGTGCACCTCAGTGACGCGGGACGGGCCCAGGCGGAGGCGCTCGCCGCGCGGCTGACCACCCTGGAACTCGACGCGATCGTCTCCAGCCCGCTGGAACGCTGCCAGGAGACCGCGCAGGCGGTCGCCGCGGGGCGGCGGGAGGCGGAGGTGCTGACCGACGAGCGCTTCGGCGAGTGCCGCTACGGCGACTGGACGGGCCGCCCGATCGCCGAGCTCGCCAAGGACCCTCTCTGGCCGGTCGTGCAGGCCCACCCGAGCGCGGTGACGTTCCCCGGGGGAGAATCCCTGTCCGCCGTACAGCACCGCGCCGTGACGGCCGTCAGGGAGTGGAACGAGCGACTGGGCCCGAAGGCGGTCTATCTCGTCTGCAGCCACGGAGATGTGATCAAGGCCATCGTGGCCGACGCCATGGGACTCCACCTGGACCAGTTCCAGCGGATAACGGCTGATCCGGCGTCGCTCACCGCCATTCGCTACACCCCCTTGCGTCCCTTCGTGCTCAGGCTCAACGACCTGGGCGGAGATGTGGCCGGATTGCGCCCCAGGGAGGGTTCGGAGGGCGAGGACGGGGGAGAAAATCCCACCGGGAGCGATGCCGCAGTCGGCGGCGGATCCGGAACCACGTAAGGTCGGGCTATGCCGGTCTTCGACTACGATCCACCCGAGAGGTTCGTGGCCGGTGCCGTGGGGCAACCGGGATCACGAACCTTCTTCCTGCAGGCGCGGGGCCAGGGCAGGCTGACCACCGTGGCCCTGGAGAAGTTCCAGGTCGCGGCGCTGGCCGACCGCCTCGACGAGCTGCTCGACGAGGTGTTGCGACGCGGTGAGGGCAACGTTCCCGTGCCCGCCGTCGCCCCGGCCGCGCTGGCGGACAACGCCCCCCTCGACGTGCCGATCAGCGAGGACTTCCGCGTCGGCGTCATGGCCCTGGCCTGGGACCCCGAGGCCGCGCAGGTGGTCATCGAGGCCAAGGAGGCCGTCGCCGAGGACGAGGAGTTCGAGCCGTCCCCGCTCGTCGAGCCCACGGTGCTGCGCGTGCACATCAGTGCCGGCGCCGCGAGGGCCTTCACCAAGCGGGCCATGGCGCTCGTCGCGGCCGGCCGCCCGCCCTGCCCGCTCTGCGCCCAGCCTCTCGATCCCGAGGGGCATATTTGTGTGCGGCTCAACGGTTACCGGGGTAGTAGCGCTTCATCTGCTGGAGGAGGCGAATGAGTGCTGAGAGCGAGCCGACGCTGAGTGCGGCGCCGGCCGCGGGGCTGGACGACGAGACCGCGACGCGTCTGCTCCGTGACGGCCAACTGGACGTGGCGGGCCGCCTGGTCGAGGCGACCAACATGACGCTCTACTGCTCGGTACGGCTCGGCGGGCTCACGGCGGCCTGCGTGTACAAGCCGGTACGGGGCGAACGCCCCCTGTGGGACTTCCCCGACGGCACCCTGGCGGCCCGCGAGGTCGCCGCCTACGAGGTCTCCGCGGCGATCGGCTGGCGGATCGTGCCGCCCACCGTCTACCGCGACGGCCCCTTCGGCCCGGGAATGTGCCAGCTGTGGATCGACACCGACCCCGAGACCGACCTGATGGTGCTGATCCGCAGCCGCCAGCCCTCGCTGCGGCGGATGGCCGTCTTCGACGCCATCGTCAACAACGCCGACCGCAAGGGCGGTCACCTGCTGCCGCTCGCCGACGGCCACGTCTACGGCGTCGACCACGGGGTCTCCTTCTCGGCCGAGGACAAGCTCCGCACCGTGCTGTGGCAGTGGCGAGGCAAGCCGCTGTCCCGCGAGGCCATGAACGTCCTGACCCGCCTCGAGACCGACCTGGAGCAGGGCCGCCTCGGCCGCCGCCTCCGCGAGCTCCTCACCCTTCACGAGGTCGAGGCCACCTGGTCGCGGGTCCGCAGGCTGCTCGACACCGGCCTGCACCCCCTTCCCTCCAAGGACTGGCCCGCCATCCCCTGGCCGCCGATCTGAGGCCCTCGCGCGGTGGTCTCCCACCCCGGGCGTCCCGCGGGGAGCGGGACCGGCGAGCCGGGGGTGTCCTCGCCGTGGCTTCGGTGGCTTCGGTGGCTTCGGTGACCTCGGCCTTCCTGCCGACGGGGGCCCCGGTCCGCGCCCGCCTCCCGCGGGGGCGTAGCCTCCGGGCATGTGCACGGTTGTCGTCAGCATCGATCCGAGCGCCGAGATCCCCCTGATCGTGGTCGGGGTGCGCGACGAGTTCACCGACCGCCCCTGGGTCCCCCCGGCCCGGCACTGGCCGGAGAGCGGGCCCGGCCTGATCGGCGGGCGTGACCTCAGGGGAGGCGGCACCTGGCTGGCCGTCGACCCCGAGGCCAGGCGGGTCGGAGCCCTCCTCAACGGCCTCGGCGTGCTCGCCCCCGAGGAGGCCCGCCGCTCGCGGGGCGACCTGCCGCTCCTGGCGGCGGCCGGAGGCGGGCCCGTGGAGGGCGACCTCGGGCACTACGACCCCTTCCACCTGCTGCGGGCCGATCCCGCCGGGGCCCGCCTGTGGCACTGGGACGGGATCACCCTGGAGCGGGACGACCTTCCCCCGGGAACCCACATGATCGTCAACAGCGGCTGGGAGCGCGGTGCGGAGAACGAGCGGGTGGCGTTCTTCCGCCCCCTGTTCGCCAAGGCGGGCCGCCCCTCGGAGCTCGACGGCCCCTGGGAGGAATGGCGGGAGCTCGCCACCGGGGCGGGGATTCCCTCCGAGGACCCCCGCACGATGATCGTCCATCACGAGCTGCCCGACGGGCGGACCTTCGGCTCCGGCTCCGTCACCCTGCTGGCCCTGGCGCCCGGCGGCGTCCGCTACGACTTCACCGCCGACCCTCGTGATCCGGGCGCCTTCCGCGAGGTCCGCCCGGAATGATCCGGTCGGCTCCCGGAGTTGAGGTGAGTGCCCGTACATCCACCATCCCGAGCCGATCGGGGTGGTCTAACCGCTGGATAGGCTTCATTTTATGAGATCGTGGTCTGAGCCGAAGGTTCCTCGGCTTCCCGGTGCCGGTGTCCCGCTGCGGCTGTTCGACACCGCCGCGCGAGAGGTCGGCCCCACCCGGCCGGGCCGCACGGCGCGGATGTACGTCTGCGGCATCACACCCTACGACGCCACCCATCTGGGCCACGCCAACACCTACCTCGCCTTCGACCTGGTCAACCGGGCCTGGCGCGACGCCGGTCACGAGGTGCACTTCACCCAGAACGCCACGGACGTCGACGACCCCCTGCTGGAACGTGCCGGGCAGACCGGCGTCGACTGGCGCGACCTGGCCGAGCGTGAGATCGAGCTGTTCCGGACCGACATGGAGGCGCTGCGCATCCTGCCGCCGCGTGACTACGTCGCCGTGACCGAGGCGATCGACCAGGTCGCCGACCTGATCGTGTCGCTGCGCGACAAGGGTGCCACCTACGTCCTCGACGGCGACGTCTACTTCGACGTGGCCGCGGCCCCCAAGTTCGGGGCCGTCTCCGGTTACTCGGAGGAGCGCATGCTCGCCCTGTTCGGCGAGCGCGGGGGAGATCCGGACCGGCCGGGCAAGAAGCACCCGCTCGACTGGCTGCTCTGGCGCGCGGAGCGCCCGGGGGAGCCCTCCTGGCCCTCGCCGTTCGGCCGGGGCCGGCCCGGCTGGCACATCGAGTGCACCGCGATCGCCCTGGCGAACCTGTCCAGCGGTTTCGACGTCGCAGGCGGGGGCTCCGACCTGATCTTCCCCCACCACGAGTGCGGCGCCCACGAGGGCCACGTGGCGTGCGGGGAGTGGCCCTTCGCGAAGGCCTACGTGCACACGGGCATGGTCGCCCTGGACGGCGAGAAGATGTCCAAGTCGAAGGGCAACTTGGTCTTCGTCTCCCGCCTGCGCAAGGAGACCGACCCGATGGTCATCCGGCTCGCCCTGCTGGCGCACCACTACCGCTCCGACTGGGAGTGGACCTCCGAGCAGCTGGGCTCGGCGGAGGTACGGCTGGCGCGCTGGCGTTCGGCGGCGGGGCTGCAGACCGGCCCCGACGCCGGTGTCGTGCTCGAAAGGGTGCGCGCCCGGATGGCCGACGACCTGGACGCCCCCGGGGCCCTCACGGTCGTCGACGACTGGGCCGAGCGAGCCCTGTCCGAAGGGGGCAGCGACCCGGACGCGCCGGTCCTCGTCAGGGAGACCGTGGACGCGCTGCTCGGGGTCGCGCTCTAGGGTTCTGGGCTCCGGGCGGCACCGCCCCCTGGAGCGCGGCGGCGCCCGCTTCCGGGGGCGCCGCCGGAAGCGGGAAACGGCCCTGAGAGCCGGGCGCGGGAAACGGCCCTGAGAGACGACTGAGCCCGCACCGCTTGCGCGGTGCGGGCTCAGCCTGAAGCCTTTGAGGTCAAACCAGGTCAGATGACCTGAACCTGGTCGGCCTGCGGGCCCTTCTGGCCCTGCGTGGTGACGAAGCTGACACGCTGGTTCTCCTCCAGGCTGCGGTAGCCGCCGGAGTTGATAGCCGAGTAGTGCACGAAGACATCGGCGGTGCCGTCATCCGGTGCGATGAATCCGAAGCCCTTTTCGGCGTTGAACCACTTAACGGTGCCCTCAGACAAAACTACTTCTCCTCATTGGGAGCCTCACCGAACCACCAGGTCGGCGGCACGGGGCTGCGTTGCGGACCCTACCATGCACCCGCGGAAACCATCCGGAGAAACTGTGTAACGTCCGCTGTCGGCGGACTTCTCATAAGCACTTGAGATGATAAGGCTAAGCTGAGAACTACGACTGCAACCAGACGATGCTATCCGATGCCTCCGCGATGCGCAAGTCACGGGATCGACGCGAGGAATCGCTCGCGCTCCTCCTCGGGGAGGTGGTCGACGAAGAGGGTGCCGTCGAGGTGGTCGGCCTCGTGTTGCAGGACGCGGGCGAGCACGCCCAGGGCGCGGACGGTGGCGGGCTTGCCGAACATGTCGCGACCACGGGCGGTGACCATGTAGGAGCGTTCCAGCGGCCACCAGCGGCCGGGCGCGGACAGGCAGGCCTCGTCGGCCACGATCTTCCGTTCGGACAGCTCCAGACGCGGGTTGACCAGGTGACCGGACTTGCCGTCCAGCTCGTAGACGACGACCCTCAAAGGGACGCCGATCTGCGGCGCGGCCAGTCCCGCGCGGCCCCTCCCGGCCCGCATCGTGGCCTGGAGCGATTTGACCAGGGCGCGCAGCGCGCGGTCGAAGGTGGTCACCGGCTCGGACACCGTGCGAAGCACGGGATCGGTGAACGGTCGGATCGGCTGGACGGCCACGCGCACTCCCCGAAGCGAACGAATGGGCACCGGAGACGATTCCCATTGTCGCGCTGACTCAACCGTTACCTCTTCACCCCTCGTGTTTCCGGAATGTTGCCGCTGTGCGACGTGTGCATTGCGTATTTCCATGGTTAGTCACACGTAACCGGCGCACCATCACAGATAGTAAATGTGCGTAATGCCGTCCTCTTAGATTTCGGGATCGAAGCCCGCCCGAAACCGCAGGAGGAAAGATGGCCAAGCCCTGGATCAGCGACTGGCGGCCCGACGACCCCGACTTCTGGCAGGGGCACGGCAGGAAGGTGGCCCGCAGGAACCTGATCTTCTCCATCTTCGCCGAGCACCTCGGATTCACGCTGTGGACCGTGTGGAGCATCGTGGCCGTGCAGCTCGGCTCCTACGAGTTCTCCACCGACCAGCTCTTCTGGATCGTCGCCCTGCCCAACCTGATCGGCTCGGCGCTGCGCATCCCGTACACCTTCGCCCCGGCCAGATTCGGCGGCCGGAACTTCACCGTGGTCAGCGCCCTGCTCCTGCTCGTGCCCGCGGTGCTGCTGGCCATCGCGGTCGGCAACCCGGCCACCCCCTACTGGGTCTTCCTGGTCATCGCGGCCACGGCGGGCCTGGGCGGTGGCAACTTCGCCTCCAGCATGGCCAACATCACCTACTTCTACCCCCAGGACAGGCAGGGGTCGGCGCTCGGGCTCAACGCGGCCGGCGGCAACATCGGGGTCAGCTCCGTGCAGCTCGTCATGCCCCTGGTGATCGGGGCGTTCGGCCTGGCCGCCGCCGGGCTGTTCTGGATCCCGTTCATCCTGGCCGCCGCGATCGGCGCCTACTTCTTCATGGACAACCTGACCTCCGCCAAGGCCAGTCCCGCCGACCAGCTGAAGGTCGCCGGCCGGGCCCAGACCTGGATCATGTCGGTCCTGTACATCGGCACCTTCGGCTCCTTCATCGGATACTCCACCGCGTTCCCGCTGCTCATCAAGAGCCAGTTCCCCGAGCACGCCTCCCTGGTGGCGCTGGCCTTCATCGGCCCGCTGCTCGGCTCGCTGATCCGCCCGGTCGGGGGCTGGCTGTCGGACCGGCTCGGCGGGGCGCGGGTGACGCTCGTCAACTTCGCCGCGATGGCGGGCGCGGCGGCGCTGGTCTGGCAAGGCCTGTCCCAGCACGCCTTCGTGCTGTTCTTCTGCGCCTACATGCTCCTGGTCGCCACCACCGGCATCGGCAACGGCTCCACCTACCGGATGATCCCGGCGATCTTCCGGGCGAAGGCCGTGGCGGGCATCGCCCCCGGTACGGACGCCCACGAGGCCGCCGTGGCCGTCGGGAAGCGGGACGCCTCCGCCGCGATCGGGATCATCTCCGCGATCGGCGCCTTCGGCGGGTTCTTCATCAACCGCGGGTTCGGCAGCTCCATCGCCGCGACCGGGGGAGCGGGCGCCGCCCTGGCCTCCTTCGCCGCCTTCTACCTGGTGTGCGCGGCCATCACCTGGGCCTGCTACCTGCGGACCGCGGGATCCGTGCCGAGCCTGGCGGCGGCGCGCGTGTGACCCCGGCGTGCCTGGCGCCCGTTCGGCTCACATCCGGAACCGGCCCGGCCGACGGACAACTCACACCCGCCTCATCGTGAATGTGAACGCGGTTAGCGGCTTGTAGCACATCGGTAACAGGGGAGACCCCAGGGTGAAACCGCCTGAAAGCACCATCGGATCCATGCCGGTCTCACTTCCCCCCCAGACGCCTGTGAAGGCTGGGGCGGAGCGGACGAGAGGGGAAGAGCAACCCATGTCACGGCTCGTCGTGGTAGGACACGGACCGACATCGCATCGGCTGGTCGAGGCGCTGGTCGCCAAGGGCTTCGCGGGGAGGATCACGGTGCTGGGGGAGGAGCCCCGGCCGGCGTACGACCGGGTGGCGCTCACCTCCTACCTGGCGGGCAGGAGCGTCGAGGACCTCACGTATCCGACGCCGGACGGGGTCGTGCTGCGCCTGTCGTCCAGGGTCGTGGAGATCGACAGGCGGGCGCGCGAGGCCGTCACCGCCGACGGCCACCGCGAGCCGTACGACGTGCTGGTGCTGGCCACCGGCTCCAGCCCGTTCGTGCCGCCGGTGCCGGGCAGGGAGCTGGAGGGCTGCTTCGTCTACCGCACGATCGACGACCTCGACGCGATCAGGGCGGCCGCCTCGGACGCCACGAGCGGCGTCGTGATCGGCGGCGGGCTGCTGGGGCTGGAGGCCGCCGACGCGCTGCGCGGCCTGGGGCTGGCGACGCACGTCGTGGAGATGGGCGGCTGGCTCATGCCCCGGCAGGTCGACGAGGGCGGCGGCGCCGTCCTGCGCGGCCACGTGGAGGCGCTCGGCCTGAACGTGCACACCGAGGCGGGGGCCAAGGAGATCGTCGCGGGCCCGGACGGGCGGGTGGCGGGCCTGGTCAAGCCGGACGGCGAGACCGTCGAGGCACAGATCGTGGTCTTCTCCGCGGGCGTCAGGCCCCGCGACGAGCTGGCCAGGCAGGCCGGTCTCGAGGTCGGCGGGCGCGGCGGGATCGCCGTGGACGACGGGATGCGCACGAGTGACCCGGCGATCTACGCGATCGGCGAGTGCGCCCTGCACGAGGGCATGGTCTACGGGCTGGTGGGGCCGTGCTTCACGATGGCCGAGGTCGCCGCCGACCGCATCCTCGGCGGCGAGGCGGTCTTCACCCGCGCCGACCTGTCGACCAAGCTCAAGCTGCTCGGCGTGGAGGTCGCCCAGTTCGGTGCGATGGAGGGCGCGCTGGACGTGACCTTCATGGACCCGGTGGGCGGGGTCTACCAGAAGCTGTTCGTCAGCGACGACGCCCGCACCCTGCTCGGCGGGATCTGCGTCGGCGACGCCACCCCGTACAACACCCTCAAGCCCTTCGTCGGCCGCGACCTGCCGGGTTCGCCGAGCGAGCTGTTGTTCACCGGCGGGCCGGCGAGCACGGATCTCCCCGACGACGCGCAGGTCTGCTCATGCAACAACGTCACCAAGGGCCAGGTGTGCGCGGCCATCGCCGAGCACGGCCTCACCGACGTCCCCGGCATCAAGGCGTGCACCCGCGCGGGCACCACCTGCGGCAGCTGCGTCCCGACGCTCAAGCAGATCCTCGTCTCCTCGGGCGTCGAGGTCTCCAAGGCCCTGTGCGAGCACTTCGCGCAGAGCCGGGCGGAGCTTTTCGACATCGTCCGGGTGCGCGGCCTCACCACGTTCTCGCAGATCATCGCCGAGCACGGCACCGGGCGCGGCTGCGACGTGTGCAAGCCCGTCGTCGCCTCGATCCTCGCCTCGCTCGGCAACGGCCACATCCTCGACGGCGAGCAGGCCGCCCTGCAGGACACCAACGACCACTTCCTGGCCAACATCCAGCGCAACGGCACCTACTCGGTGGTGCCGCGCATCCCCGGCGGGGAGATCACCCCGGAAAAGCTCATCGTGATCGGCGAGGTGGCCCGCGACTTCGGCCTCTACACCAAGATCACCGGCGCGCAGCGGATCGACCTGTTCGGGGCCCGGGTGGAGCAGCTCCCGCTGATCTGGAAGCGGCTGGTGGACGCGGGCTTCGAGTCCGGGCAGGCGTACGGCAAGGCGCTGCGCACGGTGAAGTCCTGCGTGGGCTCGACCTGGTGCCGGTACGGGGTGCAGGACGCCGTCGGCCTGGCCATCGCGTTGGAGCTGCGCTACCGGGGCCTGCGCTCGCCGCACAAGCTGAAGTCGGCCGTCTCCGGCTGCGCCCGCGAGTGCGCCGAGGCCCGCGGCAAGGACTTCGGCGTCATCGCCACCGAGCAGGGCTGGAACCTCTACGTGGGAGGCAACGGCGGTTTCACCCCGCGCCACGCCGACCTGTTCGCCTCCGACCTGAGCACCGAGGAACTGGTCCGCGTCATCGACCGGTTCCTGATGTTCTACGTCCGTACCGCCGACCGCCTGCAGCGCACCTCCGCCTGGCTGGAGGCCCAGGGCCTGGCCTACGTCAAGGAGGTCGTGCTGGACGACTCCCTGGGGATCTGCGCCGACCTGGAGGCCCAGATGGAGCGGCACGTGGCCGGTTACAGCGACGAGTGGCGGGCCGCGATCGAGGACCCGGAGAAGCTGCGGCGCTTCGTCTCCTTCGTCAACGCCCCCGGGACCCCGGACCCGTCGATCGCCTTCGAGCCCGAGCGCGACCAGGTGAAACCGGTCCTGATCCCGCTGGAGGTGGTCCGTTCCTGATCCGGCCCGATCGTGTCCCGCGCCGGCCGTGCCGGATCGCCACCGTCGCACCCCCGAGGACCTGAGAACCCGAGGACCTGAGAACCCGAAGAGAGGAGGCCTTCACCGATGACCGCGCTGAGAGAAGACCTGGAGACGACCGCCTGGACAGCGGTCTGTTCCTACGCCGATCTGCTGCCCGAGCGCGGAGCGTGCGCGCTCGTCGACGGCAGGCAGATCGCGCTGTTCCGCGCCTTCGACGGTTCCCTGTTCGCGATCGGCAACCGCGACCCGTTCAGCGGTGCCCACGTCATGTCCCGGGGGATCGTGGGCACCAGGGCGGGCGAGCCCGTGGTGGCCTCCCCGATGCACAAGCAGGTGTTCTCCCTCGTGACGGGGGTGTGCCTGGACGATCCCGCGGTGGCCGTGCCGACCTACCCGGTCCGCCTCACGGGCGGAACGGTGGAGGTGGGCCCCGGGTGAGCACGGGTGGGCACGGGGTGGGGCCGCGGGCGGCCGGACACCCCGGATACCGAGGAAACATCGAGCGAGGAGTGGTGAACGACAGATGAGCATCGCCGTTCTGGACGGTCCCATCGGCTCTCCCGAGACCGCGCCCGACGCGCTGGCCGGGTTCACGATCGGGGTCACCGCCACCCGGCGGCGCGAGGAGTTCTGCGCGCTGCTGGAACGCAGGGGCGCCAGGGTGGTGCGCGCCCCGGCGATCCGGCTGGTGCCCCTGGCGGAGGACGCCGACCTGCTGGCCGCGACCCGCGCCAGCCTGGCCGCCCCGATCGACGATGTGGTGGTCACCACCGGCGTCGGTTTCCGCGGCTGGATGGCGGCGGCCGAGGGCTGGGGGCTCTCCGGCGACCTCGCCGAGCACCTGACCGCCGCCCGGCTGCTGACCCGCGGGCCCAAGGCGCGCGGCGCGGTCAGGGCGGCGGGCCTGATCGACCACTGGACCCCGCCCACGGAGTCGTGCGAGGAGGTCAAGCAGCACCTGCTCGCCCAGGACCTGCGCGGGCGCCGCATCGCCGTGCAGCTGCACGGAGAGCCGCTGACCGGTTTCGTGGCCGCGCTGCGCGAGGCGGGCGCGGAGGTCATCGAGGTGCCGGTCTACCGGTGGCTGCCCTACCGCGACGTGTCGCCGCTGCGGCGCCTGGTCAGCCAGGCGATCTCCGGCGGCGTGGACGCGGTCGCCTTCACCAGTGCCCCGGCCGTGCTGGCCATGCTCAACTCCGCCCGCGCGGACGGCCTGGAGGACGCGCTGGTCTCGGCCTTCGCCGGGCCGGTCGTCGCCGCCTGCGTGGGACCGGTCACCGCCGCGCCACTGGAGGCGCGCGGGGTGCCCACCGTGCAGCCCGAGCGCTCCCGCCTGGGCACGCTGGCCCGTACCCTCGCCAGGCACCTGCCCGAGCACAGCGTCACCCGCCTGGTCGCGGGCGGCCACCGGCTGGAGATCCGCGGCCATGCCGTCGCGGTGGACGGCGAGCTGAAGCCGCTGCCGCCGGCGCCGATGGCGGTCCTCAAGCGCCTGGCCGACAAGCCGGGACACGTGGTGGCCCGCTCCGACCTGCGGACCGTGCTCCCCGGCGGCCCGTCGCGCGACTCGGCCGAGCACGCGGTCGAGATGGCCATCACCCGCCTGCGCCGTGCCCTCGGTCCCGCGGGGATCGTCGAGACGGTCGTCAAGCGCGGCTACCGCCTGGCCTGCGACCGGGGCGAAGGCCTGTGACGACGCTGGTTCTGGCCGGGCACGGGACGCGCAGCGCGAGGGGCGAGGAGACCCTGGCCGGACTGCGGGACCTGGTGCGCGGGGGCCGCCGGGGGACGCGGGTGGAGCAGGCGTTCCTGGAGATCAGCTCGCCGCTGCTGGCCGACGTGCTGCCAGGCCTCCCCGGACCCGTCGTGGTGGTCCCGCTGCTGCTGGCGGGCGGCTACCACGTCCACATCGACCTGCCCTCCGTGATCGCCGAGGCCAGGCCGGACGCCGTGCTGGCGGCCCCGCTGGGACCGCACGCGCTGCTCACCGCCGTCCTTGCCAGGCGGCTTTCCGCCGCGGGGCTGAGGGGCGCCGACTCGGTGATCCTGGGAGCGGCGGGCTCGTCCGATCCGGCCGCGCTGGCCGACGTGCGGGCGGCGGCCCGGCTGCTGTCGGTCAGGCTCTCCCGCCCGGTCACCGCGGCCTTCGCCGCGACGGGCACCCCGTCGGTCGCCGAGGCCCTGGAGCGGCTGCGCTCGGGACCCGCGCCGCGGATCGCGCTGGCCTCCTATCTCCTGGCCCCCGGCTTCTTCCAGGACCGCCTGGAGGCGTCCGGCGCCGACCTGGTCGCCGCCCCCCTCGGGGTGGACGCCGACCTGGCCGCGCTGGTGTGGGCCCGGTTCGACCAGGCACGCCTGGCGTCGACGGCCACGGTCGGCGGCCAGGCCCGTCCGGGGCCGGTGGCGGCCGGACTCGACCGGGGCGTCCGGACCCCGGCGTGGCCCGCCCGGCGCCGGTGATCGCGGGGGGCGGTCAGGCCGGCCGGAGCTCCAGCCTCAGCTCCCGGACGATCTCCTCGGCGACCTCGTCCCGCGACGGCAGGAAGTCGTCGGCGCCGAGAAGCGTCTCGTAGTAGGCGTGGCGGAAGCACCCGGCGAGCAGCAGCCGGGCGCTGGCGACCGGGACGACCCCGGGGGAGACGCGCCCCGCCCGCTGCTCGGCCGCCAGGTACGCGGTGAGCGGCACGATCTCCGACATCGGCCCGATGTCGCTGTCACGCATCGCCTCGCGGAAGCGGACGGTGACCGAGGGGGAGGTGAAGGCGGGCAGCGCCGCCGCCTGGACCTCGCAGTAGTAGTCGATGCCCGCTCGCGCGATGGGCAGCAGGTTCTCGCTCACCCGGCCCTTGCCGACCAGGTACATCAGGTCGTCGAGGACGCGCCGCCAGACCGGGAGCCGGTCCTGCAGCAGGGCCAGGAACATGTCGACGGCGTGCCCGGACGCGGTGCCCCGCGAGCGCGGGTGCGCGGCGTCGTCGGCCTCCTCGCGCTTCATGAACGCGGCCAGCTCGAGGACGCGGCGCCGCGCCTCCTGCGCGTTCCGGTGCGGGTCGGCGGTCTGCTGATACGAGTCGATCTGGTACGGGTCGATATAGGGAGTCGCCATGGTCGCCCTAACGTGCGCAGTCACATGGACAGATGGTCGTAACGGTGACGCGTCGTTCACCGGCGTCCACGGGCCGTGTGCTTCCTGGGTTTTTCCTGGCCGTGGAGTCGCCGACGTCCGGTTTTCCGCTCGGCGCGCCTCCGGAGAGGCGGGCCGTGCCCGATCAGTGCCTGTCGACCCGGGCCCGACCCCAGGCTCAACCTGGGTTCAACCTAGGCGAAAAAGAGCGTCCGGTGGTAACCGTACGCCGTGAGTTCAGCCGTCGGAGTCACGGTCGCGCCGGCGTAGATAGCGCTCGAACTCGGCGGCGATGGCGTCGCCGCTCGCCTCGGGCAGCTCCGCGGCGTCCTTGCGCTCCTCGAGCTCCTTGACGTACTCGGCGACCTCGCTGTCCTGGGAGGCCAGCTCGTCGACGCCGTGCTCCCAGGCCCGGGACTCCTCGGCCAGCTCGCCCAGCGGCATCGGGATGTCGAGCAGGTCCTCCATCCGGCTGAGCAGCGCCATGGTGGCCTTCGGGTTGGGCGGCTGGGCCACGTAGTGCGGCACCGAGGCCCACAGCGACACGGCGTGCAGTCCTGCGGCGCCCAGGGAGTGCTGCAGGACGCCGACGATGCCGGTCGGCCCCTCGTAGCGGCTCAGCTCCAGGTTGATCGCCCTGGCCAGGCCCTCGTCGGTCGCCGACCCCACGATCGGCACCGGGCGGGTGTGCGGCGAGTCGTTGAGCAGCGCGCCGAGCAGGACCGCCAGCTCGACGCCCAGCTCGCGGCAGACCAGCACGATCTCCTCGCAGAACGCGCGCCAGCGCATGTTGGGCTCGATGCCGCGCAGCAGCACCACGTCGCGGTCGACGCCGGGGGGCCTGGCCACCGACAGCTTGGTGGTCGGCCAGGTGATGGACCGCGTCAGCCCCTCACCCATTTCGACGATCGGGCGGGTCACCTGGAAGTCGTAGTATTCCTCCGGGTCCAGGGAGACCAGCGGGGTCGCCTTCCACTCGCCCTCGAGGTGCGCGATCACTCCGCTCGAGGCCTCACCCGCGTCGTTCCACCCCTCGAACGCGGCGATCATCACCGGGTCGACGAGCTCGGGCAGGCCTTCGATCTCGATCACGCGCCCCCTCCTTCTCACCTCTCGTCCTATCCGGCTAAGCCTATGCGGTGAGGGGGCCTTCACGTCACCTTCCCGACATGGTGCGGGCGATCGGGACGTCGCGGCCTCCGCGCCGCCACACGCCGGGCGGCACCGCGTCTCGCGACCGCCCCGCGGGGCCGGTGGGCTCCCGGCCCGGCGGCCGCGGGAGGCCGCCCCCGCGCCCGCCGGTGGACCGGGGGATCGGGGGGGATCGGGGGTACCGGGGGTACCGGTGAGGACGGCGCGACCGGCCGCCGGCGGTGCTCTTGCGGTGCTCTTGCGGTGTTCCGGCGGTGTTCCGGCGGTGTTCCGGAGGTGCTCGGGCAGGGTTCCGGCGCGGCGGCGGGGGCGGCGACAGGGGTGATCGCCGGGTCAGGCGGGCGAAAGATCCAATCACCGCCGAGGTCGCCGTCGAACACGGGGCGCCCGGACGGCTCCCAGTACTCTTGTCCCATGACAAGCACTCCGTCTTTCCGTGAAGTCCTGGCCGAGCGCGTGATGGTCGCCGACGGGGCAATGGGGACGATGCTTCAGGCCCACGACGTCACCATGGATGACTTCCAGGACCATGAGGGCTGCAACGAAGTGCTCAACGTCACCCGTCCGGACATCGTCCGCGCTGTGCACGAGGCCTATTTCGAGGTCGGGGTCGACTGCGTCGAGACCAACACCTTCGGGGCCAACCTTTCAGCTCTCGGCGAATACGACATCCCCGAGCGCGTCTTCGAGTACTCCGAGGCCGGTGCCCGCGTCGCCCGCGAGGCCGCCGACGCCTGGTCCACCCCCGACCGCCCGCGCTTCGTGCTCGGCTCCATCGGCCCCGGCACCAAGCTCCCCACCCTCGGGCACAAGCCGTACGCCGAGCTGCGCGACGCCTACTACGACAACGCCGCAGGCCTGATCGGCGGCGGCGCCGACGCGCTGATCATCGAGACCTCCCAGGACCTGCTCCAGGTCAAGGCGGCGGTGATCGGTGCCCGCCGGGCCATCGCCGACTCCGGCCGTGACGTGCCGGTGATCGCCCAGGTGACCATCGAGACCAACGGCGCGATGCTGCTGGGCTCGGAGATCGGCGCGGCCCTGACCGCGATCGAGCCGCTCGGCGTCGACGTGATCGGCCTCAACTGCGCGACCGGCCCCGCCGAGATGAGCGAGCACCTGCGCTACCTGGCCCGCCACGCCCGGGTCCGCCTGTCGTGCATGCCCAACGCCGGGCTGCCCGTGCTGACCTCCGACGGCGCCTACTACCCGCTGAGCCCCGAGGAGCTGGCCTCGGCGCACGAGAACTTCACCCGCGACTACGGGCTCTCCCTGGTCGGCGGCTGCTGCGGCACCACCCCCGAGCACCTGCGCCAGGTCGTCGAGCGGGTGCGCGGGCGGGAGACGGCCCCGCGCCGCCCCCGCCCCGAGGCCGGCGCCTCCTCCCTCTACCAGAGCGTCCCCTTCCGCCAGGACATCTCGTACCTGGCCATCGGCGAGCGCACCAACGCCGTCGGCTCCAAGGTCTTCCGCGAGGCGATGCTCGCCCAGGACTGGGAGGAGTGCGTGGAGATCGCGCGGGGGCAGGCCCGCGACGGCGCGCACATGCTCGACCTCTGCGTCGACTACGTGGGCCGCGACGGCGTGGCCGACATGAGGGAGCTGGCGTTCCGCTTCGCCACCGCCTCCACGCTGCCGGTGGTCCTCGACTCCACCGAGCCCGCCGTCCTCGAGGCCGGGCTGCAGATGCTCGGCGGGCGCGCGGTCGTCAACTCGGTCAACTACGAGGAGGGCGACGGCCCCGAGACGCGCTTCCACCGGAACATGACCCTGGTCCGCGAGTACGGCGCCGCCGTGGTCGCCCTCACCATCGACGAGCAGGGCCAGGCCCGCACCGCCGACCTGAAGGTCCGGATCGCGGTCCGCCTCATCGAGGACCTGACGGGCAACTGGGGCATGAACATCGAGGACATCCTCATCGACATGCTCACCTTCCCCATCGCCACCGGCCAGGAGGAGACCCGGCGCGACGCGCTGGAGACGATCGAGGCGATCAAGGAGATCAAGCGGCTCCACCCCGGCGTGCAGACGGTCCTGGGTCTGTCGAACGTGTCGTTCGGCCTCAACCCGGCTGCCCGCGTCGTGCTCAACTCGGTCTTCCTCAACGAGTGCGTCAACGCCGGCCTCGACGCGGCGATCGTGCACGCCTCCAAGATCCTGCCGATGGCGCGCATCCCCGAGGAGCAGCGCGAGGTCGCCCTGGACATGATCTACGACCGGCGCAGGGAGGGCTACGACCCGCTGCAGCGGTTCATGGAGCTGTTCGAGGGCGTCGACACCGCCGCCCTCAAGGAGAGCAAGGCCGAGGAGCTCGCCGCGCTGCCGCTGTGGGAGCGGCTCAAGCGCCGCATCGTCGACGGCGAGCGCAAGGGCCTGGAGGCCGACCTCGACGAGGGCCTCGCCCGGCGCCCCGCCCTGGAGATCGTCAACGACGTGCTGCTGGACGGCATGAAGACCGTCGGCGAGCTGTTCGGCTCCGGCCAGATGCAGCTGCCGTTCGTGCTCCAGTCGGCCGAGGTGATGAAGACCTCGGTCGCCTACCTGGAGCCGCACATGGAGCGGGTCGAGGGCGAGATCAAGGGCCGTATCGTGCTCGCCACCGTCAAGGGCGACGTGCACGACATCGGCAAGAACCTGGTCGACATCATCCTCTCCAACAACGGCTACGAGGTCGTCAACCTCGGCATCAAGCAGCCGGTGTCGGTCATCCTGGAGGCCGCCGAGGAGAAGAAGGCCGACGTCATCGGCATGTCCGGGCTGCTGGTGAAGTCCACGGTCATCATGAAGGAGAACCTGGAGGAGATGAACTCCCGGGGCATCTCCGAGAAGTTCCCCGTGCTGCTCGGCGGGGCGGCGCTGACCCGCGCCTACGTCGAGCAGGACCTCGCGGAGCTCTTCCAGGGCCAGGTCCGCTACGCCCGCGACGCCTTCGAGGGACTGCGCCTGATGGACGCCTTCATGGCGGTCAAGCGCGGGGAGAAGGGCGCGAGCCTGCCGCCGCTGCGCGAGCGCCGGGTCAAGGGCGGCGCCACGCTGGTCAGAACCCCGGTGGAGGAGCTGCCCGCCCGCTCCGACGTGGCCACCGGAAACCCGGTGCCGGCGGCGCCCTTCCTCGGCGAGCGCGTCATCAAGGGCGTGCCGCTCGCCGAGTACGCCGCGTTCCTGGACGAGCGGGCGACGTTCATGGGCCAGTGGGGCCTCAAGGCCGCGCGCGGCGGCGACGGGCCCTCGTACGAGGAGCTGGTCGAGACCGAGGGCCGCCCGCGCCTGCGGATGTGGCTGGAGCGGATGCAGACCGACGGGCTGCTGGAGGCGGCGGTCGTCTACGGCTACTTCCCGTGCGTCAGCGACGGCGACTCGTTGATCATCCTGGACGAGGGCGGCAACGAGCGCACCCGCTTCACCTTCCCGCGCCAGCGGCGCGACCGGCACCTGTGCCTGTCCGACTTCTTCCGCTCCAAGGACTCCGGCGAGGTCGACGTCGTCGCCTTCCAGGTCGCGACGATGGGCAACCGGGTCTCCGAGGCCGCGGCCGAGCTGTTCGCCAAGGACGCCTACCGCGACTACCTGGAGCTGCACGGCCTGTCGGTGCAGCTGACCGAGGCCCTAGCCGAGTACTGGCACGCGCGCGTGCGCTCCGAGCTCGGCATCGGCGGCGACGAGTCCCTGGAGGACATGCTCAAGGTCAACGTCGCCGGCTGCCGCTACTCCTTCGGATACCCTGCCTGCCCCAACCTGGAGGACCAGGTGCAACTGATGGAGCTGCTCGATCCGGCCAGGATCGGCGTCGAGCTGTCGGAGGAGTTCCAGCTCCACCCCGAGCAGTCGACGTCCGCACTGATCGTCCATCACCCTGAGGCCAACTACTTCAACGTATGACCGGCGTGTGATCGGCAGGGGGTTCACGGGGATGGAAGCGGTTCTCTTCGACATGGACGGGCTTCTCGTCGACAGCGAGAAGATCTGGTTTCAGGTCGAGACCGAGGTGATGGAACGGCTCGGCGGCGAGTGGGGGGAGGCCCACCAGGAGAATCTGGTGGGCGGCTCCATGCCGGCCACCGTGGCCTACATGCTCAGGATCTCCGGCGGGGGCGCCACCCCCGCCGAGGTGGAGACCTGGATGCTGGAGGGCATGACCGCCAGGCTCGCGGGCGGGGTGGAGATGATGCCCGGCGCCGCCGAGCTGCTGGCGGAGGTACGCGGGCACGGCCTGGCCACCTCCCTGGTCACCTCGTCGGTCCGGCCGATCGCCGAGGCGTGCCTGCGGAGCATCGGCGACCACAACTTCGACCACGTGGTCACCGGTGACCACGTCACCAGGACCAAGCCCCACCCCGAGCCCTACCTGACGGCCGCCCGGCTGCTGGGGGTCGATCCGGCCCGCTGCGTCGCCCTGGAGGATTCCCCGAATGGGGTGACGTCGGCCACCGCCGCGGGCTGCCGGGTGGTGGCGGTGCCGAGCGTGCTGCCGATTCCCGCCGCGCCCGGCCGCCTCGTCGTCGACTCGCTGCTGGAGGTCGACGTGGCGATCCTGCGTTCGCTGTCCTTCGGCGAGCCCTCCGAGGTCGGGGATCGCCCCTGATCTTTCGCGCGAACCGCCCCGTATCCCCTAAGGGGTGATCCCTCCTCAGGAAGGAGGGCCCGTCCCGGTTCCACGTGCCAGGATGGAGATCGGGTAAGCCGATACGAGGGGCGGTCCGCTATGTCGTTCGAACAGATCGCGTGGTTGCCGCTCTGCGCCGGGGTCACCGGCGTGGGGCTGGTGCTGAGTTTCCTGCTGATGCGGCGCCGGGGGGCCGCGGCGGGGTTGCGTGCCGCGGCCTGGTCGCTGCTGCCCGTCGCCGCCTACCTGACCGGCGCGCTGCCGACGCTGTGGCAGATCGGCACGGCGATCGGCGGGTTCGTCACCGGCCTGGTGTTCAATCCCGTGGTGTGGGCCGGGGTGGGGGTGGCCGGGCTCTCCGCGCTGCTCTTCCTGGTCTCCGGCTTCCTGCGCGGCCGCCGCCTCAGGGCCGCAGCGTCCTCGGGGTCCTCGGGGTCCGGGGCCTCCCCGGCGCCCGTCGCGAGCGCCCCGGCCGCCTCGGGGCGGCGCGGGGCCGTGACACCGGGGGCACCGGCGGCACCGGGCGCGACGGCCGTCACGCAGCCGCTGCCCAAGCGCACACCCGCGCCCCCGCCCGTTTCCAGGGCCGCCGGGTCCAAGCCCGCGGCGAAGCCGGCGGCCGACGACGACTTCTCCGATATCGAGGACATTCTGAAGCGCCGGGGAATCGGGTGACGCTGCGTCACGGCCTCGTTTCCATGTCACGAATCCGAGACAGAAGCGGAACGGCTTCCGGACATTACCTTCAAGATCAAAACGAATGAATTTCACGTGAATCACAGTTGAGCCACATAGCGCCTCAGGGGACTGGTCAGCGCAGTTCAGCCCATAGATTCTGCGCACGGGACCACTAATAACGGCCCGTAGACTAACGGCGCGCTACCCCGACCTGGGGGACGCGTTAACGGACGACGTCGTCTGGGATCCAGGGGGCCAACTGTATGACCGCACCGCTCGACGCCCCCGGTAAGACCACCGAGGTCTCGCCGGAGGCAGTGCTCGCGGGAGCGGGCGTGAAAGCCATCCAAGGCCGATCGCTCGGGCAGATCGCGTGGATGCATCTGAAGCGCGACAAGGTCGCGCTCACCGGTGCCGGCGTGGTCGTCCTGCTGATCCTCACGGCGATCTTCGCTCCGCTGATCGTGGGCGTGTTCGGTCATCCGCCGAACGAGTTCCACCAGGAGATGATCGATCCCTCCACCATGGCGCCCCAGGGCGGCACGGGCATCAGCGGGGATTTCCTGTTCGGGGTGGAGCCGCTCAACGGCCGCGACCTTTTCAGCAGGGTGGTCTACGGAGCACGGATCTCGCTGCTGATCGCGGTCCTCGCCACCGTGCTCTCGGTGGTCATCGGCACCGTCATGGGAGTGATGGCCGGTTACTTCGGTGGCTGGGTCGACACCCTGATCAGCCGCACGATGGACGTCTTCCTCGCCTTCCCCCTCCTCGTCTTCGCCATGGCCCTGGTCGGTGTCCTCGGCCAGTTCGAGCAGAGCCTCGGGGTGCAGGGCGACACACTGCGCATCGGTCTGCTGATCTTCGTGATCGGCTTCTTCAACTGGCCCTACATCGGCAGGATCATCAGGGGCCAGACGCTGTCGCTGCGGGAACGCGAGTTCGTCGACGCCGCCCGTAGCCTGGGCGCCCGCGGACCGTACATCCTGTTCCGGGAGATCCTGCCGAACCTGATCGCGCCGATCCTCATCTACGCGACGCTGCTCATCCCCACGAATGTCCTGTTCGAAGCCGCGCTCTCGTTCCTGGGAGTCGGTATCCAGGCGCCCACGGCGACCTGGGGAGGCATGCTCTCGCAGGCGGTGAAGTACTACAACGTGCCGCATTTCATGTTCTTCCCCGGTATGGCGATCTTCATTACGGTGCTGGCTTTCAACCTCTTCGGTGACGGGCTGCGCGACGCCCTCGACCCGAAGGCGTCCCGTTGACCCTCAACCTCCCGTTCTCCCGGATTAACAAGGGGTGCAAGTAAATGAACAAGAGATCCGCGCTGGCCTTCGCGGCCGCGGGTGCCGCTCTCTCCCTGGGGCTCTCCGCCTGTGGCGGTGGCGGCGGCGAGACGAAGCCGGCCGATGGTTCGTCGGCCGCGCCGGCGGCCGCGGACGCGTTCAACGCCGGCCTCGACAAGGTGTTCAACCCTTCTGACAAGAAGGGTGGCGTCCTGAAGATGGCCATCTCCGAGGACTGGGACTCGGTGGACCCCGGTGACACCTACTACGCGCTCTCCTGGAACCTCGTTCGGATCTACGGCCGTTCGCTGGTGACCTACACCCCGGCCCCCGGCGCCGAGGGCCGCAAGCTCTCCCCCGACCTGGCCGAGAGCCTGGGCGTGCCGAGCGACGACGGCAAGACCTGGACCTACAAGCTTCGCGCCGGTGTGAAGTTCGAGGACGGTACGCCGATCACGTCCAAGGACGTCAAGTACGCGGTCCTGCGGTCCATGGACAAGGAGACCTTCGTCAACGGCCCGACGTACTTCAACGACTGGCTGGACCTGCCGAAGGACTTCAAGACCGTCTACAAGACCCCGGACGTCAACACCGACTCCGCGATCGAGACGCCGGACGACCAGACGATCGTCTTCCACCTGAAGAAGGCCTACGCGGGCTTCGACAACTTCGCGGCCCTGCCCGGCACGATCCCGGTCCCCCAGGCCAAGGACACCGGCGTCAAGTACCGCGAGCACGTGATGGCCTCCGGCCCCTACAAGTTCGACAAGGTCGAGCCCGGCAAGCTGTACACCCTGGTCCGCAACGAGAACTGGGACCCGGCGACCGACCCGATCCGCAAGGCGCTGCCCGACAGCTACGAGATCTCCCTCGGCGTCAACGCCGACGACCTGGACAACCGGGTCATCTCCGGCGACCTGCACATCGACCTCGCCGGCTCGGGCGTCCAGCCCGCCGCGCTCGGCCGCGTGCTGGGCGACCCGGCGCTGAAGGCCCGGGCGGACAACCCCACCGGCGCCCGCACCTGGTACACCTCGATCATCCCCGACGTGGCCCCGCTGGACAACGTGGAGTGCCGCAAGGCGATCATCTTCGGCGCCGACCGGGTGGGCCTGCAGA
Source organism: Streptosporangium sp. H16 (assembly GCF_051918855.1). Lineage (NCBI taxonomy): Bacteria > Bacillati > Actinomycetota > Actinomycetes > Streptosporangiales > Streptosporangiaceae > Streptosporangium > Streptosporangium sp. H16. The sequence continues at coordinate 199,871 of NZ_JBPXMD010000004.1, forward strand.
ACGCCTACGGCGGCGAGTTCGCCGGCGGTGAGATCGCGACCGGCCTGATGCCGCCGTCGATCGGGGGCTGGAAGAAGCTCGACCTCTACCCGACCGGCACCGGCGACGTGGAGAAGGCCAAGGCCGCGCTGACCGCGTGTGGCAAGCCTGACGGTTTCGAAACCATCATGGCCTACCGCGCCGACCGTCCCAAGGAGAAGGCGACCGCCGAGTCGCTCCAGCAGGCGCTGGCCAAGGTCAACATCAAGCTGACCCTCAAGGGTTACCCCACTGGTGACTACTTCTCGCTCTACGCCGGCAAGCCGGACTTCGTGAAGAAGAACGGCATCGGCCTGGCCACCAACGGCTGGGGCGCCGACTGGAACGACGGCTTCGGCTTCATGTCGCAGATCGTCGACAGCCGCACCATCCGTGAGTCGGGCGGTAACTACAACCTCAGCGTCAAGGACAAGGAAATCGACGCGAAGATCGACCAGGTCTTCACCGAGGCCGACGTCGCCAAGCGTGACGCGCTCTGGGGCGAGATCGACCAGCGGGTCATGGAGCAGGCCTACGTGCTTCCCGCGGTCTGGTCCAAGGGCGTCATGGTCCGTCCCATCGGCGCGACGAACGTCTTCGTCACGGGTGCGTTCGACATGTACGACTACCTGAACATCGGTGTCCAGTAACCGTCGGAAATCCTGTTCAGTTAGTCGAGTTCGGTTAGTCGAGGCTTGAAGGGGCCGGCCCGCGAGGCCGGCCCCTGGAGCCGGGGGGACTGTGGTCACTTACATCATCCGCCGTTTGATCGGCGCACTGCTCATGCTCGTCATCGTGAGCATGGTCACGTTCTCGATCTTCTTTGTGATTCCCCGTGTCGCGGGGGCCACAGCTGAGGACTTCGCCAGCCGTTACATGGGCAGAGCGGCCAACACGGAGATGATCGCGGTCACGGCGGAGAAACTCGGGTTCAACGACCCGATTCCCGTGCAGTACGGCCGCTGGATCTCCGGTGTCTTCGTCGGCTCGACGTACGACACCGGCGCCGCCATCGAGGAGTGCCCCGCCCCCTGTTTCGGCTACTCCTTCATCAGGAGGCAGCCGGTCTGGCCCGACCTGGTGGAACGCATCCCGGTGACCCTCTCGCTCGCCCTGGGCGCGTCGGTCATCTGGCTGATCGGCGGCGTCGCGACGGGCGTGCTGTCCGCGCTGCGAAAAGGCACGTTCTTCGACCGGGCCGCGATGAGCATCGCGCTCGCCGGAGTCTCTCTGCCGATCTTCTTCACCGGCATCGTCTCCCTCGTCGTCTTCAGCTACGGGCTGGGTATCACCGCGCCGGGCGGCAGTTTCACGCCGTTCCTGGAGAATCCAGCGCAATGGGCCTACAACCTCCTCCTGCCATGGATCACCCTCGCATTCCTCTATGCCGCGTCCTACGCGCGGCTGACCAGGGCGGGAATGCTGGAGACCATGGGCGAGGACTACATCCGCACGGCCAGGGCCAAGGGCATGCACGAGTCCAGGGTGGTCGTCAAGCACGGGCTGCGCGCCGCGCTGACCCCCATCCTGACGATCTTCGGTCTGGACCTGGGCCTGCTGCTCGGTGGCGCGGTACTCACCGAGAGCACGTTCTCGTTGAAGGGCATCGGCGACTATGCCGTCCAGGCCATCGTGACGAACGACCTTCCGAAGATCATGGGTGTCACCATGGTCGCGGCGCTCTTCGTCGTGCTGGCCAGTCTGATCGTCGACCTGCTGTACGCGGTGGTCGACCCGAGGGTGAGGCTGGGATGAGCGCTCCGTCGAGCTTTCTCGAACTGAGGGATCTGCGGATCCACTTCCCGACGGACGACGGCCTGGTCAAGTCCGTCGACGGGCTCTCCTTCCAGCTGGAGCGCGGCAAGACGCTCGGTATCGTGGGAGAGTCCGGATCCGGCAAGAGCGTCACCTCGCTGGGCATCCTCGGACTGCACAAGGGTGGCCGGGCGAGGATCTCCGGTGAGATCTGGCTGGACGGCGAGGAACTCGTCGCCGCCTCGGCCGACCACGTCCGGACGTTGCGCGGCAAGAAGATGGCGATGATCTTCCAGGATCCGCTCTCGGCGATGCACCCCTTCTACACGGTGGGCGCGCAGATCGTGGAGGCGTACCGGATCCACAACCAGGTCAGTAAGAAGGTCGCGCGCAAGCACGCCATCGACATGCTGGGCCGGGTGGGCATCCCACAGCCGGACAGGCGCGTCGACAGCTACCCGCACGAGTTCTCCGGCGGTATGCGCCAGCGCGCGATGATCGCCATGGCGCTCTCCTGCGACCCGGAGCTGCTGATCGCGGACGAGCCGACCACGGCTCTCGACGTCACGGTACAGGCGCAGATCCTGGACCTGATGCGCGACCTGCAGCGTGACTTCAACGCCGCGCTGATCGTCATCACCCACGACCTGGGTGTCGTCGCGGAGCTGTCGGACGACATCCTGGTGATGTACGGCGGGAAGGGCATCGAGTACGGCACGACGGAAAGCATCTTCGACCGGCCGGAGCACCCCTACACCTGGGGCCTGCTGGGATCGATGCCACGCCTGGATCGGGAGCGGACCGAACGGCTGCTGCCGATCAAGGGCAGTCCTCCCTCCCTGATCAACGTGCCCGCCGGGTGCGCCTTCAACCCGCGCTGCGACTACGCTGACCGTACCGGCGGAAGGGCGTACACCGAGGTGCCCGAGCTGCTCGAGAGCGACGGCGGTCATATGGTCCGGTGTCACCTGCCCCGTGAGGTCAGGCGGGACATCTGGGAGAACGAGATCAAAGCGAACCTGGGGTCCTCGTGAGCGAGCGAGCCGACAAGCCCGTTGCCCCGGCCGCGCGTTCGACGAACGGAAAGTCTGTGACCGAGCCAATTCTGTCAGTGCAAGGGCTGGAGAAGCACTTCCCGGTAACCAAGGGTCTGTTCAAACGCCAGGTCGGTGCGGTCAAAGCGGTCGACGGGATCAGCTTCGACGTCCGCAAGGGTGAGACCCTTGGCCTGGTGGGCGAGTCCGGCTGTGGCAAGACCACGACGGGGCGCATGATCACCAGGCTCATCGAGCCGACCGGCGGGAAGATCGTCTTCGAGGGACACGACATCACTCACATGTCGCAGTCCAAGATCCGGCCCCTCCGGCGCGACGTGCAGATCATCTTCCAGGATCCCTACTCCTCGCTCAACCCCCGCCACACGGTCGGCGCCATCGTCGGCGCGCCGTTCCGCATCCAGGGGATCCAGACCGAGCAGGGCACCAAGAAGGCGGTCCAGGAGATCCTGGAGCTGGTCGGGCTCAACCCCGAGCACTACAACCGCTACCCGCACGAGTTCTCCGGCGGCCAGCGCCAGCGCATCGGCATCGCCCGCACGCTCGCCCTCAAGCCCAAGCTCATCATCGCCGACGAGCCGGTCTCCGCGCTGGACGTGTCGATCCAGGCCCAGGTGGTCAACCTCCTGGAGGACCTCCAGGACGAGCTCGACCTGACCTATGTGGTCATCGCGCACGACCTGTCGGTGGTCCGGCACATCAGCGACCGGGTCGCGGTCATGTATCTCGGCAAGATCGTCGAGCTGGCCGACCGCAAGGACCTGTACGAGTCGCCCATGCACCCGTACACCACCGCGCTGATGTCCGCGGTGCCCGTCCCCGACCCGGCCCGGCGCAAGGACCGCGAGCGCATCCGCCTCCAGGGCGACGTGCCCAGCCCGCTCAACCCGCCGCCCGCCTGCCGGTTCCACACCCGGTGCTGGAAGGCCCAGGAGATCTGCAAGACGGTGGAGCCGCCGCTGGCGACGCTGGCCCCAGGTCACCAGGTCGCCTGCCACTTCCCGGAGAACGCCCCCACCGAGCAGGCGTCCCCGCAGCTCGTCTCCGGCTGACCACTCGCCGCACCCCGCCCGTACGGAGTCTCCGTGCGGGCGGGTCGCGTTCGGGGGGTCACCGGGGGGTCAGGGCAGCGCGCCCGGCGTGATCAGGCCGGTCTCGTACGCGAGGACGACGGCCTGGACGCGGTCGCGCAGGCCCAGCTTGGTGAGCACGTTGCCGACGTGGGTCTTGACCGTCGTCTCGCTCACCACCAGCTGGGCGGCGATCTCCGCGTTGGACATGCCCTTGGCGATCAGCCGGAGCACCTCCAGCTCGCGCTCGGTCAGCCGGTCCAGGCGCGCGGGGGTCGACTGCTGGTGCGCCGAGGGCAGGTGCGCGCCGAACTTGTCCAGCAGCCGCCTGGTGACGCTCGGCGCGACGATGGCGTCGCCCGCCGCCACCACCCGGATGGCCTGCACCAGTTCCTCGGGCGGCACGTCCTTCAGCAGGAACCCGCTCGCCCCGGCGCGCAGCGCCTCCACGATGTACTCGTCGAGGTCGAAGGTCGTCAGCACCAGCACCCGCGGCACGTGCGCGCCCACGGTGGCCTCCCGCACGATCCTGCGGGTCGCCTCGATGCCGTCCACCCCCGGCATCCGGATGTCCATCAGCACCACGTCGGGCAGCAGCGCCCGCGACTGGTCCTGCGCGGCCTTGCCGTCCCCCGCCTCGCCGACCACCGTGAGATCGGGCTCGGCCTCCAGGATCAGGCGGAAGCCCGTGCGCAGCAGCGGCTGGTCGTCCACCAGCAGCACTCTGATCGTCATCACGTGTCCTTGAGGGGGAACCGGGCATTGACCTCGAATCCGCCCCCGTCGCGCGGGCCGATCCTCAGAAGTCCACCATAGAGGGCGACACGTTCCCGGATGCCCGCCAATCCGTGCCCGGTCACCTCCTCGTCCGCGTCGCGCGCCGCCGGGCCGAGGCCGTCGTCCTCGACCTGGACGGCCAGCTCGCCCGGCTCGTGCCGTACCGTCACCCAGGCCCGCGCCTGCGGCCCCGCGTGCCGCAGGCTGTTGGTCAGGGCCTCCTGGACCAGTCTGTACGCGGCCAGGTCGACACCGGGGGGCAGTTTTCTCCCCGTTCCCTCCGTTTCCCCCGTTCCGTCCGGCCCTGACGTTCCTGTCGCGCCTGGGGTGTCCCGCTCGTCGTCGATCCTCAGCTGCGTCCGCAACCCCGCCTCGCGCATCTGGTCGACCAGGGCCGGGATCTCGCGCACCCCCGGCTGCGGGTTGCGCTCGGCGGGTGTCCCGTCGGTCCTGAGCACGCCCACCATGCTGCGCATCTCCGACATCGCGGTCCGGCCGAGCTTCTCGATCGCCGACAGGGCCTCCCTCGCCCCGTCGGGGTTGCTGGCCAGCACCCGCCGCGCCGCCGCGGCCTGCACGGTCATCACGCTCACGTGGTGGGCGACCACGTCGTGCAGCTCACGGGCGATGCGGGAACGCTCCTCGGCCCTGGCCGCCCGGGTGTCGGCCTCCCGGGCGCGTTCCATGCGCCGTGCCCGGTCGCGCAGCTCCGCCTGGTAGGCGCGGCGCAACCGCACGCTCCGGCCGGCGATCCACAGGGAGGCGGTGAACACGGCCATCAGTAGGTGACCACTCCACCCGCCGAGCCCGGTGAACCCGCCGCCCGCCGCCGACGACAGGAGGTGACCGGTGAGGGCCAGCGCCGGGGCGCACAGGCTGAGCGCCAGGCCGCGCCCGGCGGCGATCGTGTAGACCAGCACCAGGGTGACGAGCCAGAGCAGGGAGGGGTCGCGTCCCGTGGAGGCCAGCGTGACCTCGGCCACGCAGACCAGGAAGAGCACCAGGAACGGCCGGTGGCGGCGCAGCGCCACCGACAGGCAGCCCGCCACGATCAGGCCGAGGCCCATCGCGTCGGGCGTCCTGAGGCGGTCGGGGTCGCCGAGGACGTGGGCCGCGTGGGCGAAGGGGACCGAGGCGGCGGCCAGCGCTCCACCGAAGATCGCGTCGGGAATCAGCGGGTGCCCGCGGAACCACGTCCGAAGGCTGCCGATGGTGTTGCGCACACAATCAATTTAGGCGCCCTTCCTCCGGCGCCACCCTGCCAGAGGTGGATATCGCCCTCATCCCCGCGAAGGATCCGCCCCGCGGAACGCCCTGAAGGCCGCGCCGGGGCCGGTTCGTGGAGCACCCGAAGGCCGCGCCGGGACCGGTTCGCGGAACGCTGTGAGGCCGCGCCGGAGTCCGGGCAGGAGAGCACGTCACAGCTCGTCGGTGGCCGCCCTCGAGGTCCTGGCGGGGCGCCGGTTGCTGCGGACGGTGTCGCCGGGCTGCCGCTCGGGGACGGGCGGGGGAGTGCCGCCGAACTCCGGGCACAGGTCCTGGTAGCTGCACCAGCCGCACAGCCTGCTGGGCCGAGAGCGCCACTCGCCCGTCTCCAGGGCCCGCTCGATGGCCTGCCACAGGGCCTGGACCTTGCGCTCGGTGGCCAGCAGGTCGGCCTCGTCGGGGACGTAGCGCAGGACCTCGCCGCCGCCGCCGAGATACATCAGCTGGAGCATGCGGGGCACCGAGCCGCGCAACCGCCACAGGACCAGCGCGTAGAACTTCATCTGGAACAGCGCCTTGGCCTCGAAGGCGGGCCCCGGGGCGCTGCCGGTCTTGTAGTCGACGACGCGGACCTCGCCGGTGGGCGCCACGTCCAGCCGGTCGATGTAGCCCCGCAGCATCAGGCCGCTGCCGAGCACCGCCTCCACGTAGAGCTCCCGCTCGGCGGGCTCCAGGCAGGTGGGGTCCTCAAGGGTGAAGTAACGCTCCAGCATGGCACGGGCCTGGGCCAGCCACTCGGCGCGGTCGTCGTCGCCGGTGAACATGCCGGCGTACGACGGATCCTCCTCCTGGAGCCTGCGCCACTGCGGCTCCAGCAGGTCCTGGGCCGCGGAGACCGTGCGCTGCGGGGCGGGCAGGTCGTACAGGCGCTCCAGCACCGAGTGGACCATGGTGCCGCGCACCGCGGCGGGCGACGGCGGCTCGGGAAGCCGGTCGATCACCCGGAAACGGTAGAGCAGCGGGCACGTCATGAAGTCACCCGCGCGCGACGGCGAGAGGGCTCCGACGATCGTGGGCTCGGTCAGCGACATGACCGCACTGTAGGTCACGGTGACGACAGTTTGTGCCCGAGGCGGCCTCGTGGCGTCTTCCGGGGGCCCGATGGCGCGTACCATCGAGGCCTGAGGGTGGAGGGGACGAGGAATGGTGAGCCAGCGGTGAGCAGCGACAGCCCACGCCAGGACAATCCGGGGCTGCGGATGGGCCGCCCGTTCGGCATTCCGATCTACGTCTCGCCGACCTGGTTCATCGTGGCGGCCTTCATCACCTACTCGTTCCAGAGCGTGGTGGCCTACCGGCTGCCCGACCTGAGCACCCCGCTCACGTACGTCGTCGCGTTCGTCTTCGCGGTGCTGCTGTACGTCTCGGTGCTGCTGCACGAGCTGGCGCACTGCGTGGTGGCCAGGATGTACGGCCTGCCGGTACGGCGCATCACGCTCTACCTGCTCGGCGGCGTCTCGGAGATCGAACGCGAGCCGGAGACCCCCGGCAGGGAGTTCATGGTGGCCTTCGCCGGGCCGCTGCTCTCGCTCGGGCTGGCCGCGCTCGGCTTCGCCGCCTCCTACGTCATCGACCCCGACACGATCGCCGGCGTCCTGGTCTTCCAGCTCTGGCTCGCCAACCTGCTGGTCGGGGTCTTCAACCTGCTGCCGGGACTGCCGCTCGACGGCGGGCGCATGCTGCGGGCGGGCGTCTGGAAGATCACCCGTAAGCCGGTCTCCGGCACGATCGCGGCGGCCTGGGCGGGCCGGGTGCTGGCCGTCGTCCTGGTGGTGGGCACCGTCTGGTCGGCGCTGGTGACCGGGCAGGAGCCGGGCCTGATGCTCGTCTGGTCGATGCTGCTGGCCGCCTTCATCTGGTTCGGCGCCACCCAGGCGCTGCGCGGCGCCCGCGTGCGGGCCCGCATCCCCGAGGTCAACGCCCGCGCCCTGGCCAGGCGGGCCATCGCGGTGACCGGCGACGTGCCGCTGGCCGAGGCCCTGCGCCGGGCCGCGGAGGCGCGGGCGGGGGCGATGGTGGTGGTCGACCACGAGGGCCACCCCACGGGCATCGTCAACGAGGTCGCGGTGGAGGCCACCCCGGAGAGCCGCCGCCCCTGGGTGACGGCGGGTTCGCTGGCGCGCAGCCTGGAGCCGTCGCTGGTGCTCGCCGCCGACCTGGAGGGGGAGCCGCTGATCGACGCCATGCGCGAGGCCCCGGCGGGGGAGTATCTCCTGGTGGAGCGCGGCGGCGAGATCTTCGGCGTGCTCGCGACCTCGGACGTGAACCGCGTATTCAGCGGGGTTTAAGCGAACCACATGTGGTTCACAGGCGTCTCACTGGATACTCGCCGATGACGGGGACGGCAGGAGAGGATCATGTGTTCGTCCCCTCGTTTTCGGCACATACCAGGATCAGTGTTTTGGCCGGCGAACGGGCCGGCCAAGTAGCTTAAGGGACGTCAATTGGCACCCCCCCGAACACCGGCTCCGGCCGGCGATCTGACGCCGGATCTCCTCGGCGCTCCCGAATGGACCGACCAGATGGTCGCGGCCGCGGGCATCCCCATGTACGACATCCCCTTCCTCACGGTCGGCGGCGGCATGGGGTCCTTCGTGACGCTCGACTATCTGAGGATCTACGGCGTTCCCACCTCGCAGATGCGGGTGGTGTCCAACATCGACCACCCGTGGCAGACCTACGAGTTCCTCACCAGGTGCTCGCAGATCCCCCGGGGGGAGCGGATCCGCTCCGACTCCTCCTCCCGCCCGGACAACCTGTGGGGATTCCCCTCCTACGCCCTGGAAGAGGCGTGGAAGGAGAAGAGGCCGTCGTACCTGTGGCAGATCCTCACCGAGCCGCTCCTGAACGACTACTGGACCCCGCGCGCCGGCACCGTCTTCGAGAACCTCGAACGCGAGGCCAGGCGCATCGACTACTGGGACATGCTGGTCAAGGGCCAGGTGCGGATGATCCGCCGCAGGGCGGGCGGCGGCTACTTCACCGTGGTCACCCCGCCCGACGGCGCGGCGCCGACCAAGCGCATCATCTTCCGCTCGCGCTTCGTGCACGTCGCGATCGGCTACCCGGGCCTGAAGTTCCTGCCCGACCTGCAGGAGTTCCGCACCAAGCACGGTGACTACCAGCACGTCGTCAACGCCTACGAGCCGCACGAGCAGGTGTACGAGTTCCTGAAGACCCGGCCGGGCACCGTGGTCATCCGCGGCGGCGGCATCGTCGCCTCCCGGGTGCTCCAGCGGCTGTTCGACGACCGGGAGAAGTACAACCTGCAGACCCAGATCATCCACATCTTCCGCACGTTCGTCAGCGGCTCGCACGGCCCGCACGTCTGGTCGCGCCGCAAGGGCGGGGACGGCTGGGCCTACCAGGGCTTCAACTATCCCAAGTCGGTGTGGGGCGGCCAGCTCAAGGCGCAGATGCGCAAGCTGGAGGGCCCCGAGCGGGCGAAGAAGTACAAGGAGATGGGCGGCACCAACACCCCCTTCAGGCGGCGCTGGCAGGAGCAGATGCGGGCGGGCCGCGGCGGCGGCTACTACCACGCCGTGCAGGGCACCGTCGACCGCGTGGAGCAGAGCCGCGACGGGCGGCTCGTCAGCTACGTGCGCAGCGGCGACGGCATCGTCAGGGAGCCGGTGTCCGACTACATCATCGACTGCACGGGCCTCGAGGCCGACATCGCCGAGCACCGGATCTTCGCGGACCTGCTCCGGTACGGCGGGGCGGGCCGCAACCCGGTGGGCAGGCTGGACGTGGAGCGCCACTTCGAGGTGAAGGGGACGGCCAGCGGTGACGGCGCCCTCTACGCCTCGGGGTCGGCCACGCTCGGCGGCTACTTCCCCGGCGTCGACACCTTCCTCGGCCTGCAGATCGCGGCCCAGGAGATAGCCGACGACCTGGCGAGGCGGGGATTCGTCAAGAGGATGGGGCCGCTGCGGTCGACCTCGCAGTGGTTCAAATGGGTCCGCAACTCGCCGGTGTAAGGAGCAATTCCCGTGGTTCCGACCCTGCTGGGCCGTATTCAGACGCGCCTGTTCATGCTCGCCACCGTCGGCGTGGTCATCACTCTGCTGATCGTTCCGCTGCTTCCCGGTTCCGGGTCGCTCTCCGGCCGCTACGTCAACGGCCTCCTCGTCATCGCGGCGGTAGCCGTGCTGGGGGTCGTCTGGGAGCTGATATACCACTTCCTGATGCAGTTCAGATGGGAGAAGGACTGGCCGACCCTCTTCGGCTTGCTGACGCTCGTGCCCGAAGGTCTTGTGCTGTACTTTTTGCTACGGTCCGGTGCAGTTGATTTCATCGATCCGGTCCCGCCTGCCGCCTTCTGGACGCACTTCACCGTCGTCTGGGTATGCATCTGGTTGGTGACGAACGGCCCCATGAGGGTGCCGTTCATCCGGTGGCGTTTCCGGGGAGGGAGAGTTCTGTGACCGACCAGGGCTTCGGGGTGGTGCGTCCGCTTCCGGGCAACGGGCTGGTGGCCCACGAGGGTGGCCTGCTGCTGGTGTGCGACGCGGCCGAGGCCGTCGTCGAGGATCTGCTGGGGGCGCTGCGGGAGACCGCGGCCTCCGGCGGCGACGGCCGGGCGCTGGCCCGCCGGGTCGCCCAGATCCTCGCCGTCATGATGGGCGAGCCGGTGGCGTGCGCCGTCGCCGGTCCCGTCAGCGGGGGAGTGGCCGTCCTGGTCAGCGGTCCGGCGTTCGCGTCGGTGACCGGCGCGAACGGTGAGATCCAGCTCGCCGGCCGTGACGCGCTCACCTGGTCCGACCGGTTGGTCCCCGGCCCGGTGACCCGGGTGGAGCTGCGCCTGCCCGACGCCGGGGACGCGCATCCGCTGTCCCGGCTGGACGCCGGGGTGATCGTCGCGGGCGGGGTCCGGTGTGACCCGGCCGAGGCGGGTGCCGCCCCGCGGGCCGTGCCGCGGACGGAGTCCGCCGCGCCCCAGGGGCAGCACGCCCAGCAGAACGTCCAGCACGCCGCGCCCCGGATGGAGCCCGCGGCCCCCGCGCCCACCCCGATGCCCGCGCCGCCCGAGCGGTCGGCGCCCCCGGAGGCCGCCCCGCCCGCGCCCTACCCGATGGGCCCGGCCGAGCCCTACCCCCCGGTCGCCCCGCCGGTGGAGCCGCGGCGCGAGCCGCAGCCGCAGGGGTGGCACTCCGAGCCGATGCCCGCACAGGGCCCGCTCTCCTCTCCCGGCCACCCGGGCGGCCATTCCGGCGGTCCCTCCACCGGGCCCGCCCCCGCGGTCGTCCACCACGAGGACATCGACACCGCCATGGCGAGCGGGATGGGCGGGGACCCCATCGACGTGCGCGACCAGCCGTTCGAGTACGAGCTGCTGACGCCCGGGGGGTCGCCGCCGGGGAACGAGCCCTCCGCTCCCGCGGCCGAGCCCGAGTCGCGGCCGCTGGTCTACGGGGTCGACTGCAAGAACGACCACTTCAACGACCCTCGCGTGCCCTACTGCGCGGTCTGCGGGATCGCGCTGGTCCAGCGCACCCTCGTCCCCTACAAGGGGCCGCGCCCGCCGCTGGGGGTGCTGCTCCTGGACGACGGCCTGACGCTGCGGCTCGACACCGACTACCTGGTGGGCCGCGACCCCGAGCGGGCTCCCGAGGTGGCCGACGGCTCGGTGCGCCCGGCCAAGGTCACCAGCCCCGACGGCTCGGTCTCCCGGCGTCACCTGCGGGTGGCGCTGGACGGCTGGGATGTCAACCTGGTCGACCTGGGGTCGGTCAACGGCACCCAGATCCAGCCGCCCGGCGACCCCAACTTCTATGACATCCCGCCGAACGAGCCGGTCGCGATCCTGCCCGGCACCACCGTGCGGATCGGCGTCTCGCGCACCATGCGCTACGAGTCGCACCGCAACCGCTGAGGACGCCTGCCGCTGGGACCGCCCGTCGCTGGGAGCGCCTACGGCTGGGAACGTCTCGCGCCTTCCGGGCGGCACGGCCACGGCCGTGCCGCCCGGCGTGTTCTCCGGGCTCTTCCAAGGGAGCCGCCGTTCCCGGGGCGCCGTTTCCCGGTGTTCCCGGGCCTCCCGGTCTCCTCGGGCTTTCCCGGTGTCCCCAGGGCAGGAGGGCGGTCAGGGCCGCACGACCGGTGCGACCGGTGTGACCTGTGCGCGCAGGGCGGAGACGGCCTCGGCCCAGTCGACCGGGTCGGCGTCCTGCTCGGCGCGGACCAGCAGGTGGGCGCCTTCCGGGGCGTTCGCGGTGTCGGCGGCCACGACCAGCGCGCCTTCCGGGACCGGGCCAGAGGTGGCCTCCACCCCGAGCCTGACCAGCCGCTGGGCCAGTGCCGAGGCCCGGTTTCCCCCGGTGAGGACCAGGGGACGGCCCTGCAGCGTCGCGAGGGTGAGCGCCACGTGGGCGGCCGCGTCGCCTCCCGGGCCGTGGTGCACCGCCACCGGCCCCGGCACGGAGCCGGGCCCGGCCTGCCCGAACGGGGACGGGGACGACGGGAACGACTCGGACGGTGAGCCGGTCCCTGCCACGGTCACCACGCGGCAGGTGGCGCCGTCGCGCACACCGGCGTGGCCGGGGACACCGGCGGGCAGCACCAGCAGGTCGGGAAGGGCACCGGAGGCCAGCCCCGGCAGCTCGCCCGCCACGTCCGCGCTGAACCGGCTCACCACCCTGCTGTCCGGGCCGCGCTCGCGGGCCGTGGCGGCCAGCGTCTCCAGCTCCTGAAGGGTCTCGGCCAGCTCGGCCAGTTCCGAGGAGAGGCCGCTGCCGACCTCCAGGCGGCCCGCAGGGTAGGGGCGCAGGTGGCCCAGGACCACCTCGGACGGGGTTTTCGCCAGAGCCAGGGTGGTGGCCAGGCCGACCAGCGGGGCCTGCTCGGCGGGAGGCTCCGGCACGATCACCAGCACCCGGTGGGCGGCGGTCACCCCGAGGGCGGCGCGCTCGGCGTCGGCGATGTCGCGGGCCACCCGCCGGTCGGGGTAGAGCCTGCGCACCAGCGGGCCGGTCATCGCGGTCGTGACCAGGGCCATGACCACCATCAGCGAGTACAGCTCGTCGTCGAGCACGCCCTTCTGCAGGCCGACGGTGAGGATGACGATCTCGGTGAGCCCCCGCGTGTTGAGCAGGGCGGCCAGCGTCCAGGACTGCCGGGCGGGCAGCCGCTGCGTCCGGGCGGCGGCGTAGGAGCCGAGCACCTTGCCGCCGATCGCGACGGCGAGGATCGCGGCGAGGGTGCCGAGGCTGGACAGGTCGAGCTCGCGCAGGTTGACGTTGAGGCCCGCCACCACGAAGAACATCGGCAACAGCAGCAGCACGGCGAGCTGCTCCAGCCGCTCCAGGATCTCGTGGTTGAGCCGCTCGGCCCCCTCGCGGGGCATCACCGTGCCGAACACGAACGCCCCGAAGATGAAGTGGACGTGCATCCACTCGGTGGCCCAGGCCGACCCGATCAGGCCGATGAGCACCAGCGAGAGCAGTCCGGGCGTGAGCCGCCCCGCCCTCTCGTACGCGGGCACCAGGCGGGCCAGCAGCGGCTTGACCACCAGGAACATCACCAGCGCGTACGGCAGGGCGAGCAGGACCTTCCACTGCCCCTCGGCCTCTCCCGCCCCGGCGATGCCCACCACCACCGCCAGGACGGTCCAGGCGAGCACGTCGATGACGGCGGCCGAGGCCAGGGCGAGGCCGCCGAGGGTGATGCGCTGCATCCCCCGGTCGGTGAGGATCCTGGCCAGCACCGGGAACGCGGTGGCGGCCATCGCCGCGCCCATGAACAGCACGAACGGCAGGGTCCTGTCGCCGCCCACGTGCTCGCCCGCGATGGCCAGCGCGAGCACGCACCCCAGGACGAACGGCACCACCGTCGAGCCGAGCGCCACGGTCACCGCGATCCGGCCCTTGCCCCTGACCAGCTTCTGGTCCAGCTCCAGGCCGACGACGAACATGAACAGCACGAGGCCGACGTTGGCCAGAGCCTGCAGCGGGGGCCGCATCTCGGGGCCGAACAGCTCGTCGCCGATCAGGGGGCCCAGCAGGGTGGGGCCGAGCAGGATGCCCGCCACGATCTCGCCGATGACCGGCGGCTGGCCGAGTCGCCTGGCCAGCGCTCCGAACAGCCGGGCCGCCGCGAGGACGATGACGAGGTCGAGCAGGAGCAGGTCCATATGGAGCACGTGGCGGCACGCTTTCCGTAAGCAAAGAAAAGCCCCGAGAATGTCGAGGGCGACGTTACCGTGTGGCGAATGTCGTCGCGAACGTCGCGCGGGCATGGAGGGAGACCGTTGGTGGAAGGCATCGCCGACTACGAGTTCGTCCGCTCACTGGGGGCGGGCAACCACGGCGAGTTCTACGTGGCGAAGCGGCCGGAACGGTTGCCCGTCGAGGCGGACCTGGTCGCGGTGAAGGTGGTGGGCGGCACCGGGAACGACGCGTTCCGGCGCGCCACGAGGGAGTTGAAGGCGTTCGCCGCGGTGCGCTCGCCCTATCTGGTGCGGCTCTACGACGCCGGGCAGCAGGGCGGGGTGTTCTACTACTCGATGGAGTATCTGCCGGGCGGCTCGCTGGCGCGTCCCGCGGAGCGCCCCTCGCGCGAGCGGGTGCTGCGCTCGATCGCCTGCGTCTCCCACGCGGCGCAGGCGCTGCACGAGGAGGGGATCGTCCACCGCGACATCCGTCCCGGCAACGTGCTGCTCACCGACGACGGCGGCAAGCTCTCGGACCTGGGCCTGTCGCAGGTGCTGACGCCGGGCGCGACGGTGACCGGGATGGGTGACATCGCATCGGCGGAGTTCACCGACCCCATGCTGCTGCAGGGGGAGACCCCCAGCCCCGCGGGAGACGTGTGGTCGCTGGGCGCGACGCTGCACTGGGCGGTGAGCGGCAACGGGCTCTACGGGGAACTGCCCACCCACGACCCGCTGCTGACCCTGCGCAGGCTGAACAGCACGCCGCCGTCGATCGACCCGGGCCTGGAGCCCGAGCTGTCGGACCTGGTCCAGGCCTGCCTCGGCGACGCGGCCAAGCGGCCCACCGCCAGGGGAGTGGCCGACCGGCTTTACGCGCTGCTGTCCTGAGGGTGTTGCCCGGACCTACCCGCCGGTGGGGCGCAGGCGGTCCAGCTCGGCGTCGAGCATCCGTTCCAGGCGCGCGGCGCCGAGCCTGTCCGGATAGAGCAGGTGGTGCGCGCTCAGCCCGTCGACGAGGGCGAGCAGCCGCTCGGTGACGTCGTCGAGGTCGTCGGAGGTGGCGATCTCCCCGCCGCCGGCCGCCGCGCCGAGCAGGCTGCGTACCAGATAGCGCAGTTCCTCTGCCTCGGCGCGCTGCGCCTCCAGCATCGCCGGGCTGGTCATGCTGCGGCTCCAGAAGCCGATCTCCAAGCCGCTCTCCGCGGCGCGCTCGTCGTCCAGCGGAAGGTTGTCGAGGAGGAGCTCGCGCAGCGCGGCCAGCCCGGTGAGACCGGCCAGCTTGCCGCGCAGGCGTTCCACGATGCGCCGGTGCGAGGACCGCAGCGCCGACAGCATGATGTCGTCCTTGTCGGCGAAGTAGTGGGTCAGCACACCGTTGGAGTAACCGGCCTCCCTGGCGATGGCCCTGGTCGTGGCGGCCTCGATCCCCTCGCGCAGGATGATGCGCCGCGCGGCCTCGACGACCTCCTCGCGGCGCTCGCGGTGATTGACGATCTTCGGCACCTTGTCCCTTTCGAATGGATTCGTTGACATTTTAGTCGGGCGCCCGTCTATTATCCGCTGAAGACACGAGGAGGACTCACTATGACCGTCGTCACCCTCGGCGTGCACATCGTGGACGTGCTCGCCAGACCGGTGGAGTCGATCCCCGCCGGGCAGGACACCCACCTGCTGGAGCAGATCCGTGTCACCGCCGCGGGCGCCGCCGCCGCGACCGCCGTCGATCTGGCCGCGCTCGGTGTCCCGGTGGCCTCGGTGGGGGCGATCGGCGACGACGAGCTCGGAGACCTGCTCGTCATGATGATGAAGCGGCGCGGGGTCGACGTGACCGGGATCGTCCGCAGGCCGGGGGAGCAGACCGCGGCCTCGATCCTGCCGATCCGTCCCGACGGCGGCCGCCCGTCCTTCCACGTGCCCGGCGCCAACCTGGGCCTGTCCACCGCCGACGTCGCCCGCGAGGCCGTCCTCGGCGCGCGGGTCGTGCACCTGGGCGGCATGGACGTCACCTGGGGCCTGTACGACCCCGTGTTCTACGCGCTGCTGGACGAGGCCCGGGCGGCGGGCACGATCGTGACCATGGACCTGCTGTCCAACATGCCCGACCTCATGCAAGGGGTGCGCGGCTTCCTGCCGCACGTCGACTACCTCCTGCCCAACGAGGAACAGGCGCTGCTGATGAGCGGCGCGGGCGAGGGTGGCGACGTGGAGGAGGCAGCGCTGTCCCTGCTGGCCCTGCTGCCGGAGGGCCCCTCGGCCGTCCTGGTCACGCTCGGCGCGGACGGGAGCCTGATCGCCGGCGCGGAGGGCCTCACCCGCGTACCCGCCCTCGACGTGCCGGTGGTCGACACCACCGGGTGCGGCGACGCCTACTGCGCGGGGTTCATCGCCGGTCTGGTCGACGGCCGCGACGTGGCCGGCGCCGCCCGGCTCGGTACCGCGCTGGCCGCCCGCGTCGCCAGGGGC
Organism: Streptosporangium sp. H16; assembly: GCF_051918855.1. NCBI lineage: Bacteria > Bacillati > Actinomycetota > Actinomycetes > Streptosporangiales > Streptosporangiaceae > Streptosporangium > Streptosporangium sp. H16. Next base: position 216,427 of record NZ_JBPXMD010000004.1, read on the forward strand.
CTCGGCTCGGACGCGGGCCTGGACGGGGCACGGGAGCTCCGAGACGAGAAGTGACCCCGCCGCCCGTGACCTCCGGGCCGGAAAAGGGCGGCGGGAGCGGTGCCGAACCGCCAGAACGCATCCAGACGTGAACCCAGACGTGAAAGGACGACGCATGTCCATCGACGCCAAACTCAGGGAGCGGGCCGCCAAGGTCGTCCCCGGCGGCATGTACGGCCATCTCAACGCGGCCCTGCACGGTCCCGCCTACCCGCAGTTCTTCGTCGGGGGCGAGGGGTGCCGCCAGCGTGACGCCGACGGGCGCGAGTACGTCGATCTCATGTGTTCCTGGGGGCCCGTGGTGCTCGGCCACCGCCATCCCGCCGTCGAGAGCGCCGTCGCGGCCCAGCTCGCCGCGGGCGACTGCCTCAACGGCCCCGGTCCCGTCTACGTGGAGCTCGCCGAGCTGCTGGTGGAGACCGTCCCACAGGCCGACTGGGTGATGTTCTCCAAGAACGGCACCGACGCCACCACCCAGGCGCTGATGGTCGCCCGCGCCGCCACCGGCAGGACCAAGGTCCTCATGGCGCACGGCGCCTACCACGGGTCCGACCCGTGGTGCACGCCCGGCACGGCGGGGACCACCCCCAACGAGCGCGCGGACCTGGTCGAGTTCACCTACAACGACCTCGCCAGCGTCGAGGCCGCCGCGGCTCAGGCGGAGGGCGACGTCGCCGCGATCATCGTGACGCCGTTCAAGCACGACTCGTTCGAGGACCAGGAGCTCGCCGCCGCGGAGTTCGCCCGGGGGGTGCGGGCCCTGGCCGACCGGATCGGCGCCGCGCTGGTGATCGACGACGTGCGGGGAGGCTGGCGGATCGACCTGGGCGGCTCCTGGGAGCCCCTGGGCGTGCGCCCCGACCTGTACGCCTTCAGCAAGGCCATGGCCAACGGCCACCCGATCGCCGCCGTCACCGGGGTGGACTCCCTGCGGGGGCCGGCCCAGACGCTCTACTCCACCGGCTCCTTCTGGTTCAACGCCGCCCCGATGGCCGCGGCCAAGGCCACGATCGAGACGCTGCGCGCCGTCGACGGCATCGCGCTGATGGAGCGCGCGGGCACCCGCCTGCGCGAGGGGCTCGCCGCCCAGGCCGCCTCCCACGGTTTCACGGTCAATCAGACGGGGCCGGTCCAGATCCCGTGGCTCTCCTTCGAGGGCGACGCGACGCTGGACAAGGGCATGTTCTGGGCCGAGGCCTGCCTGCAGGAGGGGGTCTACCTCCACCCCTGGCACAACTGGTTCCTGTCGGCCGCCCACACCGACGCCGACATCGACCGGGCACTGCAGGGCACCGACGCCGCCTACGCCAAGCTCAGGGCCCGCTTCGGCGCCGACTGAGACCCGGCCCGGCGTCCAGGGGACGCCGGGCCTGGACGGCGGCGTACGGCGGTGTACGGCTAGCGCCGGGCGTCGCTCCGCAGGCGGCACCACTGCAGGTCGTCCAGGCGCGTGCCGCCGGGGCCGGGCAGCAGCCCGCGCAGCAGGGCCTCCCGGGTGAAGCCCGCCCGCTCCAGCACGCGCTGCGAGGCGATGTTGCCGGGTGAGGTGCCCGCGATGATCCGGGCCAGGGGAGTGTGCTCGAAGGCCCAGCCGACCAGCAGGTCCACCGCCCTGGCGGCGAAGCCCCTGCCGCGGAACTCCGGCAGCACGCTGTAGCCCGTCATGGCCTGCCCCAGCGGGGGGATCACCCCGCTGAGCTGGATGTCCCCGGCGAACGCGCCGGTCGCGGCGTCCAGGATCGCGATCTCGGCCCCCGTACCGGCCAGCCAGTTCGCGCCCGCGGTGCGGCACCGCTCCTCGGCCTCCTCGAAGGTGGAGGGCTCGGGCGGGACGCTGTACCTCATGATGTCGGGCAGGTTCCGCATCGCCAGGTAGTCGGCGGTGTCGGCGAGGGTGAGCCGCCTGAGCCGGACGACCCCGTCGGTCAGCGAGCCGCCGGGGAACTCCGGCAGGAGGGGCGTCACGCGCTCGCCGGAGTCCCCGGGCAGGCGCGCGAAGGCCACCAGGTCGTGGCGGGTGCCGTCCCGCTGCTCCTCGGCCCCGCGCCGCACGCCCTCGCGCCGGAAACCGGCGGCCAGGGCGACCCGCTGGCTGGCCAGGTTCTCCACGTTGGCGAGCAGTTCGACGCGCTTCGCGCCGTGCTCGAGCCCCCAGCGGGTCAGCGCGGCGGTGGCGGCCGTGGCCACCCCGCGGCCCCGCGCCCACGGCGCGACCAGGTAGCCGATCTCGGTGGTGCCACGGGGACGGGCCATGAGGCCGATGTTGCCCAGCCACTCGTCCGTCCCCGCGTCCGCGATCGCGAACGGGGCCCCTCCGGCCTGCCACTCCTGCCGGGTCTGCTCCAGGTATTGGAGCGCGTCGTCCCGGGTGTACGGCACGGGGATGGGGGGGATGAACCGGATGATCTCCGGGTCGGCGCAGGCGCGGACGATCGCCTCGGCGTCGGAGGGGGCGAGCGGCCTCAGGACGACGGGGCCGGCCGGAATCACGTCATGGGAGAACACACCACAACAGCTACCAGGCGCCGTCCTGGGGGGCGAATCGTTTTGCAGCATTTTGCGGTGCTTCGTGGATCACCTCCGCCCCCGCCCTCGCCGCCACTCCCCCTGCCGTCCCCGTCTCACGGGATTCCGCTCCCCCTCGCTTCCCCCCTCGCTTCCCCCCTCGCTTCCCTCCGCGCGACCGGGTCCGGGGCACCCCCGGCCGTCCGAGGACACCGCCGCGCGCCGATAACCTTGCGGTCATGGGTTTTCGCAGGCATGGGCCGTTTCAGGCCGGGGATCAGGTGCAGCTCACCGACCCCAAGAACAAGCGCCACACGGTGACGCTGAAGGAAGACGGCGTGTTCCACACGCACAAGGGCGGAATCCCGCACAGTGAGCTGATCGGTCAGCCTGAGGGCTCGGTGGTGCGCTCGTCCGGCGGTACCCAGTATCTGGCGTTCAGGCACCTTCTCCAGGACTACACGCTGTCCATGCCGCGCGGCGCGGCGGTGATCTATCCCAAGGACTCGGCCCAGATCGTGGCCATGGCCGACATCTTCCCCGGCGCCCGGGTGGTGGAGGCGGGCGTCGGCTCCGGCGCGCTCACCTGCTTCCTGCTGCGCGCCATCGGCTCCGAGGGCACCCTCACCTCGTACGAGCGGCGCCAGGACTTCGCCGAGATCGCCACCAAGAACGTGGAGAAGTTCTACGGCGGCCCGATGAAGCAGTGGCGCCTGGTGGTCGGCGACTTCGTCGACGATCTCGACGAGAGCGACGTCGACCGGATCATCCTGGACATGCTCGCCCCCTGGGAATGTGTGGACGCCGCGGCCCGGGCTCTCACCCCAGGCGGGGTGATCTGCTGTTATGTCGCGACCACAACCCAGCTCTCGCGTACGGTCGAAACTCTGCGGGAGCACGGGAGTTTCACCGAGCCCCATGCGTGGGAGACCCTGGTTCGTGACTGGCATGTCGAGGGACTCGCCGTACGGCCCGACCACAGGATGGTCGGCCACACCGGGTTCCTGGTCACGGCCCGTCGCATGGCCGACGGGGTGACGCCACCACCTCGACGTAGACGTCCGGCGAAGGGGGCCAATGGGGAGGAGTCCACGACTTCCACGTCTTCCGCCACATGATGACGATTCGGCCACGACGGTCCGTGGGAGCGTGACACGGAAGCAGACCTTCGTGTTCTTATACTTCTAGGACTAAAAGCGCCAAAAAGGATTAATCATCACGCACTTAATGTAGTCATATGAACACTGCTCAGCCAGGTAAGGGACAGCCCTTAGATGGGTAGGGTTTTGAGTAGTCGGTCTCGACTGGGAAGGAGGTGACGCCGTGGCAGCTCGCGACGACGCTGAGGCTCGTGCCGCGCAGCGCGAACGGGAGGTCGCCGACCTCACAACACAGGTCTCCTTCCTGCAGGAGGAGATCACCGCGTTGCGTCGGAAGCTGACGGAGTCTCCCCGGCAGGCCAGGATTCTCGAAGAGCGTCTCCATGACGTGCAGGCGAACCTCGCGGCCGTAACCGGCCAGAACGAGCGTCTGGTGGCCACCCTCAAGGAGGCCAGGGACCAGATCGTCGCCTTGAAGGAGGAGGTAGACCGGCTGGCGCAACCGCCGTCCGGGTTCGGTGTGTTCCTCGAAACCAGGGAAGACGGCACGGTGGAGGTCTTCACCGGTGGCCGCAAACTCAGGGTGAACGTGAGTCCCGCGGTGGACGTCGAGTCGTTGAAGCGGGGCCAGGAGGTCATGCTCAACGAGGCGCTCAACGTGGTCGAGGCCCTCGGCTTCGAGGACCTGGGCGAGATCGTGATGCTCAAGGAGCTCCTCGAGGACGGCCAGCGCGCGCTGGTGATCTCGCACGCCGACGAGGAGCGGGTGGTGAAACTCGCCGAGTCGCTGATGGACCAGCCGATCCGGGCGGGCGACTCCCTGCTGCTCGAACCCCGCTCGGGCTACGTCTACGAGCGCATCCCCAAGTCCGAGGTCGAGGAGCTCGTCCTGGAGGAGGTGCCCGACATCTCCTACGAGGAGATCGGCGGGCTCATGCGGCAGATCGAGCAGATCCGGGACGCCATCGAGCTCCCGTACCTGCACGCCGACCTCTTCCGCGAGCACAAGCTCCGCCCGCCCAAGGGCGTCCTGCTCTACGGGCCGCCCGGCTGCGGCAAGACGCTCATCGCCAAGGCCGTCGCCAACTCCCTGGCCAAGCAGGTCGCGGAGAAGACCGGCCAGTCCGGCAAGAGCTTCTTCCTCAACATCAAGGGTCCCGAGCTTCTCAACAAGTACGTCGGCGAGACCGAGCGGCACATCCGCCTGGTCTTCCAGCGGGCTCGCGAGAAGGCCTCCGAGGGCACCCCGGTGATCGTGTTCTTCGACGAGATGGACTCGATCTTCCGGACCCGAGGCTCGGGCGTCTCCTCCGACGTCGAGAACACCATCGTTCCCCAGCTCCTGTCGGAGATCGACGGCGTCGAGGGCCTGGAGAACGTCATCGTGATCGGTGCCTCCAACCGCGAGGACATGATCGACCCGGCGATCCTGCGGCCCGGCCGCCTGGACGTCAAGATCAAGATCGAGCGGCCGGACGCCGAGGCGGCCAAGGACATCTTCTCCAAGTACCTCATCCCCGAGCTCCCGTTGCACGACGAGGACCTCTCCGAGCACGGCGCCAACCGCCAGGAGACCATCTCCGGCATGATTCAGCGGGTCGTCGAGCGGATGTACACCGAGAGCGAGGAGAACCGCTTCCTCGAGGTGACCTACGCCAACGGCGACAAGGAGGTCCTGTACTTCAAGGACTTCAACTCCGGCGCGATGATCCAGAACATCGTCGACCGCGGCAAGAAGATGGCGATCAAGCAGTTCCTGGAGACCGGGCAGAAGGGCCTGCGGATCCAGCACCTTCTGGCGGCCTGCGTGGACGAGTTCTCCGAGAACGAGGACCTGCCCAACACCACCAACCCCGACGACTGGGCCCGCATCTCCGGCAAGAAGGGCGAGCGGATCGTCTACATCCGTACCCTCGTGACGGGCAAGCAGGGCACCGAGGCCGGGCGCTCCATCGACACGGTGGCCAACACCGGTCAGTACCTGTAACCACGTGTGACCGGCGGCGCGGCTCCCCTCCCGGGGGCCGCGCCGCCGGCGTCTTCCCGAAACCCTCGTCGAGGGTGCGGCGTCGACAGTCGATAAACCTTGTCCGATTTTATCCATTTTCGTCCTTACGAGTCCGTATCTCCTTTCACACCCGTCCCTGAAGTGAACGGAAATAGACGGCCGTCACAGGGAACCCGAATGATCGAGACGCCGTCCAAGTGGCGTGCGTGAACATTCCGGCCCGGCCGCCCGGTGAACGGCGCGGGGTCCCGCGAGGCGCCTTGGGGAGGCGGCCGCCTCGCCGAGCTCGACCTCCTGCGCTTCGTCGCCGCCATGGCGGTGCTGGCCTTCCACTACTTCATCGCCTTCGCCTCGGTGTGGGGCGACCGCCCGGCCGAGCTGTTCCCGGCGATCTCCACCCTCTCCGGGCTCGGCATCCTCGGCGTCGAGCTGTTCTTCATGATCAGCGGCTTCGTGATCCTGATGAGCATCTGGGGGCGGGGCCTGGGGGCGTTCGCCCTCTCCCGGCTGGTGCGGCTCTTTCCCGCCTACTGGGTCAGCGTGGCCGTCACCGCCGCGGTCTACGGGCTGACCGCCGCCACGGCCCTGGACCCCAAGCTCAGCCTCGGCGAGTACGGGATCAACCTCACGATGCTCCAGCGGGCCCTCGGCGTCTACGACGCCAACGGCGTCTACTGGTCGCTGTGGGTGGAGCTCCGCTTCTACGTGCTGATCTCGATCCTGGTGATCGTCGGGGTGACGCTCAACCGCTGCCTGGCCTTCATGGGCGTCTGGCTGCTGGCGGCCGGGTTCTTCGCCGGGAGCGAGGAGGCCTGGGTCGACCTGGTGGTCATGCCCAAGTACGCGGCGTACTTCGTCGGCGGCATGGCGTTCTTCCTGATGACGAAGTTCGGCCCCAGGCTCGTCCTGTGGTGCCTCGCCGGGATCAGCGGCGGCCTGGCGGTGAACGCGGCGATCGACCGGGTGGCCGGGCGGATCGAGAACGTCGGCTACGCCGCGATGCCCGTGCCCGAGTGGGCCGTGGCCGCCACCGTGATCGGCTTCTACGTGCTCATGGCGATGGTGGCGCTCGGCTGGCTGGGGTGGCTGCGCTGGCGCGGCCTGGTCGTCCTGGGCGCGCTCACCTACCCGCTCTACCTGTTCCACACCCCGGCCGCGGTCCTGATCATCCCCGCGCTGCGGGACGTGCTGCCGCCCCCGCTGACCGCGCTGGTCACCGTGCTGGCCGCGATGGCGTTCTCCTACCTGGTGTACCGGTTGGCCGAGCGCCCGCTTCAGGAGTTCGTCAAGTCCAGGAGGCGGAGAAGGGCCGCATCCCCGTCCCCGTCACAGCTCCCCGCGCTCTCCTCGATCCCCCTCGCAACGGGCGAAAAGGCTTCGGTGCCATAACTGTCCGACCACCGGGCATAGTGAAGGGTCTAGGGTCGGGAATAGATACCACGGAGAGAATCAGTCCCTGACGAACAGAGGGTGCGCATGACGGTACGGCGGGTGATGGGCATCGAGACCGAGTACGGCATCTCCGTGCCCGGACAGCCGGGGGCCAACGCGATGGTGACCTCCTCTCAGGTCGTGAACGCCTATCTGGCGGCCTCGGCCGCGAGGGCTCGGCGCGCGCGATGGGACTTCGAGGAGGAGAACCCGCTGCGGGACGCACGGGGGTTCGACCTCGCGCGGGAGGTGGCCGACCAGAGCCAGCTGACCGACGAGGACCTCGGCCTGGCGAACGTGATCCTCACCAACGGGGCCCGGCTGTACGTCGACCACGCCCACCCCGAATACTCCACGCCCGAGTGCACCAATCCCCGGGCGGCGGTGATCTGGGACAAGGCGGGCGAGCGGGTGATGCACGACGCGGCGGTCCGCGCCTCGGCGATGCCGGCCAACGCCCCGATCCAGCTCTACAAGAACAACACCGACAACAAGGGCGCCTCCTACGGCTGCCACGAGAACTACCTCATGCGCCGGGCCACCTCGTTCGCCGACATCGTCAGGCACCTGACGCCGTTCTTCGTCTCCCGGCAGGTCGTCACCGGCGCGGGCAAGGTCGGCATCGGCCAGGACTCCCGGGGCGAGGGCTTCCAGATCAGCCAGCGGGCCGACTTCTTCGAGGTCGAGGTGGGCCTGGAGACGACGCTCAAGCGGCCGATCATCAACACCCGGGACGAGCCCCACGCCGACCCGGAGAAATACCGCCGCCTGCACGTCATCATCGGCGACGCCAACATGTCGGAGATCTCGACCTACCTGAAGCTGGGGTCGACCGCGCTCGTCCTGGCCATGATCGAGGACAACTACTTCACCCGCGACCTGGCCGTGGACAATCCCGTCCAGGCCCTGCGCGCGGTCTCGCACGACCCCACGCTCAAGTACGAGATCTCCATGCGCGACGGCCGCAAGCTGACCGCGGTGCAGTTGCAGATGGAATACCTGGAGCTCGCCCGCAAGTACGCCGAGGAGCGCAGCGCCAACGGCCTGGACGAGCCCACCAAGGACATCCTGGAGCGCTGGGAGTCGGTCCTCACCCGCCTGGCGGAGGACCCGATGCAGCTGTCCGGGGAGCTCGACTGGGTGGCCAAGCTGGAGCTCCTGGAGGGCTACCGCACCCGTGACGGCCTTCCCTGGTCGCACCCGCGCCTGCAGCTCGTCGACCTCCAGTACTCCGACATCCGCCCCGACCGGGGCCTGTACAACCGGCTGGTCGCCCGGGGCCGCATGCAGCGCCTGGTCACCGAGGAAGAGGTCCAGCGGGCCATCGAGGTGCCGCCCAACGACACCCGGGCCTACTTCCGCGGCCGCTGCCTGAGCCAGTACAGCGAGTCGGTGGCCGCGGCCTCCTGGGACTCGGTCATCTTCGACATCCCCGGCCGCGAGTCGCTGCAGCGCGTCCCCACCCTTGAGCCGCTGCGCGGCACCAAGGCCCACGTGGGCGAGCTGTTCGACCGCTGCCGTACCGCCGCGGAGCTGGTGACGGCGCTGACCGGCGAGCAGTGACTCCCGCGAGGGGGGAGGTGGCCGGCCGGGCCACCTCCCCCCTCGTCATGCCTCGTCATGCCTCGTCATGCCTCGGCATGCCCGGACCCCGTGACGGCCGGAGCCCGTCGAACCGGACACCCGGATTGACGGGGGACGGAGAACCGGGATACGTTCCGGGTGCTTTGTGGCGGTGCGAGGGAAATCCGGTGAGACTCCGGTGCGGTCGCGCCACTGTAACCGGCTCCCAGGAGCCGGAAGCCAGGTCACACTCGGCCGCCACCGACCTACGAAAAGGGACGCGTAATCCCGGAGGAGGTGGCCGTGAGCCAGATCTCGGCACCGCACACCCAGCCCATCCCATGGCCCTCGCTCACCCGCTGGCTGCTCGCCGCACCGGTGCTGCTGCTCCTCGCCTACCTGGTCACCTTCGACCAGGGAGCGATCTCACAGGCGGGGAACTACCTGCACGAACTCATGCACGACGGGCGTCACCTGCTCGGCGTGCCGTGCCACTGAGCCACAGGTGATCACCAAACTCATCGTCCGGGGCCTCGTCGTCGGACTGCTCGCAGGGCTGCTCGCGGCCGTCTTCGCCTACACCGTCGGCGAACCGCGCATCGACCGGGCCATCGCGCTGGAGGAGGCGGCCGCGGCCGCCTCCCCGGCCGGATCACACGACGACACCGGGGCCGCGGCCCACTCCCACGACGAGGAGGAGGCCCTGGTCAGCAGGGACGGGCAGCGCTTTGGGCTCTTCCTCGCCCTCGGCCTGTACGGCCTGGCGGTCGGGGGCCTGTTCTCCCTCGTCTACGCGGCCGTACGCGGCCGGGTGGGACCCCGATCGGAGCCGGTGCTCGCGGTCACCCTCGCCACCGCGGCGTTCATCGCCATCGTCCTCATCCCATTCATGAAATATCCCGCCAACCCGCCGGCCGTCGGTGACCCGGAGACCATCGGCCAGCGCACTGTGCTGTACCTGGTCGCGGTGGTCATCGGGATCCTCGCGGTCGCCGCCGGCACCGCCGCCCACCGCTACGCCTCGCGGAGCGAACCGTGGGTGCGCTGGCTGTCGGCGGGCGCCACCTTCCTGGTCCCCGTCGTCGCGGCCTGGATCCTCATGCCGGAAATCTCGGAGGTGCCCCGGGGCTTCCCCGCCGACCTCCTGTGGGACTTCCGGGTCGCCTCCATGGGAACCCAGGTGGTCTTCTGGGCCGGCGTCGGCGCGCTGTTCGCCTTCGCCGCCCGCAGGCGCGGCCCGGTGTGACGACCCCCTCGGGGGTCACCCGCCTGCTCCTGGTCTGCCACGCCTCCACCTCGGCGACGGTACGGGCCGCGTTCCCGGGTGACGAACCGCTCGACGAACGCGGCCTGCGCCGGGCCGAGGGGATGGCGCGGGACCTCGGTCCGGGTCCCGCGGCCTGCCCCGCCGAGCTGCGCTGCGTCCAGACGGCGGCGGCGCTCGGCCTGCGGGCCGAGCACGACCCGCTGCTGGCCGACTGCGACTACGGCCGCTGGAGCGGGATGACGCTCGGCGAGGTCGAGGCCGCGGAACCCGAGGCGCTCGCCTCCTGGCTCGGCGACCCCGGCGCGGCGCCGCACGGCGGGGAGCCGGTCACCGCGCTCCTGGCCAGGGTGTCCGGCTGGCTCGCCGTCCGCGCACCCGGCAGGGCCGTCGCGGTCACCCACCCGGCGGTCATCCGCGCCGCGGTCGTCCACGCCCTCGGCGCCCCTGCCCAGGCCTTCTGGCGCGTCGACGTCGCGCCGCTGGCCCGCGTGACGCTCACCGGGCGCGGCGGGCGCTGGCGGCTCAGCTACCTCCCATGACGGTTCGAGCGCCCAGCGACCCGTTGATTCGACGAGACGGACAGGAGAACCCGAAGGTGCGTGACTCCCGCTATCCCTTCACCGCGATCGTGGGGCTGGAGGACCTGAAACTCGCGCTGATCCTCAACGCGGTCTCCCCCCGCGTCGGGGGAGTGCTGGTCAGGGGGGAGAAAGGCACCGCCAAGTCCACGGTCGTGCGGGCGCTGGCCGCGCTCCTGCCGCCCGTCGAGGTGGTGACCGGCTGCCGCTTCTCCTGCGACCCCGCCGCCCCCGACCCCGGCTGCCCGGACGGGCCGCACGAGGGCCGTACCGAACCGGGCGACCGGCTCACCCCGCCCGCCACCGTTCAGCCCGGCGTCGCGCAGCCCGGCGGAACCCGGTCCGGCGGAGCCCGATCCGACACCGTGCGGTCGGGCGCCGCGCGGGACGGCACCGTGCGGTCCGGTGGAGCGCGGGGCGGCGCCGTGCGGTCCGGTGGAGCGCGGGGCGGCGCCGCGCGGCCCGCCCGCCTCGTCGAGCTGCCCGTCGGCGCCTCCGAGGACCGCCTCGTCGGCTCCCTCGACATCGAGCGAGCCCTCACCGAGGGCGTGAAATCCTTCGAACCCGGCCTCCTGGCGAGCGCCCACCGGGGCGTCCTGTACGTCGACGAGGTCAACCTCCTGCACGACCACCTGGTGGACCTGCTGCTCGACGCCGCCGCCCTCGGCACCTGCTACGTCGAGCGCGAGGGGGTGTCGGTACGGCACGCCGCCCGGTTCCTGCTGGTCGGGACGATGAACCCCGAGGAGGGGGAGCTGCGCCCGCAGCTGCTCGACCGCTTCGGGCTGACCGTGGAGGTCCGGGCCTCGCGGGAACCGTCCCAGCGGGTGGACGTGGTCCGGCGCCGCCTGGCCTTCGAGGCCGACCCCGACGCCTTCGCCGCCGCCTGGGTGGACGAGGAACGGGCACTGGCCACGCGCATCGCCGAGGCTCGCGCCAGGGTTCCCCAGGTCGTCCTGCCGGACGCGGCACTGCTCAGGATCGCCACCGTCTGCGCGGGGTTCGAGGTGGACGGGCTCCGGGCCGACCTGGTCACCGCCGGTGCGGCGATCGCGCACGCCGCCTGGCAGGGCCGCACCTCCGTCACCGCCGACGACGTACGGGAGGCGGCCAGGCTCGCGCTCCCGCACCGCCGCCGCCGCGACCCCTTCGACGCGCCGGGCCTGGACGAGTCCAAGCTCCAGGATCTCCTGGACCAGATCCCCGACGACCCCGGCGACCCCGAGGGCCCGGACGACTCCGGCGGCCCGGGGGGCACCGATCCGGACGGCGGCCCGGACGGCGGCCCGGACGGGCCCGCGCCCGACGGCGGCCCCGAGACCGGAGACGCCGCCCCCGACGAGGTGGGTGACTCGGGTGACCCGGACGTTCCCGGCGGCCGCGATGACAGGGAGGCCTCCCGGCCCGCGGCCCTGGACGTCCCGGACGTCCCGGACGGTCCCGGCCCCGGGACGCGGGAGCCCGCCGCCTCCACCGCGGATCCCGGTGAACCGCCGGAGATCGCCGGGGGAGCACCGGCCCGCGAGCGGACCTTCGACGCCGAGCCCGGGGGCAGGACCAGGTTGTTCACCGTCCCCGGTGTCGGCGCCGGAGCCCCGGGGCGCCGGTCGCGTGCCAGGACGCCCCTGGGCCGTACCACGGGGGCCCGGGTCCCCGAGGGCCCCACCGGACCCCTCCACCTGCGGGCCACCGTCGGCGCCGCCGCCCCGCACCAGGTCGCGCGGGGCAGGAGCGGGCCGGGACTGCTGCTGCGGCGCGGCGACCTCAGGGAGGCGGTCCGCGAGGGCCGCGAGGGCAACCTGGTGCTGTTCGTGGTGGACGCAAGCGGTTCCATGGCCGCCAGGCAGCGCATGCGGGCGGTCAAGACAGCGGTGCTCGGCCTGCTCCTCGACGCCTACCAGCGCCGCGACAAGGTCGGGCTCGTCACCTTCCGAGGCGCCCGCGCCGACCTGGTCCTGCCGCCGACCTCCTCCGTCGAGGCCGGCGCGGCCCGGCTGCGCGAGCTCCCCACCGGGGGGCGGACCCCGCTGGCCGCCGGCCTGCTGCGGGCCGCCGAGGTGCTGCGGGTCGAGCGTCTGCGCGACCCGTCCAGGCGCCCGCTGGTGGTCCTGGTCACCGACGGGCGGGCCACCTCGGGCACCGTCGAGGAGTCCCGCCGCGCGGCGGGACTGCTGGCCGGGGTGGCGGGGGTGGTGGTCGACTGCGAGGGCGGCCACGTGCGCCTCGGCCTCGCCGCCTCGCTGGCGGCGCGGATGGGCGCGGAGACCGTACGCCTCGACGACCTCACCGACCTGGCCGGGATGGTCCGTGAGCGGCGCGGCGCCGCGTGACCGCGAGGAGCCGGCGAGGACGGTGAGGGCACCGCGCCGCGTGAGGGTGAACGGCCGGCGAGGACGGTGAGGGCACGGCGCCGTAAGACAGTGAGCCGTAAGACAGTGAGCCGTAAGACAGCGAGCCGCATGGCGGTGAAAGGAGGGCGACGATGCCGCAGGGCAAACCCGTCAGCGTGCCCGAGGACGGCCTGACCACCAGGCAGCGCCGCACCCGGCCGCTGCTGATCGTCCACACGGGACCGGGCAAGGGCAAGTCCACCGCCGCCTTCGGCCTGGCCCTGCGCGCCTGGAACCAGGGCTGGCCGATCGGGGTCTTCCAGTTCGTGAAGTCCGCCAAGTGGCGCATCGGCGAGGAGCGGGCACTGCGGGTGCTCGGCGACTCCGGTGAGGGCGGGCCGGTCTCCTGGTACAAGATGGGTGAGGGCTGGTCCTGGATCCAGCGCCCCGGCAGCGAGGAGGACCACGCCGCCGACGCCCGCGAGGGCTGGGAGCAGATCAAGCGCGACCTCGCCGCCGAGACGTTCCGCCTGTACGTGCTCGACGAGTTCACGTACCCGATGAAGTGGGGCTGGATCGACGTCGACGAGGTGGTCGAGACCCTGCGCGGGCGCCCCGGTGGCCAGCACGTCGTCGTCACCGGCCGCGACGCCGCCCCCCGGCTGCTCGACGCCGCCGACCTGGTCACCGAGATGGGCAAGGTCAAGCACCCCATGGACGCCGGGCAGAAGGGTCAGAAGGGCATCGAATGGTAGCCCGGCTGGTCATCGCGGCCCCCGCCTCCGGGGCGGGCAAGACGACCGTGGCGACCGGCCTGATGGCCGCCCTCGCCCGCCGGGGCATGGCGGTCTCCCCGCACAAGGTCGGGCCCGACTACATCGACCCCAGCTACCACGCCATGGCCACCGGCCGCCCCGGGCGCAACCTCGACCCCTGGCTGGTGGGGGAGGAACTCGTCGCCCCGCTGTTCCTGCACGGCGCGGCCGGGGCGGACGTCGCGGTCGTGGAGGGGGTGATGGGTCTGTACGACGGCGCGGGCTCCACCGAGTTCGCCTCCACCGCGCACGTCGCCAGGCTGCTCGGCGCCCCGGTGGTCCTGGTCGTGGACGCGGCCAAGCAGAGCCGCTCCGTGGCGGCGCTGGTGCACGGGTTCGCCTCCTACGACACCCGGATCAGGCTCGGCGGGGTGATCCTCAACCGGATCGGCTCCGAACGGCACGAGGCCATCTGCCGCGAGGCGCTCGCCGAGAGCGGTGTCCCGGTGCTCGGCGCGATCCGCCGCAGCGACGCCGTCGCCACCCCCTCCAGGCACCTGGGCCTGGTACCCGCGGCCGAGCGCCGCACCCAGGCCGTACGGGCCATGGACGCCGTCGCGGACCTGGTCGCCGCCTCCTGCGACCTGGAGGAGCTCCTGCGCCTGGCCCGTACCGCACCGCCGCTGACCGCCGTTCCGTGGAGCCCGGGGCCGCCCGCCGCTCCCGTCACGAGGATCGCGGTCGCCGGGGGGCAGGCCTTCACCTTCGGCTACACCGAGCAGGCAGAACTGCTGGCGGCGGCGGGCGCCGAGGTCGTCCCCTTCGACCCGCTCGTCGACGAGACCCTCCCCGAGGGGGCTCGCGGGATCGTCGTCGGAGGCGGCTTCCCCGAGGTCTACGCGGCCGAGCTGTCGGCCAACGAGCCGTTGCGCGATCAGGTCGCCGCGTTCGACGGGCCGATCTCGGCCGAGTGCGCGGGCCTGCTGTATCTTGCCAGGAAGCTGGACGGCAGGCCGATGTGCGGGGTCCTCGACGTCGAGGCCAGGATGACCGGCACCCTCACCCTCGGCTACCGGGACGCGGTGGCCGTCCGCGACTCGCCGCTCACCAGGGACGGGGAGCGCTACCGGGGCCACGAGTTCCACCGCACCGCGGTCGAGCCCGTCCCCGACCGGCCGCTGTTCCGCTGGCGTGGCGGCGCCGACGGGTTCGCCGACGGCCGGATCACCGCCTCCTACCTGCACCTGCACTGGGTCGGCAGTCCCCGGCTGGCCTCCAGGTTCGTCGAGGCCTGCCGCCGCGTACCGGTCGTCTGACCTCTCCCGGCCCCGGACCGCCCAGGACCGGACCCGCCCAGAACCGGTCCGCCCAGGGTCGGCCCGGCCCGGTCCGATCCGAGCTGGTCCGAGCCGGTCCGAAGCATCCGGAAACGGCTCGAGGCTGGTTCGAGCTAATTTGTGATGATTGGCGAAGATTTGGGATGTGTTGAAAGCCAGGGATGTCAGCGTCTGGCCTTTTCGCGGTTTTTCGAGCTCCATCCGTTCTGATCAATTTCGCCCGGCCGGAAAACGCGCCCGGCCTGGCCGTCCCGGGACACCCCGCCCGCGCGGGAGGCGGGCCCGCGTGGCGGAAGAGTGGCGGAAGAGTGGCGGGAGAAAGGAGGAAAGCGGCCGTTCCCCGTCCCGAATGCCCGGCCCGAAGACCGCGCGATCCCGCGCGGTCCCGCCAGGTCTCAAGGGGGCCAGGTCTCAGGGGAGGGCGTCCGGCGGCAGCCGGGCCGCGGGCAGCCGTGGCGGGGCCAGGGCCACCCCCTCCGCATGGAGGATCGCCGACAGCATGCGACCCGCCTGCCCCATGCTGATGCGGGCCGCGGGGTCGCGCCGGAGCAGCCCCTCCAGGACGGGCCACAGCATCCCCGCCCGCGCCACCGGCCCCTGGTACCCGGCGCCCCCCGGTTCGCGCGGCGCCGGCGTACGGGACAGGGGGCGCGGCGGCCGGCCCTCCACCGCGAAGTACAGGCTCGCCCCGAACGACCACAGATCGCCCGCCGGGGTCGGCGGCCCGCCCCGCAGCCGCTCCGGCGCGACGAAGGTGGGAACGTGGACGACCGGCACGGTCGCGGAAGTGTCCAGGTCGCCGTGCAGCGCCGCGATGCCGAAGTCGGCCAGCACCACCCGATCGCCGGTCAGCAGGATGTTGCGCGGGTTGATGTCCCGGTGCAGGACACCCGCCCCGTGCGCGTGGCGCAGCCCGCCCAGCAGCTGGAAGCCGATCCACGCCACCCAGTGGATCGGCAGGTGGCCCAGGTGCCGTACGGTCTCCTTGAGCGTGAGGGCCTCCAGCAGCTCCATGACGATCCAGAGCCGCCCGTCCTCCTCGATCAGGTCGTGCACGGAGATCACCGCCGGGTGGTTCAGCCTCCCGGCCGAGCGCGCCTCGCGCAGCGCCCGTCGTCGCGCCTCCCGCATGTCCGCCCCGTCCTCGCCGAACCGGGGCTGGATCTCCTTGATCGCCACGTTCCGCCCGAGCAGGGAGTCGTGGGCCCGCCACACCGTGCCCACGCCGTCCTGCCCGATCGGCGAGGCCAAGTGATAGCGATCACTTAGTAAGCGTGCCTTTCCCGCATCTGTTCCCATGAATCACCTGCTGCACATAGAAGCCGGGCCCCTCAGCTGATTCATATTTTCACCTGGAACAGTGCACTATGTGATTACCTACGGTGATTCTCGGTAACGATTCAGACGCATGGGCATGATGGAATTTTGTTCCATGTCCGTAAACCCTGATCGGGGAATCAGGAAAATGGCCCGGAGGTCGGCGAAGGCGTTTCGGAAACGCTCGTGAACGTTCTCAGGCCGCGCTGAAGCAGCGCACGTCCTCCAGCATCTTCGACGTCCGCTCGGCACTCAGCCGCGCCCGCGGATCCTTGCGCAGCAACCCCCGCAGCACCGGCTCCAGGGCGCCCGCCCGCTTCGGCGCGCGTGGAGGCTCGCGCAGCGCCTCCACCAGCGCCGCCATCGAGTTCACCGTACGGAACGGGGTCCTGCCCTCCACCGCCATGTACAGCGTCGCGCCGAACGACCACATGTCCGCCTCGCGGGTGCCGCCCCTGCCCTGCAGCGCCTCCGGCGCGATGAACGCCGGAGTGCCCCGCGTCGAGGTCGTCGCCGCGCCCTCCGGCGCGGCGAAGCCGAAGTCGGCCAGCACCACCCGGTCGCCGGTCAGCATGATGTTGGCGGGCTTGATGTCGCGGTGGATCACCCCGCCGTCGTGCGCGTGCCGCAACGCCTCCAGCAGGCGGCATCCCATCGCCGCCACCAGGTCCACCGGGAGCGGGCCCGCCTGCACGAGCGTGTCGTGCAGCGTCAATGCCTCCAGGAACTCCATGACGATCCAGAGGCGCTCGGCCTCCTCGGTGAGGTTGTGCACCGTCACGATGCCACGGTGGCTCAGCCGCGCCGCCATGCGCGCCTCCCTGACCACCCGCCGCCGCTGCTCGGCCGCGGCGGCCCCCGGGGGCAGGAGTATCTCCTTGAGGGCCACCTCTCGCTCCAGAAGCAGGTCGTAAGCGCGCCAGACGACGCCGGTCGCCCCCTGGCCGACGCGTGAGACGAGCTTGTACCTGCGCGCGATGATGGTGCTCACCACCCAATGATCGCAGTTTCCAGCCCCGAAGGCCTACCTGGAACGTTCCTTATCTCTCCAGGAGTGTCGGACCTGCCCAAATTCCTGGGTGACGATGCTCACACGGGGGCGTACGGGCTCGCGGGGCTCGTGCGGGACCGCACAGGTCATGCGGAGGCTCACACGAGGCCGATGCCGAGCAGCAGCGTGCCGGCGCCCAGTGACACCCCGCCCGCCGGGACCAGCCAGATCAACCTGTTCGGCTTCGTGTCGGAGGGGCGCACCACGGACAGGAAGAAGCCCAGCGGCATCAGGATGGGCGCCGCCACGATCAGGACCCGGGACAGGTCCTTCAGGCCGCCGGACAGGTCGGCCTGATCGATGTAGAGCAGCGCGACGAGCGCGAAGAGCACCAGGACGCCCGCGTGCGCGTGCCCGGCCCGCCACAGGCCGCGCCGCACCGGATTGTCCAGGTATCCGGGGACTCCGCGCATGATCTGCGAGAGCAGGGAGACCCCGCCGAAGGCCACGGCGGGCACGGTGATGAGGAGTATTCCCGCTGTGTTCAGCGACGACGGTGACATGGGGACCTCTCATTGGATAGTGAAGCTAGCCAATTATTGGATAGGAGTGCTATCCAGTCAAGGGCGGGCGCATTCGCTTCGACATCCGGAGGGGCTCCCTGCCTGGCGGGCTCGGCGGGCTCGGCGGGTTCGGCCGGCCGTGGGGGCGGGGCGCGCCGGACGGGGGTCAGGTGGCGTCGATGAGGACGGCGCTGGCGCGGGCGAAGGTGTGCCGGAACTCCTTGAGGGGTTCGTACTCGGCGGAGTTGTAGAAGTTCAGCACGCTCTGCTTGTCGGGGAACTCCAGGATGACCGCGATCGCGGGCTCGTGGTCGCTCTCCAGGGCGATCGGGGCGGTGTCGCGCCTGATCGGCCGGCCGCCGAAGCGCGCCACGACGGACAGGGTCTCCCTCTCGTATCGGGCCATCTTCTCCTCGTCGTCCGGCGTGACGGTTATGACCATGTAGGTGCTCATGCCGTTCCCTCTCCAAATTGTTTGCTAGTACGTGAACTATGAAACAGTCCGTTGGGGGAGAAGGCAAACCGGCCGGCTGTGAGGCTGCTCACAACGCTTCGTCACTTTGCGCAGACGCGTACAATCGAGATATGAAGGCGTTCGTTCACCCCGCCCGCGAAGACCTGCGCCTGGACGCCGTCCTGGAGGCTCTCGCCCATCCCCTGCGCCTGCGGATCGTCGGGCGCCTCGCCGAAGGGGAGGAGCTGACCTGTTCCACCACCCTGCCCGACGTCAACGCCTCGACGGCCAGTCGTCACTGGCGGGTGCTGAGGGAGGGCGGCATCCTGTGGGCGCGGCGCGAAGGGCGCATCATCACCCACACCCTGCGACGCGAGGACCTCGACGCCCGTTTCCCCGGCCTGATCGACACCGTCATCGCCGCCGTCGACGACGGCGAGACGGGCGAGCCTCTCTCGGATGGAGCCGCTGTCGGATGAAAGGCGCCCGGATTCGCCTCGATGCCTCGGGGAAGGTTTCCTGGCGGGCAGGACCTCGGCACGGCCCGTCCGGGCTCCCGTAAAGATCGCGGGACGATCCGCGCGCAATGTCGCCCGGTTCGGGGAAGATATGAATCAGATCCGTCCCCCAGGTGGAGGTGCCACACATGGCAAGCAAGGACACCGGCGGCCAGAAGCAGACCGGCCGTACCGACAAGGAGGTCGAGGAGACCGCCCCGGCGGAAACCTCCGACGTCCAGGAGCGTCACGAGAAGCTCTCCGATGACGTCGACGCGATCCTCGACGAGATCGACGAGGTCCTTGAGGAGAACGCCGAGGAGTTTGTGAGGAGTTACGTGCAGAAGGGCGGACAGTAGGTCCGCCCGGCCGAACCCAGGTCAGGGATGAGGGCAGATCCGGCGAGGAGCCGGCAGACCCGTCCTGACCGCGGGCCCGGCCCGGCGCCCGCCGGGCCCGGCAGGCGGGTGACGCGCGGCCGTCCCCCGCCGGTAGCGCCTTTCCGGGTGCTCCGCCCGCGAACGCCGCGAACACGCTGAGCCGGCAGAACACGCTGAGCCGACAGGGGGGACCCCTCCGGGAACGGTTCCCGGAGGGAACGAGAACCGCCCGGGGTACGAAACGGGAAGGCGCGGGCCGAATCCGGTCGCGATCGTTCCCGGCCCGGCGGGCCGACCCTTTCCCGCCGGCCCCGCCTCCTCCGCGGCGAGAGCCCGCGCGGCGAACGACCGCGTGCACCGGCACCCCGCGAAGTTTTTCACGAGCACCGGCTCCCTCGCGAAGTCCTTCCACGAGCGCCGTCCCGCGCCTTCCGCGAGCACTGTCACGTGTCCTCCGTGATCACCGCCTTGTCGCCCTCGCCACCCCTCGTCCTCGTCGCGTCCGGCGGGATCCGCGGCGGTTCCGGCGATCGGGACCGATCACCCGTAAAGATTCAAAAGCCCGCCGCGGGGGGTTCGCGCTGAGCTGATCCAGGGAAGTGCAAGCAGCACGGCAAGATGAGTAAGGTCAGGCCTTAAAGGACTGCACCTTTGGAGGGAGTCGCGTGGGATCTCACAGGGACCTGCCCGCCGGCATGGTGAATCACATCTTTACCGACACCGGGAGCTCCTCGTTCACCGAGTTCGTCAGGTCCCATTCGCCGGACTTGCTGCCTGGCCGTAACGAGACCCTGGCAACCCCGGTGGGCGATCAGATCCCGCATGCCACCACGATCGTGGCGGCCATGTGCGCCGGTGGCGTGGTGATCGCGGGAGACCGCCGGGCGACCTCCGGCAACATCATCTCCCAGCGTGACATGGAAAAGGTGTTCCGCACCGACGACCACTCGGGCATGGGCATCGCCGGGGCGGCGAGCACCGGCATCGAGATGGCCCGCCTCTACCGGGTGGAGCTCGAACACTACGAGAAGCGCGAGGGCCGCACGCTCTCGGTGGCGGGCAAGGCCAACCGGCTCGCCACGATGATCCGCGGCAACCTGCCGATGGCGATGCAGGGGCTCGTGGTCGTCCCGCTCTTCGCCGCCTACGACCCCGACGTCGACGGTGGCCGCATCTTCAGCTACGACGTGGGCGGCGGCCCCTACGAGCAGCGTCACCACCACGCGATCGGATCCGGCTCGATCTTCGCGCGGGGCTCCCTGAAGAAGCTCTACCGCGAGGGCGCCTCACCCGAGGACACCGTGCTGACGCTGATCCAGGCCCTCTACGACGCGGCCGACGACGACTCGGCGACCGGCGGCCCGGACGTGATCCGCAAGATCTGGCCCGTCGTCGCGGTGATCACCGCCGACGGATACCACCGGCTTCCCGACGAGGAGGTCGGAGAGCTCGTCCGGGCCGTGGTCGAATCCCGGGCGGAACGCCCCGACGGCCCCGCCGCCCCGCTGCGCTAACACGAGAGGATCACCCCAGGTGTCCATGCCTTTTGGATATGTCTCGCCCGAGCAGCAGATGCGGGACAAGGCGGACTACGCGCGCAAGGGGATCGCGCGGGGCCGTAGCGTCGTCGTCCTGCAGTACGAGGACGGCATCCTGTTCGTCGCGCCCAACCCGTCCCGTGCCCTGCACAAGATCAGCGAGATCTACGACAAGATCGGGTTCGCCGCGGTCGGCCGCTACAACGAGTTCGAGGCCCTGCGCCTCGGCGGCATCCGATACGCCGACATCAACGGCTACACCTACGCCCGCGACGACGTCACCGCCCGTGGTCTGGCCAACCTCTACGCGCAGAACCTCGGCCAGATCTTCACCGAGTCGCTGAAGCCGTTCGAGGTGGAGATCGTGGTCGCCGAGGTCGGCGACTCCTCCGACGAGGACCACATCTACCGGCTGACCTTCGACGGCTCGGTCTTCGACGAGGCGGGCCTGGTGGCCATGGGCGGACAGGCCGAGGCGGTCGCGGGCCGTCTCAAGGAGCGCTACCGCGACGGCCTGTCGCTGGCCGATGCGCTGGAGGCGGCGCTGTTCGCGCTGACCGAGCCGGGAGGCGAGCGCTTCCCGGCGGGCCAGCTGGAGGTGGCGGTGCTCGACCGCAACCGGCCGCACCGCAAGTTCCTGCGGCTCAACGGCCCCAGGCTGGAGCGGCTGCTGGCCGACGGGGCCCCCGCCGCCGAGTCGGCCGCCCAGGCGGCCAGGGAGGAGAGCCCCCTCTCCGCGCCCGAGACGCCCGGCGCCCCGCCGACCGCGCCCGACGGCGACATCGACACCGGATCCAGCGGCTGACCGCGTTCACCGGCGACACCGAGCGCCGCCCCCGTCAGGGGGCGGCGCTTCGTTGTGTCCTGGATCACATCGTCTTCAGGCAACCGATCCCGTCCCGCGGCGGTCACAGTCTGCGTGAAGAACAGCACCTCCCGGGCCTGGACCAGGCTCGTTCCCGCTTTGACCGCCCCAGCCGCCCCGCGGCGACGCGGTGCGGCGCTCGCCCTGCTCGCGGCGGTGGCGCTGGCGTCCGGCTGCGCCCCTGAGACCGCCTCCAAGACCGCCCCCGCCACTCCCGCCGCCGCGGCCTCCTCCGCGTCCGTTCCCTCCGCGTCCGCTTCGACGGGTGCGCAGGACCCCGCGGCGGAACCCACCCCGGCCTCCGCGCCCGCGGCCACCCCCGAGCTCTTCGGTACCGAGTTCCAGGCCGCTCCCGAGCACGACTGGAGCAAGGGGCGGCCGCCGCCCTTCGAGGGCGTCCTGCGGGGCTGGCTCACCGACGTGGACGACAACGGGGTGGCCGAGTACCGGCCGATCCGCTTCGTCCAGCGCGGCGGCGAGGACGGCCACTTCGACGGTCCCGAGGAAGGCGACGTGGTCCGCTACCTGGCGCCCATCGCCGAGGACGTGCGGTTCCTCGCCGACAGCGGCTGCGACGGCGCGTCGCAGACCTACGACAAGGCCACCAGCCTCGGCACCGAGAGCTGCTCCCGCCAGACGCTGATCGACAACGTCAGGGAGGCCGCCTCCCTGACCGGGGTCGAGGGCCTCCACCGGCCGGCCCTGATCACCACCGAGAACGGCAGGATCACCAAGGTTGTCGAGATCTTCTGGCAGGGCGGAGGCTGACCGGGACCGCCGATCCCGGCGCCTCCGCGCCACCCGCGCCCGGCGGGAGCCGGGCGCGGGCCGTGTCCGCCCGTGTCTGCCCGTGTCTGCCCGTGTCCGCGCTTAGCCGCTCACAGCCCGGGGCATAAGCCGTACGACCGAAAACCCCATGATCCCTCCCGCGAGAGGGGTTCGGCGAATAGTGTGAGGCAATGGATCGTCGCATCTTCGGGCTTGAGAACGAGTACGGCGTCACCTGCACGTTCAGGGGGCAGCGGCGGCTGTCACCCGACGAGGTAGCGCGTTATCTATTCCGCCGTGTCGTCTCCTGGGGCCGATCGAGCAACGTCTTCCTGCGCAACGGGGCACGCCTGTATCTCGACGTGGGCAGCCACCCCGAGTACGCCACCCCCGAGTGTGACAACGTCGTGGAGCTCGTCACCCACGACAAGGCGGGCGAGCGCATCCTGGAGGGCCTCCTCGTCGACGCCGAGAAGCGTCTCCGCGAGGAGGGCATCGCCGGGGACATCTACCTGTTCAAGAACAACACCGACTCCGCGGGCAACTCCTACGGCTGCCACGAGAACTACCTGGTCGGCCGGCACGGCGAGTTCGGCCGCCTGGCCGACGTGCTGATCCCGTTCCTGGTCACCCGGCAGATCATCTGCGGGGCGGGCAAGGTGCTGCAGACCCCGCGGGGAGCGGTCTACTGCGTCTCCCAGCGGGCCGAGCACATCTGGGAGGGCGTCTCCAGCGCCACCACCCGGTCGCGCCCGATCATCAACACCCGCGACGAGCCGCACGCCGACGCCGAGCGGTTCCGCCGCCTGCACGTCATCGTCGGCGACTCCAACATGAGCGAGACGACCATGCTGCTCAAGGTCGGCGCGACCGACCTGGTGCTCCGCATGATCGAGGCGGGCACTGTGATGCGCGACCTGTCCCTGGAGAACCCGATAAGGGCCATCCGTGAGGTCTCCCACGACATGACCGGGCGGCGGCGGGTCCGGCTGGCCAACGGCCGCGAGGCGTCCTCGCTGGAGATCCAGGAGGAATACCTCTCCAAGGCCCGCGACTTCGTCGACCGCCGCGGTGGCGACGAGATCAGCCATCGGGTGCTGGAGCTGTGGGAGCGCACCCTCAACGCGGTCGAGACGGGCAACCTCGACAAGGTCGCCCGCGAGATCGACTGGGTGACCAAATACCAGCTGATCGAGCGCTACCGCAAGAAGTACGACCTGCCGCTGTCGAGCCCCAGGGTCGCCCAGCTCGACCTCGCCTACCACGACGTGCACCGCCGCCGTGGCCTGTTCTACCTGCTGCAGAAGCGCGGCGCGGTCGAGCGGGTGGCCTCCGACCTGAAGATCTTCGAGGCCAAGTCGGTGCCGCCGCAGACCACCCGGGCCCGGTTGCGCGGCGAGTTCATCCGCAAGGCGCAGGAGAAGCGGCGCGACTTCACCGTCGACTGGGTGCACCTGAAGCTCAACGACCAGGCGCAGCGCACCGTGTTGTGCAAGGACCCCTTCCGCAGCGTCGACGAGAGGGTGGACAAGCTCATCGCCGGAATGTGACGGTCATACTTCGGCAAGCTCGTCCCGGCCTTACCTCCTCCGTACGCCGGGACGGGTAGTGTGGCGCGAACCTGACGTCTGCTTGAGGGATACCTATGCGCCGCCGCAGCATGGCCGTACTGGCCGCAGTGCCTCTGATGTTCGCCGCAGCATGTGGCTCCGGCGGAGGCGTGGCCACCGGCGCCTCCAGTCCCGCCAGCAGCAGCGGGGTCACCGAGCTGCAGGTAACCGGACAGGCCGGCGCCAAGCCGACCGTCGCCTTCCCGTCCAAGGTCGTCGAGACCTCCTCCTACAAGGTGCTCACCCCCGGCACCACCGGCGAGACCGCCAAGCTCGGCACCAGCGTGATCGCCAACTTCACCGTCTTCACCTGGGACGGCAAGGAGAACAAGATCGCCGGTTCGACCTACGACGAGGGCGGGCCGCAGGTCATCACGCTCAACGAGCAGGTCCCGGAGATCCTCCGCAAGGGCTTCGCCGAGACCAAGGGCGGCGGCAGGTTCATGTCGGTCGTCGCCAAGGACACGCTGCCCGCCGAGCAGCAGGCGCAGGCCCCTCCTGGCCAGTCGCAGGTCTTCGTGGTCGACGTGGTGGGCGTCCCCCAGGCCAAGGCCGCCCAGGGCACCGCGACCGATCCCGGCGTCGAGGGGATCAAGGTGGAGAACCCCGGTGGCGACGCCGCGCCGAAGCTCACCACCAAGACCAAGAAGAAGGCTCCCAAGGAGCTCGTCGCCAAGACCGTGATCAAGGGCACCGGCCCCGAGGTCAAGACCGGCCAGTCGATCCTGGTGCAGTACGCCGGGAAGATCTGGGGATCGGACGTCGAGTTCGACAGCAGCTGGTCCCGCGGCGCCCAGCCGATCATGTTCCCGATCGGCGCCGGCAAGGTCATCAAGGGCTGGGACCAGGGTCTGGTCGGCGTCCCGGTCGGCAGCCGGGTCCTGCTGAGCATCCCGCCGGACCTCGGTTACGGCAAGGCGGGCAGCGGCGAAAAGATCAAGGGCACCGACACCCTCGTCTTCCTGGTCGACGTGCTGGGCGCCTACTGATTCCGCTGATCCGGCGTTCCGTCCCCGGCGAGGCCCGCCGGGCCGTCGCCGGGGCGACCCGCCCCATCCCGGAGCCCGGCCGTGCGCGCACGGCCGGGCTCCGTGCTTTCCCGGTGCTTTCCCGGCAAGGTGCCCGGTCCGCGCGATCGTGCCGCCCGGGTCCGCGCACGGGCCGGGCGGTCCGCCGGGCGAGGGCCGGCCTCCGGGGGCCGCGGCCTACAATCCGGGCTGTGAGCGGCGACGACCTTGACACGGTGGCGGTACTTCACGACCCGGTGCGCCGGGCCGTCTACGACTACGTGGCCTCCCGGGGCCAGGACGTGGGGCGCAACGAGGCGGCCGAGGCGGTGGGGGTCCAGCGGACCCTGGCCGCCTTCCACCTCGACCGGCTCGTCGAGGCGGGCCTGCTCGAGGCGGGGTTCCGGCGGCTGACGGAGCGGACGGGACCCGGCAGCGGCAGGCCGGCGAAGGTCTACCGCAGGGCGCCGGGGGAGTGGCAGGTCAGCGTGCCGGCCAGGGACTACCGCACCCTCGCCCTGGTGCTGGCGGAGGCGGTCGAGCTGCTCGGCGGGGACGAGCGGGCCGAGCAGGCCGCCCGGCGGGCGGGGGCCCGGTCCGCGGGGGAGGGCGAGGATCTCGCCGGGGTGCTGCGGCGGCGCGGGTACGAGCCGTACGAGGAGGGCGGCCGGATGCGGCTGCGCAACTGCCCGTTCCACGTGCCGGCCGAGGAGCATCCGCTGCTGGTCTGCTCGGTGAACCTGGAGCTGTGCCGCGGGCTGCTCGACGCGCTCGGGCAGGACGCCTCGGCGGCCAGCCTGGACCCGCGCCCGGGGGAGTGCTGCGTCACCTTTTCTAAAAACAATGGAGATTGACATAGAAGGATCGGGGATGATCTGCTGTGTCCATGCATCTGGCCCAGCTGAACGTCGCCCACCCGCGCGCGCCCAAGGACTCCCCGGAACTGGCCTCCTTCATCGCCGGCCTCGACCCCATGAACCGGCTGGCCGAGGCCGATCCCGGCTTCGTGTGGCGGCTCAAGGGGGGTGACGGCCCCGAGGACCTGATCGAGCACGGGTACGGTGACCACCTGATGATCACCTTCTCCGTGTGGAGGTCGCGCGACGCGCTGTGGAACTACGTCTACCGCAGCGGCCACCTGGCGTTCCTGCAGCGGCGCAGGGAGTGGTTCCTGCGCATCGCGGAGCCGTACTCGGTGATGTGGTGGATCCCCGAGGGGCACGAGCCGACGCTCGCCGAGGGGATGGAACGCCTGGAGAGGCTGAAGGCCGAGGGCCCCACGCCGGAGGCCTTCACCTTCAAGGACTTCTACGACAGCAGCGAGGCCGCGTGGCGCCCGGCGGCGGCCGAGGCCAGGAAGTAGGCCAGGTCCTCCTCCAGCCCCCGGCCCATCGTCGACAGCCGCACCGGAGAGCCCCGCAGCGCCTCGTGCAGCCCGTCCACCGGCACCTCGACCAGCTCGTGCCGCGCGGCGAGCGGGCGCGACTGCTCGGCCACCCGCCTGCCGAAGTCGCCGGGCAGCACGGGCACGGCGACCTGGGCCGGGGCGAGCGCCACCCGGCCGTAGGCGGTCAGCGAGTGGTGCGAGACCCCGATGTGGCGCTCGCGCAGGTCGCCCTCGCTGACCCGCAGCGCCGCGACCGGGCGGCCACCCAGGACGGCGGCGGCGTTGACCGCCTCCCCGGCCGAGACGCCGGAGAAACCCCAGCGGGTGCCGCTGCCCAGGTTGCCCGGCCCCTGGGTGACGATCGCGACGTCGGCCTCCAGGACGTGCCTGGCCGCCAGCAGGCCGGTGTGCGGGGTCACCACCTCCACGTCGCCGCCGAAGGCCTGGCCCGCCGTGACGACCCCGCACAGCCAGCCGGTCTCCCGCAGCCGCGCGCACGACATGGAGAACCAGGCGGGCAGCGCGCCCCCGTCGAGCATCACGTAGGCGACCCTGACGGGCTTTCCGCGCTCCCTGCCGCCGGGTCCGGCCGCGGTCTCCCCGGGCTCGGGCGGGTGCCGGCCGCCGGGTTCGCCCGCGAATTTCCCGGACCCGGGCGGGGTGGTGCCGTACAGGCCGCAGAGGATCGCGGGCAGGGCCGAGTGCAGGTCAGCGACGATCACCGGCATGCCGTCCACGGAGTCGGCGTCGCGCAGGACCTCGTGGAAGGGCGAATCCTGCTCGTCCGCGCCGAGGACGGTGGCCTGCAACGGGGTGTAGCGTGCCTTCACCAGGTGTCCGGGGCCTTGGGGATCTTGCGGCAAACGGTCGGGAACAGCCACCACCATGGCGTAGCCTCCCGTACCGAGACCCATCGCGAGCGCGGTCGTGTTGAGCAGCACCACGTCACCGGGCTCCGGGCGTCCCACCAGGGCCGGGTAGGCGAGCGCGCGCGCCTCACCGTCCTCGGTGGTCACGTCGAGTTCCACCGCCCCCGGCCACTCGCGCCGGACCCGTACGACCTCGCCCCTGCGCCATCTGATCACGGGGGAAGGGTAGCGTCACTCGAACAGGGAGGAGGCCGGATGTCGCGCCGGAAGACCGAGCGGCTGCTCAATCTCGTGATCTGCCTGCTGGCCACGCGGCGGCCGCTCAGTGCCGAGCACATCCGCCAGGCGGTGCCGGGCTACGACGCCGACAACGACGAGGCCTTCCAGCGGATGTTCGAGCGGGACAAGAACGAGCTGCGGGAGATCGGCATCCCGATCGAGGTCCACAAGGACCCGTGGGAGGAGGATCCGGGCTACCGGATCGTCCGGTCGGCGTACGAGCTGCCGGAGATCACCCTGGAGCCCGACGAGGCCGCCGTGGTGGGCCTGGCGGCCCAGGTGTGGCAGCGGGCCAGCCTGGCCGAGGCGGCCAGCGGGGCGCTGCTGAAGCTGCGCGCCGGGGGCGTGCAGACCGACGAGGCCCACGGGGTGCTCGGCGGGGCGCTGGAGCTGCGCGTCGACACCCAGGACCCGTCCTTCCCCGCCCTGTGGGAGGCCGTGCGCGACCGGCGCGCGGTCCGGTTCGCCTACCGGGCGGCGGCCAGCCAGAACGTGCTGACCCGCACGGTGGAGCCGTGGGGCGTCGTCAGCCGCCGGGGCCGCTGGTACATGGTCGGCCACGACCGCGACCGGGACGCGCCGAGGGTCTTCCGGCTCAGCAGGATCAGCGGCACGGTCACCACCGTCGGCCGCCCCGGCGCCGTGGTGGTGCCCGAGGGCGTCGACATCAAGTCCATGGTCGGCTTCAGCGACGCCGCCGTCCGCGAGCGCACCGCCCTCATCCGGGTGAGGCGGGACACCTGCCAGGGACTGCGCCAGGTGGCGAAGGCGGTGCGGCCCGCCGGCGACGGCTGGGACGAGCTGGACGTCGACTTCACCGACCCGGGCCGGCTGGCCGGGTGGATCGTGGGCTTCGCCGCGGACGCCGAGGTGGTCGGCCCGCCGGACGCCCGCGACGCGGTCATCTGCCGCCTGAAGGGAGCACTCGCGTGAGCACGGCCGATCGCCTGCCCAGGCTGCTGGCACTGGTTCCCTACCTGATGTCGCACCCCGGGGCCCAGGTGCCCGAGGTCGCGAAGATCTTCGGGCTGAGCGAGAAGCAGCTCATCGACGACCTGCAGCTGGTGTGGATGTGCGGGCTGCCCGGCCACACCCCCGGCGACCTGATCGACGTGTCGTGGGACGGCGGGGAGATCGTCATCGACAACGCCGAGACCATCGCCCGCCCGCTGCGGCTGGGCGTGGACGAGGCCAGCGCCCTGCTGGTCGCGCTGCGCCTGCTCGCCGAGATGCCGGAGTTCGGGGAGCGCGACGCGCTGGCCCGGGTCATCGCC
Organism: Streptosporangium sp. H16; assembly: GCF_051918855.1. Classification (NCBI taxonomy): domain Bacteria; kingdom Bacillati; phylum Actinomycetota; class Actinomycetes; order Streptosporangiales; family Streptosporangiaceae; genus Streptosporangium; species Streptosporangium sp. H16. Next base: position 245,139 of record NZ_JBPXMD010000004.1, read on the forward strand.
AAGTTCGAGCAGGCCTCGGGCGAGGGCGCCGCGGCGGTCAGCAGCCAGGTCGCGGTGGAGGTCGACGCCGCGCCCGACGCGCTGCCCGTCGTCAACGAGGCGCTGCGGAGCCGCAGGCGGCTGTCGCTGCGCTACTACGTGCCGGGACGCGACGAGATCACCCCGCGCGAGGTCGACCCGATGCGCCTGGTCGTCGTGGACGGCCGCCCCTACCTGTCGGGCTGGTGCTACCGGGCCGAGGCGGTCCGGCTGTTCCGGCTGGACCGGATGCTCTCCGTCGACGTGCTCGACGTGCCCGCCGACCCGCCGGAGGACGCCGTGGCCGACGAGGTGACGCCCGGGGTGTTCCGGCCCTCGCCGACTGACGAGCTGGTGGAGCTGGAGCTGACCGCCGCGGGCCGCTGGGTCGCCGAGTACTACCCGTGCGAGCGGGTCACCGAGCTCGGCGAGGGCCGCGTGCGGGTGGCCCTGCGGGCCAGGGACCAGGGCTGGCTGGTACGCCTGGCGCTGCGCCTCGGCGACACCGGCAGGGTGGTCTCGCCCGCCTCGCTGGACGCGAGCGTCCGGGCCGCGGCCACCGCCGCGCTGAATCGTTACGAGTCGGTTTCCTGACGTGTCTCCTGACGCACGGAGCTGGAGCCTCCCGACATGAGCTGGATCATCGCCGCGATCTCGCTGACCTTCGCCGGGCTCGCCGTCCTGGCCTTCCTCGCCGTCCGCGTGCTGCGTGCGGCCGCCGAACTGGGCCGCGAGGTCGACCGCACCCAGGGGAGACTGGAACCCGTTCGCGTTCTGTTCGGCGAGCGTACGGCGGCTGTACGGGGACAAAGGGATGAGTCTGTCCCCGGAGGAGCGTACGATCGGGACCAGAGACTGCACGTCGCCCGGCGTAAGGATGTGTAATGCCCAACCTCGGACCCACTGAGCTGATCATCATCGGCCTGATCCTGGTGCTGCTCTTCGGCGCCAAGAAGCTGCCGGAAGCCGCCCGCGGGCTCGGCCGGTCGCTGCGCATCTTCAAGTCGGAGACCGCCAAGCTCCGCGACGAGGACGAGCCGCAGACCACGACCGCCACGGTCGTCCAGGCGCAGCCCCAGCCCCCGGCGCCGGCTCCGCAGCCGATCCCGGCCGCGACCCAGGCCCCGGCGCCGAGCGCCGAGGAGGAGGCCCGCCGCCTCGAGGAGCAGGCCGCCCGGCTGCGCGCCCAGGCCGGAGCGCCCAAGTCGCAGTGATCGGCGGTAGCCTGAAGATCTACCCTGATCATCCGACTCGTCACCCCAGGATTCGCGAATGGCGCTGCTGAAGTGGCCCAAACCGGGCCGGAACGGGGCGGCCCCACCGCCCGCCGATGCGGGCGACGGCCGCATGCCGCTCATGGAGCACCTGCGCGAGCTGCGTAACCGGCTGGTCATCGCCCTGCTCGGCCTGGTCGCCGGCACCATCGTCGGCTTCATCTTCTTCGCTCCGATCTGGGAGTTCGTGTCGGCGCCCTACTGCGGGCTTCCGCAGGCGCAGGAGCTGCGGTCCGGGCAGTGCACGATGCTGATCCTCGGCGTCTTCGACTCCTTCTTCGTGAACCTGAAGGTCGCGGCGATGTTCGGCCTGGTGGCCTCCTCGCCGATCTGGCTGTGGCAGATCTGGGGCTTCGTCACCCCGGGCCTGTACCGCAACGAGAAGCGCTACTCGATCCTGTTCATCATGCTGGCCGTCCCGCTGTTCCTCGCGGGCGCGGCGCTGGCCTACTTCGTGATGGACACGGGCCTGTCGATCCTGCTGGGATTCGCCCCGCCGGGGACGGTGGTCGGCCTCACGATCGACGAGTACCTCAGCTACGCGCTGATCATGCTCATCGTGTTCGGCATCTCCTTCGAGCTGCCGCTGCTCATGGTGTTCCTGAACATCATCGGGGTGTTGCCGCACGCGCTGGTGGCCAAGCACCGCCGCATGGTCATCTTCATCATGTTCGTCTTCGGCGCGGTCGCCACCCCCGGCGGCGACCCGTTCACGATGATCGCGCTCGCCCTGCCGATGGTGGTGCTGTTCGCCCTGGCCGAGGGGTTCATGTACCTCAGGGAGAGAAGGCGGTCCAAGGGTGAGGACTTCTCCCACCTGTCCGACGACGAGGCCTCCTCGCTCGACGACGACCCCTCCCCGCTCGATGACGCCTCGCCCCTGGGCGACGTGACCCCCGTCGGCGACCCGGCTCCTATCGATTCGAGAACGACCGACACCGATCCCGGCAAATAGGGGATAAGTTCCGGTCTGTGCCCGCAGAGATCGCAGTCCTCGTCAACCCCGCCGCCCGCGGCGGCCGTTCACGGGGACTGCTCTCCCCGGTGCTCGACCGCCTGAGGCAGGGCGGGCGCGAGGTCTCGGTGATCCTCGGAGACTCCGCCTCCGACGCCCTGGAACGCGCCTGCACGGCCGTGGCCGAGCAGCCGGAGGCGCTGGTGGCCTTCGGCGGCGACGGTCTGGTCCACCTGGCCCTCCAGGCGGTCGCGGGCAGCGGCGTGCCGCTGGGCGTCATCCCGGTGGGCACCGGCAACGACATCGCCGCAGCGCTCGGCATCCCCCTGAAGGCGCCGCTGGCCGCCGCCGACACCGTGCTGCGCGGGCGGGTGCGCACGGTCGACGCCGCGAAGGTGGGCGAGGACGAGTGGTTCGCCGGGGTGCTGGCCTGCGGCTTCGACTCCCGGGTCAACGAGCGGGCCAACACGATGACCTGGCCGCCCGGCATGGCCAGATACCTGGTCGCCCTCGCCGAGGAGCTGCGCTCCTTCCGGCCCATCCCGTTCAGGATCGACCTGGACGGCGAGATCGTCGAGCGTGAGGCGATGCTGGTCGCGGTCGGCAACACCTCCTCCTACGGCGCCGGCATGCGCGTGTGCCCCGGCGCCGTCCCCGACGACGGCCTGCTGGACGTGACGATCCTCGGCGCCATCCCCAAGGGGGAGTTCCTGCGCACCTTCCCCCGCGTCTACCGGGGCTCCCACGGCGCCCACCCCGCCGTCACCATGCGCCGCGCCCGCCGGGTGACCCTGGAGGCGCCGGGAGTGATCGCCTACGCCGACGGCGAGCGGGTCGGTCCCACCCCGCTGACGTGCGAGATCGTCCCCGGCGCGCTGACGGTCCTCGTCTAGGGCCGCCCGGCGTCCGCCGGCGCCGTCCGAGCCCGCCCAGGACGGCGGAGCCCGGCGGAAAGGGGGGACGGACCGGAATCCCGATATCGGTAGGCTGGACGCATGACGACCCCAGCGGAACGATACGCTGCCTTCCGTCAGAGCCAGGCCGAGAGCGGGCCGGCGCTGACCTCGTTCCGCGGTCTGTACGACTTCGAGCTGGACGACTTCCAGCTCGACGCCTGCCGGGCGCTGGAGGCGGGCGACGGGGTCCTCGTGGCGGCCCCCACCGGTTCTGGCAAGACCGTCGTGGGCGAGTTCGCGGTGCACGTGGCCCTGCAGGAGGGCCGCAAGTGCTTCTACACCACCCCGATCAAGGCGCTGTCCAACCAGAAGTACAACGACCTGGTCAAGCGGTACGGCACGGACAAGGTGGGCCTGCTCACCGGTGACAACAGCGTCAACGGGGAGGCCCCGATCGTCGTCATGACGACCGAGGTGCTGCGCAACATGCTCTACGCCGGATCCTCCACCCTGGCGGGGCTCGGCTTCGTCGTCATGGACGAGGTCCACTACCTCGCCGACCGGTTTCGCGGCGCGGTCTGGGAAGAAGTGATCATCCATCTGCCCGAGTCGGTGCGCCTGGTCGCGCTGTCGGCCACGGTCAGCAACGCCGAGGAGTTCGGCGAGTGGATGGGCGAGGTCCGCGGCGACACCAGCGTCATCGTCGACGAGCACCGCCCGGTCCCGCTCTGGCAGCACATGCTCGTCGGCAGCCGCATCTACGACCTGTTCGTCACCGGCGACGAGGACCGGCGCCCCCAGATCAACCCCAACCTCCTGCGCATCGCCAGGGACGAGGAGCGCCAGGCGTACGGCAGGGGGCGCCGCGGCTACTCGCGGCCCCGCAGGAACGGCCCGCCGGACCGGGCCGCGGCCATCGAGCGCCTGGACGCCGACGCCCTGCTGCCCGCGATCACCTTCATCTTCTCCAGGGCCGGCTGCGACGCCGCCGTCATGCAGTGCCTGCACGACGGCATCCGGCTGACCACCGACGCCGAGCGCCACGAGATCCGGCAGATCGTCGACGAGCGCACCGCGCACCTGCCCGACGAGGACCTGGGCGTGCTCGGCTATCTGGAGTGGCGCGACGCCCTGGAGCGCGGCTTGGCCGCCCACCACGCGGGCATGCTCCCGGCCTTCAAGGAGGTCGTCGAGGAGCTGTTCACCCGGGGCCTGGTCAAGGCCGTGTTCGCCACCGAGACCCTCGCGCTGGGCATCAACATGCCCGCCCGCTCCGTGGTGATCGAGAAGCTCGACAAGTGGAACGGCGAGACCCACGCCGACCTCACGCCCGGCGAGTACACCCAGCTCACCGGACGGGCCGGGCGCCGCGGCATCGACGTGGAGGGTCACGCGGTCGTCCACTGGCAGCCGGGCACCGACCCGCTCCAGGTCGCCGGCCTGGCCAGCACCCGCACCTACCCGCTGCGCTCCAGCTTCCGCCCCTCGTACAACATGGCGGTCAACCTGGTCGGCCAGGTGGGCAGGGAGCGGGCCAGGACCCTCCTGGAGTCCTCGTTCGCGCAGTTCCAGGCCGACCGGGCCGTGGTCGGCATCGCCAAGCAGGTGCGCCGCGCCGAGGAGGCCCTGGAGGGCTACCGCCAGGCGATGACCTGCCACCTGGGCGACTTCGAGGAGTACGCCGCGATGCGCAGGGCCCTGTCCGACCGGGAGGCCGAGCTGTCGCGCCAGCGCGGCGCGGCCCGCAGGACGCAGGCGCTGCGCTCGCTGGAGGCGCTCAGGCCCGGCGACATCATCAGGGTCCCCGGCGGGCGCCGCGCGGGTCTCGCCGTCGTCCTCGACCCGGGTCTCAACTCCCGGGGCGAGGGCCCGTCCCCGCTGGTCCTGACCATCGGCAAGCAGGTCAAGAAGCTGTCGCCGGCCGACTTCCCCGTCCCGGTGGAGCCGGTCGAGCATCTGCGCATCCCGAAGAACTTCAACGCCCGCTCGCCCAAGGAGCGGGCCAACCTGGTCTCCTCCGTGCACGCCAAGATCGGCGACCGCGACTTCGGCAAGCCCGTCAGGGCGCGCGACCACGCCGCGGAGGACGACGAGATCACCCGCCTGCGCAGGGAGATCCGCCGGCACCCCTGCCACGGGTGCGACGAGCGCGAGGACCACGCCCGCTGGGCCGAGCGCTACTACAAGCTGCTCCGCGAGACCGAGGGGCTGCGCCGCCGGGTCGAGGGCCGCTCCCACGTCATCGCCCGTACCTTCGACAAGGTCTGCGGGGTGCTCGACCAGCTCGGCTACCTCGACGGCGAGAGCGTCACCGCCGAGGGCCGCCGCCTGGCCCAGCTCTACACCGAGCTGGACCTGCTGACCGCCGAGTGCCTGCGCGCGGGGCTCTGGAACGACCTGGACCCGGCCGAGCTGGCCGCGTGCGTGTCGTCACTGGTCTTCGAGTCGCGGCAGGCCGACGACGCCCGCCAGCCCAGGATCCCCGCGGGAGCGGCCCAGAAGACGCTGGCGGACATGGTCCGCCTCTGGGGTGAGCTGGAGTCGATCGAGGGCGACCACGGCCTGTCGTTCATCAGGGAGCCCGACTTCGGCTTCGCCTGGGCGGCCTTCCGCTGGGCCAAGGGCCACACCCTGGACGCCGTGCTCCGCGACGGCGTCGCCGGCTCGGAGCTGGCCGCCGGAGACTTCGTCCGCTGGACCAAGCAGCTGCTCGACCTCCTCGGCCAGATCTCCGACGCGGCCCCGGCGGGGAGCAAGGTCAAGCAGACGGCGGGCAAGGCGATGGACTCCCTGCGGCGCGGGGTGGTCGCCTACTCGTCCCTCACCTGATCCCGGTCCCCGGCCCGGGCCGTCTTCGGTCCCGGCCGGGCGGTTCGCCGGGCCTCACCGGATGCGGGGCCGGAGGGGGCCGGACAGGACTCCGCGAGGGGGCTCAGGCCAGGCTGAAGCGGACCTCGCGGGTGGTCGGGTCGGCGCGCGTCAGCCGCACGCGTACGGTCTCTCCCAGCGGGAGCCCCTCGCCGTCGCAGCGGGCCACCACCGCCGGGTCGGTGACCTGCACCTGGCCCCACGGCCGGTCCTCGGCCACGTCGATCACCACGGCCTCGAACGTCTGGCCCACCCGCTCGCGCAGCACGAAGGCCTCCACCAGGTCCACGCACGCCCGCTCGACGCCGCCCGCGCGGCGCCCGGTGGCGTGCATGATCTCCGGCAGCTCGCCCATGGCCCGCTGGACGTCCTGCGGCACCGGCTCGCCCGCCGCGACGGCCAGGCAGATCTCCGTGGCGTAGCGGTCGATGAGGCGGCGCAGCGGGGCTGTCACGTGCGCGTACGGCGCGCCCACGGCGGCGTGCTCCGCCTGCGCGGGCGGCTCGCCGTTGAAGGCGACGTATCCGGCGCCGCGCAGCAGCACCGTCGACTCCTGCAGGAACGCGGCCTGCTCGGGGATCTTCGGGTCGAGGGAGTGCACGACGTCGCCGTACCCCGCGCCCTCGGGCCAGGGCACGCCGAGAGCGGCGGCCACCCGGCGCACCTGGGCGATCCTCTCCGCCGGGGCGGGCGGCAGCACCCGCAGCAGGCCGATCTCGGCGTCCAGCATCATGGCGGCGGCGGCCATGCCCGTCAGCAGCGAGATCTGCGCGTTCCACGCCTCGGCGTCCAGCGGGGCGCGCATCTCCACCCGGTAGCCGTCCCCGTCGAGGACGACCTCCTGATCGGGGGTGGGCAGCGTCACGCCGCCCCTGGCCCGCTCCTGGGCCAGTCTGAGCCGGCCGATCTCGGCCAGCAGCCGCAGCGTGCCGTCGGCGGTGCCGGTGTCGATGGCGGCCTGCGCGTAGTCGTAGTCGAGCCGCTCGCGGCTGCGCACCAGCGCCCTGGTCACGTCCGCGCCCACGATCAGGCCTTCGGCGTCCAGGTCGACGCACCACAGCGCGGCGGGCCGCGTCACGCCGGGCAGCAGGCTCGCGGCGCCCTCGGACAGGACGGGCGGATGCAGCGGCACGCGCCCGTCGGGCATGTAGACCGTCTCGCCGCGGGTGCGGGCCTCGGCGTCGATCGCGCCGCCGGGCCTGACGAACGCCCCGACGTCGGCGATGGCGTACCAGACGCGGTAGCCGCCGGGCTGCTCCTCCAGGTGCACGGCCTGGTCGAGGTCCATCGCTCCCGGGGGGTCGATGGTGATCAGCGGCAGATCGGTCCGGTCGAGCCGGGGCAGGGCGGGCACCTCGGCGACCCACTCGGCCTCGTCGACCACGGCCCGGGGGAAGCTCTCAGGCAGTTTCATCTCACGACGGATCCGTTCGAAACCGTCGTCGAGCCGCGGATGGGACTCTCCGGGCACCCGGATGCTCTTGTGAGGCACACGGAGCAACCTACCGGCTCCCGGCGGGCCACCCCACCGGCCGGCCGGGGCGATGCCGACCGGCCGGTGGGGTGGCCCGCCGGGAGCCAGGTCAGAGCCGTGACGCGGCGGATGGAGACGGTGAGACCGGGCCGGACGGCGGTGGGATCGATCCGGATGGCGGGGCGTGGGGTCGAGCCGGAGGGCGGCGGGATCGGGGCGGGCGGGGTCAGAGCGCGGAGATCAGGCGCTCCAGCGGGCTGGAGAGGCCGTAGCGCTCGCTCAGCGCGGCCAGGGCCTCCGGATCCCGCGGCTTGGCGGGAAGCGCGATGTCGATCTCGGGGAGGGGGGCGTCGCGGGCGACCTGAACCACCTCGGGGGCCACCCGCAGGTAGTCGCGGGCCGCCGACAGCCTGGCGCGCTGCCCGGCGGTCAGGTCGCCGGCTCCCTCGCCCCCGTCGGCGGCGCGCAGCAGGGCCTCCAGCGAGCCGAACCGGGTGATCAGGGCCGCCGCGGTCTTGTCGCCCACCCCCGGCACGCCCGGCAGCCCGTCGCTGGGGTCGCCGCGCAGGGTGGCGAAGTCGGCGTAGGAGCGGCCGGGGATGCCGTACTTCTCGGCGACGGCGGCCTCGTCGACCGCCTGGAGGTTCTTGACCCCCCTGGCGGTGTAGAGGATCCGGACCGGCCGGGAGTCGTCGACCAGCTGGAACAGGTCGCGGTCGCCGGTGACGACGTCGACCTGGCCGCTCGCCCGCGCGGTGAACGTGCCCATCACGTCGTCGGCCTCGTAGCCGGGCACGCCGACGCGGGCGATGCCCACCGCGTCGAGCACCCGCTCGATCACCGGCACCTGCGGGGCGAGCGTGTCGGGGGTCTCCTCGGCGCCGTCCTCGGCGACCCGGTGGGTCTTGTACGTCGGGATGGCCGCCACCCGGAAGGCCGGGCGCCAGTCGGCGTCCATGCAGGCGACGAGCTCGGCGGGGGAGTGCCGCCGGATCAGCATGGCGATCATGTCGATGACGCCGCGCACCGCGTTGACGGGCATCCCGTCGGGTGCGGTCATCGACTCGGGGATGCCGTAGAAGGCGCGGTAGTAAAGGGAGGGGGTGTCGAGAAGCATCAGGCCGGGCATGGCGACCATTTAACCAATCAGCCGAGCACGCCGATCGCCAGAACGCAGGTGTCGTCCTCGGGGTTGGGTCCGCCGATCACCTCGATGAGCCGGTCGAGCCCGTCGTCCAGGTCGCCTCTCAGCAGGGCCGCGGCCTCCATGGTCAGCGCCAGGCCCTCGTCGATGTCGCGGGTGCGCCGTTCCACCAGCCCGTCGGTGAACAGCAGCAGGAGATCGCCCTCCCGCAGCTCGACCCCGGCCAGCTCGTACGGCTCGTCGGGGGTGGCGCCCAGCAGCACCCCGGCGGGCGGGTCGAGCTGGGTGGCCGTGCCCTCGCGGACCAGGATCGGCGCCGGATGCCCCGCCTGCCCCCAGGTGAACGTCCTCGTGGCCGGGTCGAGGTGGCCGACGACCGCGGTCGCCGTCGTCTCGGGCATCCGGTGCAGCACGAGGTCGTTGAGCCAGGCCAGCAGCCTGTCGGGGGAGTGGCCGGTCATCGCGAGGCCGATCAGGGCGTGGCGCAGCTGGGCCATCTGGGAGATCGCGGCCATCCCGTGCCCGGACACGTCGCCGATGGCGAGCAGCACCCTGCCGTCGGACAGGGGAACGGCGTCGTACCAGTCGCCGCCCAGGCCGGGCTTGACCCCCGCCGCCACGTAGCGGACCGCGATGCGCGCGTGCGGCAGGTCGATGGTGTCGCCCAGGCCCGGCATGATCGCCTCGCGCAGCGCCACGCTCATGTCGTGCTCCTCCGCGGCCTGCTCGCGGACCCGCAGCAGCTTGCTGCGCGACTCCGACATGATCCGCTCGGCGCGGCGCCGGCAGGTGATGTCCTGCACGACGCCGTGCACGGCGAGATGCCCGCCGGTCACGACGGGGTCGAGCGCGGCGCGCAGGTGCCGGAGCTCCCCGTGGCGGCGGATGCGGAACTCGGCCTCCCCGGCCTCGGACCGGTGCACGACGGACCACAGCAGCCGGTCGAGGTCGGGCCGGTCGGCCGTCTCGACGTGGCCGGGCAGGTCGCGCAGGTGGATCGGGCCGTCGCCGGGGGCGCGGCCGAATATGGTGTACGCCTGGTCGGACCAGATGGACTCTCCGGTTTGAAGATTCCACTCGGCCCAGCCCATTTCGCCCATGCGCTCCGCGTGCGCCAGGCGTGCGGTGAGGAGTTGTCGCTCCACGGCCATGTGCTCGTCCAGCTCGCCGCGCAACCGCTGCACCATCTCAGCGGCGGTCGACGGGGCCTGACCGGTCACATGGTCGTTTCGTGGGTGGAGGGGTGGCTGGTGGCCGCCCACTACGCCGACCATGTAGCTCGCTCTCGAAATGTGTGGCTTTACGGATATTTTGCCAACAAAATGTGATCGTACTTCAACAGATTGTAGTGGCGGAGTCGCCTTCGTGCCTTCCTTTCCCTGACTTTCGGTTTCCGGGGCCGGCCCGGATGCATCGTCGTTCCGCCCGGGATTAGATTGGTCGCCGTGACGACGGAGCCCTCTGACCTCTATCCCGTGACCCGCCTGGCCGCCGCCCGCGAGGCGGCCGCCGCCGCCGGGCTCGACGCGCTGCTGCTCACCCCCGGTCCCGACCTTCGCTACGTGACCGGTTACGAGGCCCTGCCGCTGGAGCGGCTCACCTGCCTGGTGCTTCCGGCCAGGGGCGAGGCGTTCCTGATGGTGCCCCGCCTGGAGCTGCCCGCGGCCGAGCACTCCCCGGCGTCGCGGCTCGGCGTCGAGTTCGTCCCCTGGGACGAGACCGACGACCCGTACGCGGTCGTCGGCAGACGTCTGGGCGCGGTCCGCAGGGTCGGCCTCGCCGACCGGATGTGGGCGATGCAGTCGCTGCGCCTGCGCGACGCGATCCCCGGCGCGGAGCAGGTGCTCGCCGGGACCGTCCTGCGCGGGCTGCGGATGCGCAAGAGCCCGGCCGAGGTGGCGGCGCTGCGCGCGGCGGGCGCCGCGATCGACGCCGTCCACGCCCAGGTGCCCGGCTTCCTGCGGGCCGGCAGGACCGAGCGGGAGATCGGCAGGGACATCGCCGAGGCGATCATCGCGGCCGGCCACTCCACCGTCGACTTCGTCATCGTCGGCTCCGGGCCCAACGGCGCCAGCCCGCACCACGAGCTGTCGGACCGCGTCGTCCGGGAGCGCGAGCCGATCGTGGTCGACATCGGGGGCCAGATGCCCGACGGCTATTGCTCCGACTCCACGCGCGTCTACGCCGTCGGCGAGCCCCCGGCCGGCTTCCTGAAGTACTACGAGGTGCTCAGGCGGGCCCAGCAGGCGGCCTGCGACGCCGTGGCCCCCGGGGTGACGTGCGAGGCGGTCGACGCCGCCGCGCGCGACGTGATCGCCGCCGAGGGCTACGGCGACTACTTCATCCACCGCACCGGCCACGGCATCGGCCTGGAGACCCACGAGGAGCCCTACATCGTCGCGGGCAACACCGAGCCGCTGGCGCCCGGCTTCGCCTTCTCCGTCGAGCCGGGAATCTACCTGCCGGGGGTCCACGGCGCCCGCATCGAGGACATCCTCGTCTGCACCGAGGAGGGTGGCGAGCGGGTCAACCACCGCCCGCGCGAGCTGGTGGTCGTCTAGCGGCTCCCGGGCCGGCGGCTCCCGGTCCGGTCGTGCGGGGAGGGCCCGCGGCCGCGGTCGCGTGGCCGCGGTCGCGCGGAGGGTGCCAGAATCGGGGTGGCCGGTGATCCCGGCCGCCCTCTCGCCGTCCGCGCCAGGACCTCGCGGTCAGGACTCCGCGCCGGGACCCGGAGCACGCGGGCGCGCCCCTCCCCGCGAACCCTGGGGCGGGTCTCCACGCTGGAAGGACTCAGATGACCGTTGAGCGCGTTCTGCCGACCGGCGACGCCCATGACCTCCTGGACCTGGTCCGCGACCTGATCGGCAAGGAGGTCGCGCCCCGGGCCGCGGCCGACGAGTCCGCAGGGCGCTTCCCCCGGGAGGTGTTCACCACGCTCGGCCGCGCGGGGCTGCTCGGCCTGCCCTACCCCGAGGAGCACGGCGGGGCGGCGCAGCCGTACGAGGTCTACCTGCAGGTGATCGAGGAGCTCTCGGCCGGCTGGCTGGCGGTCGGTCTCGGTCTGTCGGTCCACACGCTGTCGTGCTTCCCGGTGGCCGCCTACGGCACCGCCGAGCAGCGCGCCGCGCTGCTTCCCGAGATGCTGGGCGGCGAGTGGCTGGGCGCCTACTGCCTGTCGGAGCCGCAGTCGGGGTCCGACGCCGCGGCGCTGACGACCAGGGCGGTTCCCGGGGACGGCGGCTCCACCGGTTCCGTCGGCTACACGGTCGACGGGGTGAAGGCCTGGATCACCCACGGCGGCGCCGCCGACTTCTACACGCTGATGGCCCGCACCTCGGCCGACGGCGCGCGCGGCATCTCCTGTTTCCACGTGCCTGCCGGGACGGAGGGGCTGTCGTTCGGCGCGCCCGAGCGGAAGATGGGGATGAAGGCCTCGCCGACCGCCCAGGTCCGCTTCGACGGGGTGCGGCTGGCGCCCGAGGCCCTGCTGGGCTCCGAGGGGGAGGGCTTCCGGATCGCGATGGCCGCCCTGGACGGCGGCAGGCTCGGCATCGCCGCCTGCGCGGTGGGCGTGGCCCAGGCGGCCTTCGAGACCGCCACCGCGTACGCCGCCGAGCGCCGCCAGTTCGGCTCGCGGATCATCGACTTCCAGGGCGTCGGCTTCATGCTCGCCGACATGGCCACCCAGATCGCCGCCGCCCGCGCCCTCTATCTGGACGCCGCCCGGCTGCGCGACGCGGGCCGGCCGTACGGCACGCGGGCCGCGATGGCGAAGCTCTTCGCCACCGACATGTGCATGAAGGTCACCACGGACGCGGTCCAGGTCCTCGGCGGCTACGGGTACGTGGAGGACTTCCCGGTCGAGCGCCTCATGCGGGAGGCCAAGGTCCTGCAGATCGTCGAGGGCACCAACCAGGTCCAGCGCCTGGTCATCGGCCGCGCCCTCGCAAAGGAGGCGGAGAACGCCGGGCGGTGACGGCCGTGACGGTCGTGACGGCTGTGACGTTCACGACGCCGGCGCGCGGGTGACCCGCAGGGTGGTTCCGGCGGCGTCCGGGCCGGGAGGGCGTCGCCTCCCGGCCCGGACGCCGGGCCGGGGCCCGCGTACGCCGGGTCGGACGCCGGGTCAGAGCCCGTACGCCTCCAGCAGCCGCAGCCAGATCTCGCTGACCGTGGGGTAGGACGGCACGGCGTGCCAGAGCCGGTCGAGGGGCACCTCGCCGACGACGGCGATCGTCGCGGAGTGCAGCATCTCGCCCACGGCGGGGCCGGCGAAGGTCACCCCGAGCAGGACGCGGCGCCGCTCGTCCACGACGGCCTTGGCCCTGCCCCGGTAGCCGTCGCCCTGCAGGTAGGCCCCCGCCACCCTGGCCAGGTCGTACTCGACCACGCGGACGTCGAACCCCTCGGCGCGGGCCTCCGCCTCGGTCCGGCCGACCGAGCACACCTGCGGGTCGGTGAAGACCACCTGCGGCGCGCCGTACGCGTCCGCCGCGTCGCGCAGGCCCGGCAGGTCGTCGGGCTCGCCCTTGGCCCGCGCCGCGATGACGTCGCCGCACACCCGCGCCTGGTACTTGCCCATGTGGGTGAGCAGGGCGCGGCCGTTGACGTCGCCCACCGCGTACAGCCAGCCGCCGGGGACGCCGGTGGCACGCATGCTGTCATCGACCTCCACGGTGCTCCCGGCCTCCAGCCCGACGGTCTCCAGGCCGACGTCGCCGGTCGCCGGACGCCTGCCGGTGGCCACCAGCAGCTCGTCGGCCTCCAGCGGCGGGCCCTCGGACAGGTGGACCGTCACCGGGCCGCCGGGCGTGGGCCGCTCGACCCTCGTCACCCGGACGCCCGTGCGCACCGTGATGCCCGCCTCGGCGAACGAGGCGGCCACCAGCTCCCCGGCGAACGGCTCCATCCTGCCGAGCAGCCCGCCGCGCGCCAGCACGGTCGTCTCCCGGGCGCCGAGCCCGTGCATGGCCTGGGCCATCTCGCAGCCCACCACGCCGCCGCCCAGCACGACCAGCCGTCCGGGCACGCTCTTCGCCGACGTCACCTCGCGGCTCGTCCACGGTGACGCCTCCGCCAGCCCGGGGATCGGCGGGACGGCCGCGCCGCTGCCGGTGGCCAGCACGACCGCCCGCCGGGCGGTCAGCGTGCGGACCGAGCCGTCCTTGGCGGTCACCACGACCCGTCCGGGGCCGTCCAGCCGCCCGTGCCCCCTGACGAACTCCGCGGGCACGTTCTTGATCCACTCGACCTGGCCGCCGTCGTCGAAGTGGGACACCGCCTCGTCGCGCCGGGCGAGCACGGCGGCGGTGTCGATCGGGCCCGGCGTCAGGCCGGGCACCCGGGCGACCTCGGCGGTCAGCTCCACCGGGCGCAGCAGTGCCTTGCTGGGGATGCACGCCCAGTAGGAGCACTCGCCGCCGGCCAGCTCCCTCTCCACGATCGCGGCGGTCAGCCCTCCCCTGACCGCGCGGTCGGCGACGTTCTCGCCCGCGGGCCCCGCGCCCACCACCACCACGTCGAACTCCTCCGACACGACTACCTCCCACAGAGAACCGGCCATCGGCCGCGCGCCGCCCCCGGCGACGCCGGTCGTACCAGCTTCGCACCCTCCGGCCCGGGCCGTGGACGGGCCCCGGGTCTCGGCGGGTTCGAGCCGGAGCCGCCGGTGGGCCGATTCCCGCGGCGCCCGCAGCCGTGCCGGGCCGGCGTCACGGGGCCGGCGCGACGGCGTCGCAGGACTCGCGTGCCCGCGGCGAGGACGACGGAGACGGCGCGGCGGGTGACCGGCGCGAGAGCAGGTATCCCGTCAGCGCGGTGAGCAGGCCGGCCAGGCCGGCCGCCGCGAAGCCGCCCGCGGGCACGGACGCGTCGATCGCCACTCCCACGACCGGGGAGCCGAGCGCGAACCCCGCGCTCGCCGCCGAGGACTGCAGGCCGGTCGCCTCACCTCGCGCACCGGCCGGCGCCAGCCGGCTCACCGCGTCGGAGACCGTGGAAAGGGTCGGCGCGGTGAGCAGCCCGGCACCGATGACGGCCACGCACAGCCAGGGCCAGTCACGGGCGAGTCCGGCCGGAACCGTCACCAGCCCGAGCAGGCCGAGCAGCAGCCAGGTGGGCATCGGCCGGGGCAGCGTTCCGTACACCAGGCCGCCCACGACGGACGTCACCCCGAACACGACGACGACCACGGCCGCCCACGAGACCTGGCCGGCTTCCCGGAGAGTGGCGACGATGGCCAGGTCGACGCCGCTGAGCAGCATCGCGACGCCGAACCCCATCGTCAGGACGGCGACCATGCGCGCTCCCAGCCACTCCCGGCGCCGGGGCCGGCCCGCCGCCTCGCCGCCCGCCTCGTCCTCGGCCCGCATCGGCGGGTCGAGCAGGGCGATCCCCGCCCCGCCGACGACGATCGCGGCGCCCACCCCCCATGCCACCACGCCGGGGGACACCGTCGCCGCGCACACGATCACCACCGCCGGCCCCACGATGTACGACAGCTCGCCCACCACCGACTCCAGCGCGAACGCCGCCCGCCGCTGCCCCGCCGTCGTCATCGCGGCGATCGCCTGCCGGGTGACCGACTGGACCGGCACCATCAGCAGGCCGGCGGCGAAGGAGGCGCACAGCAGGATCACGTACGGCAGCACGGGCACGGCCGGCCAGAACACGAGCTGCGCCACGACCGTGGCGAGCAGCACGGTACGCAGGCCCCGCCGGTCGATCATCCGGCCCAGCAGCGGCCCGCCCAGCGCGACCCCGGCGGTGAGCGCCGCCACCACGGCCCCCGCCGCCGCGTAACTCATGTCGAGGGCGATGACGACGTACATCGTCAACGCCATCGCGTCCGCCGTGATCGCGGCACGAGCGAGCAGCGAGACGCCCAGCAGCGGCGTCATCCCCGGCACCGCGAGCACCTGTCGAAATCTGATCACCGTTTCAACGCTAGGTCACCCCCGATGCCATAGGAAGTCGTCAATTCGTTGGACCAGGCATAATGAACGCTTATGGCACGTGATCTCGACACCGCCCTGCTGCGGTCGTTCGTCACCGCCGTGCGGGCGGGCAGCATCAGCCGCGCGGCGGCGGCGCTCGGCCGTACCCAGCCCGCGCTCAGCCAGCAGCTGCGCAAGCTCGAAAGGGCCGTCGGCAGCCCGCTGCTGCACCGGGCGCCGTCCGGCGTCTCGCCGACCCGGGCGGGCGAGGAACTGCTGCCCTACGCCGAGCGCATCCTCGCGCTGTCGGCACAGGCACTCGCCGACACAGGACGCGCGCTCACCGGGCACTGCGGGGTGGGACTCCTCGAGGATCTCGCCGCTTCCCGCCTTTCCCAAGTACTCGCCGACCTCGCGCGGCTGCACCCCGGCGCGACGCTGGAGGTGCTCAGCCTTTCCGGCGCGGAGATGCGGGAGGCCTACGACACGGGCCGTGTCCACCTCGTGCTCGACGAGGTCAAGGATCTTCCCTGGCCGCCGCGCTGGACGGTGCGGCTGCCGCTGGTCTGGGCGGTCGGGCAGGGGGTCGCCGTCGACGCCGATCCCCTGCCGGTGGTGCTGTTCTCGAACACGTGCGCCTGGCGGACGTCGGTGCTGGAGGCGATGGAGACGATGGAGGGCACGGGGCGCCGCTGGCGGGTGGCGTTCGAGAGCAACAGTCTCGCCGGGGTGCTCGCCGCGCTACGGGCCGGGCTCGGGGCCGCGGCGCTCCTGCCCGCCAACCTCGAACCGGCCATGGCCTGCCACGACGCGGCCGCGTTGCCCGCTCTGCCGGACGTCGAACTCGGACTTGCCCGCCACCCCGGCACCGAGGGCGACGCGCTCGTCGACGCCGTGGAGACCGCCCTCCGGCGGATGATCTGAGCGGTGCGCGGCCCGCTAGCGGCGGCGCCCGCGCGCCTTGAGGGGAGTCAGGGGCAGCTCGGGCGCGGGCAGCGGGGCGGCTCCCGCGCCGTGCACCGTGCCGAACTCCTCACCCTCCATCCACTCCCGCCGGAACCGGGCGATCTCCTCGTGGCTCCGGCCGACGAAGTTCCACCACATGACGATCCGCTCCTCGAACGGCTCGCCGCCGACGAGCAGCAGCCGCCCGGGACCCTCGGCGCTCAGGGCCAGCTCCGAGCGCCCGCTGCCCAGGTAGAGCAGCGGCCCGGGGGAGAGAGCCGTCTCGCCGACCCGTACGGTGCCGGACAGGGCCAGCACGGCGTACTCGAAGCCGGGACGCAGCGGGACCGAGGTCCCGGCACCCGCCTCCAGCGTCACCTCGGCCCCGACCAGCGGGGTGTGGATCGTCGCCGGGGAGGTGACCCCGCCCAGCTCGCCCATGATGACGGTCACCGCCACTCCTGGAGAGGTCAACGTGGGCAGCGCCGGGTGGTGCTCGAAGGCGGGGGCGGCGTCGCGGGCGGCGGAGGGGAGCGCCACCCACAGCTGGACCCCGTGCAGCACGACCTCGGCGGGCGACTCCTCCGAGTGGGAGATGGCCCGCCCGGCGGTCATCAGGTTGAGCTGGCCCGGCCTGACCAGCTGCTCGCTGCCGACGCTGTCGCGGTGCAGGATCTCACCCTCCACGAGCCAGCTGACGGTCTGCAGGCCGGTGTGCGGATGCGGGGGGACGTGCATCCTCGTCCGCTCGGGGCCGTAGTGGTCGACGAAACACCACGCGCCGACCATCCTGACGTCCCGGTTCGGCAGGGTTCTGGTGACCTTCATCGCCCGGGGGCCGCCCAGCACGACGTCCCTGCCGGTCAGCAGCTCGTTCACCGGCTTCGCCGCCACGTCCGCGAGACCGCCGCAGGCCGACTCGCGCGGATCCGTTTCCAGGTTGCTCATCCCGCGAATGTATGTCGAGATCCGCCCATACCGGGCATCGGGTGGCGTCATCCCCCCGGGGGGGGATCACGTGCGTGGCCGGCGGCGGGTTCCGGTATCTTTCGTCCACCCCGCCGGGCACCTACGGCCACGGCGGGACGGACACCGCGTGAAGTGAGAGGCCGAATGACCACCGAGACACCTCCGAGCGGATCCCGCAAGAGCCGCTGGAGCGCGCAGACGTGGTTCAACGTCGTGTTGCTCGTCATGACCATCCTGCTGGGGGTGTCGGCGATCGTCGGCGCCACGGTCCTGCAGAACGCGGCGTCCGCCTCCAACAGGCTGATCGACCACATCTCGGTGGGCAGGATCCAGGCGGCGCGCCTGCAGGCGACCCTGCTGAACCAGGAGACCGGGGTGCGGGGCTTCGTCATCACCGGCAAGGAGGAGTTCCTGCAGCCGTACGTGGACGGGCGGCGCGACGAGATCACGGTGTCGGCGCAGATCGAGCGGCTGGCACCGGGCGCGGAACCGCTGCGGGCACTCGACGAGGTGGGACGGCTGGCCGCCGAGTGGCGGGCACGCTACGCGGAGCCGATGATCGCCAGGGTCAGGGACGAGGGCCCGGAGAGCGTGAGCGCCGAGCAGTCCGAGGAGAGCAAGCGCTCCTTCGACGCGGTCAGGAAGGCGCTCGACGCCCAGAACGCCGCCTGGGCCCGCGCGAGGGAGCTGGCCCGCGCCGACCTGCAGGTCGCCCGCACGGTCAGGAACGCCACCTTCTTCGGCATCCTGGCCGCCTTCCTGGTCACCATCGTCACGGTGGCGGTGCTGCTGAGGATCGGGGTGTTCGGCCCCCTGGCCCGTCTGCGCGAGGCCTCCCGCCGGGTCACCATGGGAGACTTCGCGCACCACGTCGACACCGGCGGCCCCGCCGACCTCGCCGAGCTGGCCGACGACATGGAGGCGATGCGCCGGCGCATCGTCGCCGAGCTGGAGGAGGCCCGAGGCTCCCGGCTGCGGATCGCCGCCCAGGCCGAGGAGCTGAAGCGCTCCAACGCGGAGCTGGAGCAGTTCGCCTACGTGGCCTCGCACGACCTGCAGGAACCGCTGCGGAAGATCGCCTCGTTCTGCCAGATGCTCCAGCAGCGGTACGCCTCCCAGCTCGACGACAGGGCCAACACCTACATCGACTTCGCCGTGGACGGCGCCAAGCGCATGCAGGTGCTCATCAACGAGCTGCTCACCTTCTCCCGGGTGGGACGGATCAGCAGGGAGCCCGTCGAGATGGACCTGAACGACGTGGTCGACAGGGCCCTGGTCAACCTCTCCGCGGCGGTGGAGGAGTCCGGGGCCGAGATCGAGGTCGGCGACCTGCCCACCGTCGTCGGGGACCGGACCCAGTTCGTGATGCTCTGGCAGAACCTGATCGGCAACTCCCTGAAGTTCCGCGACCCCGGCCGCGCGCCCCGGATCGGGATCGAGTCCGAGCGGCTCGACGGCGAGGTGCGGATGACCGTGACCGACAACGGCATCGGCATCTCCCCCAACTTCGCCGACAAGATCTTCGTCATCTTCCAGCGGCTGCACCAGCGGGACGCCTACGAGGGCACCGGCATCGGCCTGGCGCTCTGCAGGAAGATCGTGGAGCAGCACGGCGGCACGATCCGGCTGGACACCGAGTACACCGGGGGAGCCCGCTTCGTCATCACGCTGCCCGCCGAGGTCGTCTCGCCGGAGCGGGAGGGCGAGGGTGAGGCCGAGGCTGCCGAGGCTGAGACCGAGGCCGGACGGGAGGACGCCGCGGAGATCGCGGTTGGGACCGTGCCGTGACACGCGGACGGTACGCGCGGTATCCGAATGCCGTTACCGTTTACCGGATGGAGGAGATCGACCGCCGTATCGTCACATTGCTGGCCAGGGATGGCCGGATGAGCTTCACCGATCTCGCCAGGGAGACCGGGCTCTCGGTGTCGGCGGTGCATCAGCGGGTGCGCCGGCTGGAGAAGCGCGGCGTGCTGCGGGGATACGCCGCGCTGGTCGACTACGACGCCATTGGGCTCTCGCTCACCGCGTTCGTCTCCATCAAGCCGATAGACCCGGCCGCCGCCGACGACGCCCCGGAGCGGCTGGCCCATCTGAGCGCCGTCGAGGCCTGCCACAGCGTGGCCGGGGACGAGAGCTACATCCTCAAGGTCCGGGTGGCCTCGCCGATCGCGCTCGAGGAGCTGCTCAACCAGATCCGCACCGCCGCCAACGTCTCCACCCGCACCACGGTCGTGCTCAGCACGCCGTACGAGCACCGCACCCCGGAGCCGGCGGGCGAGGACGCCGGGAGGCCCGAGGAGCGCGCCTGACCGTCCCGGGGATGCTCCCCGCGGGCGCGTGACGGGCCCGCGCCGGCGTCTTCCCGGCGTGGCCGACCGCTCACCTTCCCGGGAGGCCGTTCCCGGTTTGCCGGAAAAGAGGTGATTGCTCCAAGCTGGACGGGTGTCTCCCAGAAAGATCATCATCGACTGCGACCCGGGGATCGACGACGCGCTGGCGCTCGTCCTCGCCCACGGGAGCCCCGAGCTGGAGATCCTGGGGATCACCACGGTCGGCGGCAACGTCGAGCTGGCCAGGACCACCGACAACGCGCTCCGGCTCCGCGAGTTCCTGGGGTTCGGCGGCGTGCCGGTCGTCGCGGGCAGCGCGGGCGCGCTCCTGCGCCCCCGGGTGAACGCGGCCGGGGTGCACGGCGATTCGGGCCTCGGGGACGCACTGCTGCCCCCGGCGTCGCTCCCGCCGGCCGCCGGGCACGCCGCGGACTTCATCATCGAGACGCTCAGGGCCGACCCGGGCGAGGTGACCCTGGTCGCCATCGGCCCGCTGACCAACGTGGCGCTCGCCGTGCTCAGGGAGCCCGAGATCGTCGGCTGGGCGCGGGGCCTCACGATCCTCGGTGGGTCCTACACGCGGGGCAACTTCTCTCCCGCGGCCGAGTTCAACATCGCCGCCGACCCGGAGGCCGCCGCGGTCGTCTTCGGCGCGGGCTGGACGGTGACCATGATCGGTCTCGACGTGAGCCGCGGCGCCGTGACCACGCTGGCGGTGGCGGAGCGCATGGCGGCGATGGGCCGGCTCGGCGCCGACCTGCTCCTGCCGTGCGTGCGGTTCTACGGCATGATCACCGCCGAGGACGGGCCCGCGATCCACGACGCCTGCGCGATCGCCCACCTGATCGACCCGTCGCTGATCACCCTCGAACCCGCCGTCGTGGACGTCGAGACGGCGGGCCGCTTCACCGCCGGGATGACCGTGACCGACTTCGCCCTGCGGGGCCGCGCCCCCAACGCCCTGGTCGGCACCTCCCTCGACGTGGGCCGCTTCTGGGAGCTCCTGCTGACCGTCTACGCCCGGGTCGCGGAGTCGATCGAGCCTTGAGGCCGCTTTCGGGGGACGGATCCCTCAGGGGATGATCCTGCGGCGGCGCAGGTCGCCGAGGATGTCCAGGAACATCGCCTCGGTATCGACGTACTCGTGGAAGCCGAAGCGCCGGGCCTTGGAACCGTCGGCGAAGAAGTCGTAGTCCCAGGAGAACACGGCGTCACCGAAGGCCCAGGAGGACACGTCCTCGTACGGGTGCGGCTCCAGCCCGTACTTCTCGGTCATGGAGTTCCAGAGCGGGCCCTTGTCCGCCATGACGACGTCGAGCGACATCGGCAGGGGAGGGGCCACCTCCAGGTCGAAGAATCCGGCGATCTTCGGCCACATGTCGTTCCAGCGGAAGAGGTCGCCGTTGTTGACGTTGAACGCCTGGTTGGCGCAGCGCTCGTCGGTCGCCGCCCAGACGGTCGCCCTCGCCAGCAGTCCCGCGTCGGTCATCTCCAGCAACGTGTCGTAGGCCCCCGGCCTGCCGGGGAAGCGCAGCGGCAGGCCCAGTTCCTTCGAGATGGCGCCGTACACCGCGATAACCATGGCCAGGTTCATCGGGTTGCCGAGGGCGAAGCCGCACACCACCGACGGGCGGATCGCGGTCCACGTCCACCCCGAGCCCTTCTGGCGCTCCTCGAGGAAGTTCTGCTGGTCGACGTTGAACTCCGGCGGCATGTGGTGCGGGTCGCTCTCGCGGGCCGGGGTCTTGAAGGGGCCCAGGTGCGCGCCGTAGACCTTGTATCCCTGCATGAGGCTGACGTGCCGCAGGCCCGGCGCCACCGGCTCGACCGCGTCGACGACGTTGACGAGCATGGCGAGGTTGGGCGGGACGAGCTCGGCCCAGGTCGGCCGGTCCTGGTAGGCGGCGTAGAAGATGTGGGTCACGTCGACGAGCTCGCCGAGCTTCTTGGCGCAGTCGTCCCGGTCGAGCAGGTCGGCCCGTATGTGGCGGACCCGGCCTGTGCTCTCCCCGCCGCGGCGTGACAGGCCGATGACGTCCCAGTCGCCGAGCGCGGCGAGGTGGTCGACCAGGTTGCGGCCGATCACCCCCTGGGCCCCGACGACGAGGGCGACCTTGGGCTGGGTGCTCATCGTTCTTCTCCCCGATCGATGCGGATGGGCCGGCGCGGTCACGCTCCCGTGCCGGTGCGATCCGATTCTGCGCGGTTCTCCTCCCATGAGTCCAAGGCTTGTTTCTTGTCGCGGCCATGAACATTGTTTATGGCGGACGTCATGGCCCAGCGCGTCCGAACCTCACTCCACATAGCCCAAAGTCATGATTTATGAGGCTCTGATAATTTTTGCGCATGCTGAGCCTGCGACAGCTCGAATACCTGGTGACCATCGTCGACCAGGGTTCCTTCACACGGGCCGCTGAGACCCTCCACGTCACCCAGCCGGCCCTGTCGCACCAGATCCAGGCTCTGGAGCGGACGGTCGGCGCGCGCCTGCTCGAACGGCTGCCCAAGGCAATCCACCTCACGGCGGCCGGGCGTGCGATGCTGCCGCACGCGCGGGCCACCCTGGCCGACGCGGCCCGCGCCCTGTCGGCCGTACGCCGGACGGCCGGGCTGGCCGGGGGAGAGCTGCGGCTGGCGACGGTCTACTCGATCAGCCTGGGCGTGCTGCCCGCTGCGCTGCGCGTCTGGAGCGGGCTCTATCCAGAGGTCGACGTCAGGCTCTTCGAGCACCGCCACGCCGGCGAGCTGGCGGAGGCGATGGCGAGCGGGCAGGCCGACCTCGCCGTCGGTCCCCGGCCCGCGTCCTGGGCGGGGCCGGTGCGCACGCTCGGTGCCGAGGAGTTCGTCGTGGCCGTCTCCTCCGGCGATCCCCTCGCGTCCGGCGGGGCGACCTCGGTGGACCTGCACGACCTGCGCGACCGCCGCTGGGTCCACTACGCCCCCGGCAACGGCCTGGCCGACATCCTGGACCGCGCCTGCGCGGAGGCCGGGTTCCGGCCCAGGATCGCGGTGCGCACCGAGCAGACGGCATCGGCTCCAGCCCTCGCGGCTGCAGGTCTCGGACCCGCGCTCGTCCCCGCCAACATCGTGCCCGGCGGGTACAAGGGCCACATCCTCCGGCCGAGGCCCGCCGTGACCCGCGTCCTCACCGCCTACGCTCGTACCGGGTTCGACGCCCTCGGCCGGGCCTTCCTCGCCCTGCTCACCGAGAGCACGGCGGCCACGCTCCTTCCCCTGCCGGACGCCCACCCGGCCTCCTGAGCGTTCGGGCTCCCCGCACGCCGCGGCCCGCGCCGTGAGACGCGGGCTGTGCGCGGCGCGATGTCAGCCCGTCACGCCACCCCGTCATGCCGGGGAGTGTCATCCCCGTGAGGTCATGTCCAGAGGTCTCATGTCCGGGGGCGGAAGTGGGCCCGCAGCCGGGCCCTGGCCTCCTCGGTGGCGCCGAGGGCGTCCAGGCCCAGGAGGGCGGCGCCCATGATGGGCGCGACGTCGGCGACGATCAGCTTGGCCTGCGGCGCGCTCCCGGCGAAGCCGCGTTCCAGCAGCTCGCTCATGAGCGGGTGGCGGGCGGTGAGCACGCCGCCGCCCAGGACCACCTCCATCGGGACGGAGAGCAGGTCCAGGCGGCGCATCGCGACCACCGCGAGCACGACGACCTCCTCGGCCATCCGCGCCACCAGCGAGCGGGCCACCCCGTCCCCCTGGGCCGCGACCGCCATCAGCACCGGTACCAGCTCGTTCAGCCTGCCGTAGGGCAGCTCGCCGAAATGGATGGCCAGGGACACCTCCTCGACGGTGCGGGTGCCGAAGTGCTCGCGGACCGCGGCGGCCAGCGCGCTCGCCGGGCCCCGGCCGTCCTCGGCGCGCACCGCGTGCCAGAGCGTCTCCTCGCCGAGGCCGAGGCCGCCGCCCCAGTCGCCGGTGAGCCGCCCCAGCGCCGGATATCTCGCCACCTCCCCCGACGGGGAGACCGCCACCGCGTTGATCCCCGCGCCGCACACCACGGCCACCCCCGCGGGCCCGGAGGCCCCGGCGCGCAGCAGCGCGAAGGTGTCGTTGCCGACGGTCGCCTCCCCGCCGTACCCCCGGGAGAGGATCTCCGCGCGGAGCGCCTCCTCCTCCACCGGCAGGTCCGCGCCCGCCACGTAGGCGGCCACGTGGTCGGCGTACGGTGTGGCCGCGCCGGGGCCGAGCGCGGCGCGCACGGTGTCGCCGATCGCGTCGATCGCGACGCCCACCCCCGTGGCCTGGGGCTGGAAGGCGCCGCCGCGCCCGGTGGCGAGGACCGAGCCGTCCTCGGCCACCAGCGCGATGTCGGTCTTGCTGTTTCCGCCGTCGACCGCCAGGACCGTTCTCACGCGGTCGCCCAGGACAGGTGCCCGCGGTTGGCCTCGATCAGGCGCCTGGCCAGGTCGCCGGAGAGCGAGGCCTGGCCGATCAGCGGGTGGGCCAGCAGCGCGTCGGCGACGCGGTCCTCGCCGCCGTGCAGCGCGGCCTCGATCGCCAGCGTCTCGTACGCCGTGACGTGGGCGATGAGCCCGGCGAAGAGGGGCTCCACCGGGGCGACGGGCAGCGCGGCCGCGCCCGCCGAGGTGATCGTGGCCGGGACCTCGATGACCGCCTCGTCGGGCAGGAACGGCAGCGTGCCGTCGTTGCGCAGGTTGACCACCTGGGTGTCGCCGCGGTCGCCGATCAGCGAGGCGATCAGCGCCACCGCCGCCTCGGAGTAGAAGGCCCCGCCGCGCTTGCCCAGCAGCTCGGGCTTGGTGTCCACCGCCGGGTCGGCGTACAGCTCCAGCAGGGTCTTCTCCATCGCCGCGACCTCGGCCGCGCGCGACGGCTTGGTCCGCTGCTCCTCCACCACCAGGTCGTGCTCGTAGAAGTAGCGCAGGTAGTAGGAGGGCACCACGCCCAGGTGGCGGATGAGCGCGGCGGGCAGGCCGACGTCCCGGCCGATCTCCTCCGCGTGGCTCTCCAGCAGCTTGGGCAGCACGTCCACCCCGTCCAGGTGGACGGCCCGCTCCCAGGTGAGGTGGTTCAGGCCGACGTGGCCCAGCGAGATCCGCTCGGGGGCGACGCCCAGGTTCGCGGCGAAGCGGCGCTGGAAGCCGATGGCGACGTTGCACAGGCCGATGGCCCGGTGCCCGGCCGAAAGGAGCGCCCTGGTGACGATGCCGACCGGGTTGGTGAAGTCGACGATCCAGGCGTCCGGCGCGAGCCTCCTGACCTTCTCGGCGATGTCCAGCACCACCGGCACCGTGCGCAGCGCCTTGGCCAGCCCGCCCGCGCCGGTCGTCTCCTGGCCGACGCAACCGCACTCCAGCGGCAGCGTCTCGTCCACGTTCCGCGCCGCCTGGCCGCCGACGCGCAGCTGCAGCAGGACCGCGTGCGCCCCGGCGACGCCCTCCTCGACCGAGGTGGTCGCGACGACCGTGGCCGGGTGCCCGGCGCGCGCCAGCATCCGGCGCGCCATGCCGGACACCAGCTCCAGCCGGTGGGTGTCCGGGTCGACCAGCGCGATCTCGGTCAGCGGCAGCTCGTCGCGCAGCCGCGCGAATCCGTCGATCAGCTCCGGCGTGTACGTCGAGCCGCCCCCGACAACGGCGAGTTTCACCCTTTTACTCCTGTCAGCGTGACGCCCTCGATGAAGACCTTCTGGGCGAAGAAGAACACAATGATCACCGGGGCCATGACGAGCAGCGTCGCCGCCATGGTGAGGTTCCACTGCACGCTGTGCAGTGCCCGGAAGGACGCCAGCCCGAGGGAGAGCGTCCAGTTCGCCTCGTTCGTGTGGGCGTAGAGCAGCGGACCATAGTAATCGTTCCAGCAGTAGAAGAACTGGAACAGGCCCACCGCCGCTATCGCCGGGCGCGCCATCGGCAGGACCACCCTGATCAGGGTCCGGAAGTCCGAGCAGCCGTCCACCCTGGCGGCCTCGGTGTACTCCCGGGGAATGCTGACCAGGAACTGCCGGAGCAGGAAGATGGAGAAGGCGTCGCCGAGCAGCATCGGCAGGATCAGCGGCCACAGCGTGCCGGTCAGGTCCAGGCGCGCCCAGATGAGATAGACGGGGACCGCGACGACCTGGGGCGGCAGCATCATCATCGTGATGACCGCGAGGAAGGCCAGCCTGCGCCCCCGGAAGCGGAAGCGGGCCATCGCGTACGCCACCGGGATCGACGACAGCAGCATGAACGCGGTGCCGAGCCCGGCGTACAGGAACGTGTTGCCCAGCCAGGCCAGCAGCTGTGACCTGGCGAACACGTCGGCGAAGTTGGCCCAGTTCCAGGTGCGCGGCCACAGGTCGCCGGTGAGCGCCTGGTCGTTGCTCATGACGGCCGTCAGCGCCACGAACACCAGCGGTCCGACGAACATCAGCGACAGCGCGACGGCGAGGGCGTGGGTGGCGATCCAGTACAGGATCACCCGGACGCGCGGGCCGCGCGCGGCGGGGCGCGGCCCGGGGGAGGAGGCCTCGGCGGGCCTCGTGGCCACAGCGGTCACCGGTCGCCTCCTTCGTCGAACGCGCGGAACCTGCGGAGCAGGATGAGGGTGAAGACCGTGGAGAAGGCGAACAGCAGCAGGGCCAGCACGCAGGCGTAGCCCATGCTGAAGTCGCGGAAGCCCACGTGGAACAGCCACTGGGCCAGCGTCAGCGTCGACAGCTCCGGGTAGCCGGGCACGAAGGTGCTGCCGGGGGAGTCGGTGACCCCCGCCGCGACCCGGGAGGCGATCATCGCCTGGGTGAAGTACTGCAGGGCGTAGATGACGCCGGTGACCGTCGAGAACATCAGCACCGGCGAGATCGTCGGCAGCGTGATGCTCCTGAACTGCCGCCACGCGCCCGCCCCGTCGATGGCCGCCGCCTCGTACAGGTGCCTGGGCACGTCGAGCAGCGCCGCCAGGAAGATCATCATGGTGTTGCCGATGCCCCACATGGCCAGCATGGTCAGGCCGGGCTTGGACCAGTCCTTGTCGCCGAACCAGTCGGGCGCGGCGATCCCGAAGAGCTCGACGAGCTGGTTGAGCGGCCCTGAGGGGTTCAGCAGGAACACGAAGGAGACCGTGCCGGCCACCACCGGGATCAGCGACGGCAGGTAGAACACCGTGCGGAAGAAGCCGATGCCCGCCTTGAGCCGGGTGAGCAGCCACGCCACGCCCAGCCCGAAGAGCACCTGGGCGGGGACCATGAGGACCACCAGCCACAGCGTGTTCCCGACGGAGGCCCAGGCCCGGTCGTCCACCAGGAAGTAGCGGTAGTTGTCCAGGCCGATGAACTCCAGCGTGAACAGGTCGTAGCGGTGGAAGGAGAAGTAGACCGTCGCCGCGAGGGGGTAGGCGAAGAAGACCGCGAACCCCACTAGCCAGGGCGACATCCAAAGGAGGGCCTTGAGGCCCTCGCCGCGCCGCCACCTGGGCGGCGCGGCGTGGACGGTGCTCATCGAGGATCAGCCCCCGGAGAGCTTCATCTTGTCGTCGAGGCGCTTGTCGACCGCGGCGAGCCCGGCGTCGAGGTCGGTGGCCGAGCCGTTCTCCCACTTGACCAGGAACTCCTGCAGCGAGTCCTGGTTGAAGGTGCTGTTGACGTTGGCAGGGACCGTGCTCGTCTTCGGGTGGGCGAAGATGTCGAGGAAGGTCTGGAAGTTCGCGTCCTTCTTCAGGTCGGGCGACTCCAGCGACGCCTTGGTGGTCGGCACGTTGCGCAGCGCGTTGGAGAGCGTGACCAGCGCGGCGGTGTCGGTGGTCAGATACTTGACCAGCTCCCAGGCGGCCTGCGGGTTCCTGGCGCCCTTGGGCACGCCGATCACGGTGCCCGCGGTGAAGCCGCTGCCGTACAGGTCGGGCTTGGTGTCGGAGACCGGGAGCGGCGCGGTGCCGTAGTCGATGTCCCCGGCCTCGTTGGCGAGCATGGCGTTGCGCCACTCGCCGTCCAGGATCATGGCGATCTTGCCCTTGTGGAAGGGGTGGTCGGCCGACCACTCCTGGCCCAGGCTCTTGCGGAACTTCTCCAGCTTGTCGTACCCGTACCAGTCGACGAGCTCCTTCTGCCAGCGCAGCAGCTCCTTCCACGCCGGGTCGGAGCCGACCGCCGAGGTGCCGTCCGGCTTGTACCAGGTCGCGCCGACCATCGGGCCCATGTGCGAGGCGGAGTTCTCGTAGTACTGGAAGCTCGGGACGAACCCGGCGACCTTGATGTTCCCGTCGGCGTCGCGGACGGTGAGCTTCTTGGTCAGCGCGGTCAGCTCCGAGAGCGTCTTGGGCGGCTGCTCGCCCTTCATCAGGGCCTTGTTGTAGTAGAGCCCGTACGCGTCGGCGAGCAGCGGCATCACGCACCGCTTGCCCTCGTACTCGGTGTAGGAGCGCGAGACCTCCGGCAGCACGGACAGGTCGATGCCGTCCTGTTCGATCACCGAGGTGAGGTCCTGGAACGTTCCGCTGCGGCACCACTGGGCCACGTTGTCGGTGGTGAACGAGGAGGCGACGTCCGGCGCCTTCCCGCCGCGCACCGCCTGGGTGATCTGGTCGTCCTGCACGCCCTTGACCAGCTTGACGGTGATCTGGGGGAACTTCGTGCGGAAGCCCGCGACGGCGTCCTCGAACGCCTTGACCTCGGCGGGCGCGGAGAACCCGTGCCACAGCTCGATGGCGGAGGCCGGCAGGGCCGCGGAGGCGGAGCCCGACGGTCTGGGCTGGGAGCCCAGCGCGGGCGCGCTCTCGGTGCCCGCGGTGCAGGCGGTCAGGGTGGTGGCCGTCAGGGTGGCCAGGGCGAGGGTGAGAAAGCGTCGGTGCACGACGGCTGCCTCCTGGGGGCGGGGAATCTGGCGGGGTTCCGGGCGGGATCCAGCGGGGTCGGGCGAGGTCCGTACGGTCCGTACGGTTCGGGGCCTGTGCGGGTTCGGGGGCGGCGGGGGTCAGGAGGGGACGGTGGAGCTGAAGACCTCGTCACGCGCGGTCGCGAGGGCGAGGTCGAGCGCGCCGGCGAGGACGGGATTGCCCTCGACGGTGGACAGCAGCAGCGGGGGCCGGGGGATGGTGAGCGCGTGGAGCTCGTGCTCGACGAGCTCGCGCAGGGTGTCGCCGCCGGCGAGGAGGGTCCCGCCGGTCAGCACGATGATCTCGGGGTCGACGACGGAGGTGATCGCGGCCAGCCCGACGGCGATCCGGGAGGCGATGTCGCGCAGCCCGGCGCGGGCGTCGTCGGCGCGCCTGCCGGTGGACGCCGAGGCCTGCACGGCGTTCAGCACCGCCTGCGCGGGCGCGGTGCCGCGCACGCCGTACGACCTGAGGATCTTGAGCACCGCCGGGCCGCCGGTGAGGGCCTGGTAGCCGTGGTTGGCGTAGCGGCCGGTGTCCCTGGCGGTCGGCGCGCCGGGGGTGGGCATGTAGCCGACCTCTCCCGCGCCGCCGGTGGCGCCCCGGTGCAGCCGCCCGCCGAGGACCAGCGCGGCGCCGAGGCCCTCGTCGGCCCACAGCAGCACGAAGTCGCGGTGGCCGCGGCCCACGCCGTGCGCCTGCTCGGCCTGGGCGACGAGGTTGACGTTGTTCTCCACGGCGACCGGCACGCCCAGGCCGTCGCCGAGGGTACGGACCAGGTCCGGGATGTGCCAGCCGGGCATGTCCTTGCTGGTGGCGTACGCCATCTTGCCGGTGCCGGGGTCGATCGTGCCCTGCACGCCGATGACCACGCGCCGCAGCGCCGCGGGGGCGCCGGCGCCCTCCAGCGCGGCCCGGACCCGCTCCAGCGCGTCGCCGCCGGAGCGGCCGGGACTGGGCAGGTGGTGCTCGCCGACCACGGCGCCGGTGATGTCGGCGACCCTGACGTCGATGCCCGCGCGGGTGACGTCCAGCGCGGCGACGTGCGCGGCGGCGGGGTTGAGCCGGTACACCTCGGCGGTGCGGCCGGGCAGTCCCTCGCGGATGCCGTCGAGCACGACCAGGCCCGCCTCCTGCAGGCGGATGAGAAGCTGTGAGGCGGTGGGCTTGGACAGGCCGGTGAGGGCGCCGATCTCCGGGCGGGTCAGCGGGCCGCGCTCCAGCAGCGCCTGCAGGGCGGCGCGGTCGTTGATCGCGCGCAGCAGGCTGGGAGTGCCGGGCGTCGGCTGGGTCACTGGTCCTCCGCGTGCGTCCTTGCATCCACTGATGACGCGAAGTTAGGAAACTTTCCTAACTTCGAGTGAATGTAAGGAACTCGGCAGATTTTCGTCAAGCAGGCAGGGGGCGCCGCAATCAAGCTGTGATGACGGAGGGGCGGGTAAACTTCTCGACGGACCTGCTAAGGTGATGGTTTGTCATAACAACCAGCGCAATGGCCCGGAGTATCCCATTACTAGCAACGATAATGGAGCGACGGCAACCCGTCAAATCGAGCTGACCCGGGAGCAGGAGTATGTTTCCTGCCTTTATGCCCGGCTCGATCTGCTGCGCGAGCGCACCCAGCGGCAGCTGGACGGCGTCCTCGCGCAGGGCGGAAGTGGCGGCACGCATCAGAACCGCTCCGAGCGTGACAGCTTCGCCGGGATGTACGCCGAGCGCCTGGGCCGCCTGTGGGCGGTCGAGAACGGCCTGTGCTTCGGCCGGCTCGACAACGCCGACGACACCTCACTCTACATAGGCCGCATCGGCCTGGCCGACGACGACCAGCGCCGGATGTTGATCGACTGGCGGGCGCCGGTGGCCCAGCCCTTCTACGGCGCCACCCCGGCGGCCTCGATGGGCGTCACCCGCCGCCGCCACCTGCAGACCAAGGGCCGCACGGTGATCGGGATCGACGACGATCTCCTTGACCTCGACAGCCTCACCGAGGAGGACGTGGCCACCCTCAACGGGGAGGCCGCGCTGCTGGCCTCCCTGGGGGCCAAGCGCACCGGCCGGATGCGCGACATCGTCGCCACCATCCAGTCCGAGCAGGACCGCATCATCCGCTCCGACCTGGGCGGGGTGCTGGTCGTGCAGGGCGGTCCCGGCACCGGCAAGACCGTGGTCGCGCTGCACCGCGCCGCCTACCTCCTCTACACCCACCGGGAGAAGCTGGCCCGCAGGGGCGTGCTCATCCTCGGGCCGAACCTGACCTTCCTGCGCTACATCGAGCAGGTGCTGCCCTCCCTGGGCGAGACCGACGTGCTGCTGTCGACCGTCTCCGAGCTGTACCCGGGGGTCGTCCCCGGCCGGAAGGAGCGCCCCGAGGTGGCGGCGGTCAAGGGCGACGCCCGGATGGCCCAGGTCGTCGCGCGGGCCGTGCGCGAGCGGCAGCGGGTGCCGCGCAAGCCGATCGAGATCAAGCTCGACCGCTACACCCTCCGGCTGGAGGGCAACGTCCTGGAGGCCGCCCGCAGCCGGGCCGCCCGCTCCAAGAGGGCGCACAACGAGGCCCGCGCGATCTTCGTCCGCCACCTGCTCAACGCGCTCGCCCGGCAGGCCGCCAGGCAGCTCGGCAAGGGCATGATCGACGACGACGAGCTGGCCGACATCCGCGAGGACCTGCGCACCGAGCGGCCCGTCAAGGCGGCCCTGAACCGGCTGTGGCCCTACGTCACCCCGCAGCAGCTCCTGATCGGGCTGTTCACCTCCCGCGAGCGCCTCGACCACGCCGCCGCCGAGTTCGGCGAGGCCGAGCGCGAGCTGATGCTGCGCGAGCCGCCCCGCACGGGGGAGAACTGGTGGGCCGAGTCCGACGTGCCGCTCCTGGACGAGGCCGCCGAGCTGCTCGGCGACATCGACCCCGCGGTGCTGCGGGCCGGGGCCTGGATGGCCGAGGAGGAGCAGGCGGCGCAGCGCGCCGCCGCGCTCGACGAGCGGCAGCACCAGCTCGCCTACGCCAAGGAGGTCCTGGAGCTGACCGGCCTGTCCGACATCATGGACGCCGAGAAGTTCGCCGCCCGCCACCTCGGCGACGACGTCTTCCTGACCACCGCCGAGCGCGCGGCGGCCGACCGCACCTGGGCCTTCGGCCACGTCATCGTCGACGAGGCGCAGGAGCTGTCGCCGATGGACTGGCGGATGCTGATGCGCCGCTGCCCGACGCGGTCGATGACGATCGTCGGCGACCTGGCCCAGACCGGTTCGTCGGCCGGGGCGCGTTCCTGGGGCAGGGTCCTCGACCCGTACGTGTCGGGGCGCTGGCGCGAGGAGACCCTCAGCGTCAACTACCGCACCCCGGCCGAGCTGATGGCCGTGGCCGCCGACGTGCTCACCCTGGTCGACCCGGCGCTGACCGCCCCGGCCTCGGTCAGGGAGACGGGGTCGCACCCGTGGGCGACCTCGCCGACGGCCTCCCTCGGCGAGGTCGTCAAGGCCGAGGTCGTCGAGGGCGGCCGGCTCGTCGTGATCGTCCCCGAGTCACGTGCCGAGGAGTTCGGGGAGATCGTGGTCCGCTCCGTCGACGGCGCGGTGGCCGGGCCGGGGGCGGCGGCCCTGGACGCGCAGGTGGCGGTGCTGACCGTCGCCGAGGCCAAGGGGCTGGAGTTCGACGCGGTCGTCGTGGTCGAACCGGAGCTGATCCTGGGCGAGTCCCCGCGCGGGGCGAGCGACCTTTACGTGGCGTTGACCCGCGCCACCCAGCGGCTTGGCGTCGTGCACGACGGTCCGCTTCCCGGCGCGCTCGCTCGACTTGAGAGACATCGGATCACATGAGACCATTGACGGCTCTCGTCGATCATGTCCCAGCTGCGAAAACTTGATGTTTCCGCAGTTGGTGACACGGTTGACATCTGCGCTGGGCTCGGTAGTTTGCTGCCCAGTCCAGCACGGGACTGGCCGGTCGGCCGCCTTTCGACATCGCCGTCTCCTGCGCCCGTGACGGGGGATCACCCCGTCCGTACAGCCAGGCGCAGGGCCGGCAGTCCGTCGAGGCGGGGCACTCCTTCCGGGCGGGGGGTTGGACCCAGGAGGGGTCCGGGCACCCAGTAGACAACGGCAATCCGCGCTCGCCGCCGACGGGACGGAACCGGTCCGAAGGGTCGCCCGGGCCCTCTTCCCGCTCCCGTGCGAGCGCCGCAAGCGTCGGGGCGGCCCGGGGTGTCGAAAGGACACCCCGGGCCGCCCCGTTGCCGCGTCTGGGGCCGTTTATAGCAGTTTTTGTCGGATTTATCGTGCTTTAGTGTTGTTTCTGATTGATATGATGCAGGGCTTTTGGGGGCGCGCCCGCCGGGCGGTAGCGTTCCGGCTAGGAAGACCGGCTGGGAAGACCAGGCGCCACCCGACCGCACGACATCGCAAGGAGCCCCGCCCGTGGTGCAGGACAAGACGGCCGTCCCGGTACCGGACAGGCCCTCGGCGGGCGATCCCGCGAACGGTTCGGCGGCCGATCCTGTGAACGTCTCCCCGGGCGATCCCGCGGACGGCTCGGAGGCCGGCCCCGCGCGGGTTCCGGTGGCCGGCCCGGTGAGCGGTCCGGCGGGCGGTCTCGCGGGCCGTTCGGCGGCCGGGGCCGCGGACGGCCCGCCCGGCGCGGAGGACCCGTCCCCCCTCTCGCGCCTGGCGCTGCCCGCCCGCGTCGCGGGCGCGGTGGCCGGCGGCCTGCTGATGTTCCTCGCCTTCCCGCCGCTCGGGCTGTGGCTCCTCGCGCCGCCCGGCATGACCCTGGCGGTCCTGGCGGTCCGCGGCACCCGTCCGCGCCGGGGCGCGTGGCTCGGGCTCCTGGCCGGGTCCGCCCTGCTGCTGCCCGGCCTGCACTGGGTGAGCCCGATCGGCGTCGACGCCTGGCTGGGCCTGGTCGCGATGGAGAGCGTCTTCTACGCCGCCTGGGGGGCGGGGGCCGCCCTGGTGGCCCGGTTGCCCCTGTGGCCGTTGTGGAGCGCCGCGCTCTGGGTGGCGGCCGAGTGGGCGCGGGGACGGTTCCCCTTCGGCGGATTCCCCTGGGCGCGGGTGGCCTTCAGCCAGGGGGAGTCGGTCTTCACCCCGTACGCCGCGCTGGGCGGGGCGCCGCTGGTGAGCTTCGCGGTGGCCCTGTGCGGCGGCCTGCTCGCCCTGGCGGCGGTGCGCTCGTTGCCCGCCCTCCGCCCGATCGCGTCCTCCCGCCCGATCGCGTCCTCGGGCCCGCCCGCCTCTCCCGGCCCCCGCCCCGACCGGGGCGCGCGCCGGGGACGGGCGCTGGCCCTGCCGCTGGCGCTGCCGCTCGCCGGGGCGCTCGCCGTGCCGGCCGGGGCCCTCGCCGTTCCCCGGTACGGCGACGAGGGCAGGAGCGTGACCGTCGGGGTCATCCAGGGCAACGTCCCCGGCCGGGGCATGCACCCGCTGGGCGACGAGCCCGCCGTGGTCCTCGGCAACCACACCCGGATGCTCCACCAGATGGCGCGGGACGTCAGGGAGGGCAGGACACCCCGCCCCGACCTGGTCGTGCTCCCGGAGAACTCCACCGACATCGACCCGCTGAGCAACGAGTTCGCCCGGAACGAGATCGACGCGGCGGTCAAGGACGTCGGGGTGCCCGTCCTGGTCGGCGCCGTGGTCAGGATCGGCGAGAGCAACCGGGCGACCCGCAGCATCGTCTGGGACCCGGTCACCGGTCCCGGCGCCTACTACGACAAGCAGCAGCTGGTCCCCTTCGGGGAGTTCACCCCGCTCAAGGGTCTCATGCTGGCCCTGTTCGAGCGGGCCTCCCTGGTCGGCAGGCAGTCGGTGGCGGGCACCCGCGACGGCGATCTCAGGCTGGGCCCGGTGACCGTCGGGGCGATCAACTGCTACGAGGTGGCCTTCGACGGCATCGTGGGCGACACCGCCAGGACGGGTGCCACGCCGCTGGTGGTGCAGACCAACAACGCCACCTACGCCCTGACCAACCTGCCGCCCCAGCAGCTCGCCATGTCCCAGCTGCGGGCCGTGGAGCACAATCGAGCGGTGATCACTTCCGCGATCACCGGCATATCGGCGTATGTGACCCCGAGCGGTTCGATCGCCTGGCGGACCGGTGAGCTGGTGCCGGCCATGAACGTGCTGACCGTTCCGGTCAGGACCGCGCAGACCATCGCCACCCGGGTGGGCGCGCTGCCCGAATGGGCGCTGATACTTGTGGGTGCGGGTGCGGTGGCCGCCGCCTGGCGGCGCAGGAGGCCCCGCGTGGGGCACTCCGTGAACCGGGAGGATGATCAGCAGGTGGGAGACGCGTGATGGAGCGGATGCTTGGTCGGGTGCTCGTCATCGTCCCGACGTACAACGAGCGGGAGAACCTGCCGCTGATCACCCGGCGGCTGCGCGAGGCCGTGCCCGAGGCCCACCTCCTGATCGCGGACGACGACAGCCCCGACGGCACGGGAGCGATCGCCGACAAGCTGGCGGCCGACGACGACCACGTCCACGTGCTGCACCGGCCGGCCAAGCAGGGGCTGGGCGCCGCCTACATCGCGGGCTTCCGCTGGGGCCTGGGGGAGGGCTTCGGCGTCCTCGTGGAGATAGACGCCGACGGCTCCCACCAGCCGGAGGAACTGCCCAAGCTGCTGAACGCGCTGGCCAAGGGGGCCGACCTGGCGATCGGGTCCCGCTGGGTGCCCGGCGGCAAGGTCGTCAACTGGCCGGCCTCGCGGGAGTTCCTGTCGCGCGGCGCCAACATCTACACCCGGCTCGTGCTCGGCCTCCCGGTCAGGGACGCCACCGCGGGCTTCCGCGCCTACCGCGCCTCGGCCCTGGAGAGGATCAGCCTGGACGACGTCGAGTCGCGGGGCTACTGCTTCCAGGTGGACCTGACCCTGCGTACGGCCGTCTGCGGGATGCGCGTCAAGGAGGTGCCCATCACCTTCGTGGAGCGCACCGTCGGGGCCAGCAAGATGAGCCGCGGCATCGTGGTCGAGGCCCTGTGGCGGATCACGGTGTGGGGCGTCACCGGCCTGCCCGCCCGCCTGCGCCGCCGCCGCGATCGCCGTCGCTGACCTCGCGGCTCCGCGGCTCCGGGGTCTCGCGTCCACCCGGAGGGCCCGGACGGCCCGGCCGCGGCTCCGCGGTCCCGCGGCCGGGGCGCTCCCGCGAGGCCGCCGGACCCCCCGGGGGGCGCGATCCTGAGAGTCCGCTGAGGACGCTGTCCACGCTGAGCGAAAGCGGAACGCGCCGCCGCTCCTGGACGTTGTTCATGTCGTACGGCTGTCGCACGAGTTGAGGCGAAAATGCGCATTCTGCTGTTCCTGACCTTCCTCGTGGTGCCGGTCCTCGAGATATGGGTGCTCATCCAGGTCGGTCAGGTCATCGGCGGGTGGCCGACGGTGGCCGTCCTGCTCGCCGACAGCCTGCTCGGCGCCTGGATCGTGCGCCGCGAGGGCCGCCGGGCCTGGCGCAATCTCCAGGGCGCGCTGCAGAGCGGCCGGATGCCCGACCGCGAGCTCGCCGACGGCGGGCTGATCCTCGTGGGCGGCACGCTGCTGCTCACCCCGGGGTTCCTCACCGACATCCTCGGTTTCCTGTGCCTGCTGCCGTTCACCCGGCCGATGGTCCGCAGGCTCGGGTCCTGGTTCTTCGCCCGCCGGGTCCGCACCCTCGTCGCCAGGAACGCGGCGGGCGCCGGGCTCGGCTCGCCGTTCGGCGGCCCGGGCTCGCCCTTCGACGTGCTGCGCGACGCGGGGAGGCCCCCGGGGTCGGGGCCGGTCGTCCACGGCGAGGTCGTCCGCGACGAGCCGGGTGGCGCGGGGGCGCCGGGTGGCGCCGGAGACTCCGGCCGGGGTCTCACCGATCGCTGAGCGCGGCCAGGCGTCGTAGCGAGAACCGGAACAGGGCCGCGTTCAGCGGCTTGATCACCTGCCAGCCGAGCCGCCCGGCCGCGCCGAACGGCACGTCGAGCTCCTCCTCCCAGACGATCGTGCTGCCGCCGCCCTCGCGGGGCAGCACGCGGAAGACCCCGGTGCCGCGCACCGGCCATCCGGTGTGCCGGACCCCCACGCTCCTCGGCGGGTCCCACTCGGTGATCTCCATGGTGTCGAGGAACCCGGCCGGCCCCAGCCCGGTGAAGGCCTCCAGCCGGCTCCCGACGCTGTGGCCGTTCCCGGCGGTGACGCGCGCCCGGGTCAGGACCATCCACTCGTCGTGTCTCGGCCAGTTGGTGAGCACGGCGAACACCCGTTCCGGCGGGGTGTGCGCGTCCACCGAGACGCTGATGCGGGAACCGGTCATGCCCGGATCCTTCCCCCGCGACCGGTGGCCGACCCTCGGGCGTCGCCGTGTCCGTGAGATCCTGCCGTGGACGTTGACAGAAAAATCCTATTTTTCTACCTTTTAGGTCGAAATTTTGCGTGACTCGGAATCGTGAGGGCGTGACGGCGCGACACGCGCCGCGGCGAGCCCGGGGCGGTCCGCGGCCGCGAGAACGGGAAGAGGGGGCGGTTTCGCACATGACCGCGTTCGCGCAGGGAACCGGCCTGGTCGAGGTCAGGCCGGTCGGCTGGGACGACGCGGCGGCCGTGGCGCTCCGGTGGGCCATGACGGAGGAGATGGACGCCCGCTACGCCGACCTGCTCGCCGTCGTCGGCCTCGTGCCCAGCGGCATGAACGTCGAGCCGGAGACCGTCGCCTACACCGGGGTCGCCTACGCGGCGGAGGGCGTCGCGGTCGGCCACGTGGCGCTGCGCCGGCTCGGTGACGACGTGGAGCTCAAGCGGATGTTCGTGACCCCGTCCCACCGTGGCACCCGCGTGGCGCGGGCCCTGCTGGCCGCCGCCGAGGACGCGGCCCGCGCGCTGGGCGCGCCCCGGGTCGTCCTGCAGACCGGTCCCCGCCAGCCGGACGCGGTGCGGATGTACGGGCGGGAGGGATACACCCCCATCCCCGTCTTCCCTCCCTACGACCGGCTCCCCGGCTCCCTCTGCTTCGAGAAGCTCCTCTGAGGCGGGCTTCGCACGCTGCGGGCGGGGCGTTCCCGCGGATCTCCCGGTCGCCGGGAGCCGGGCCCCCGCCGGTCCCCGGACACGGGTTCGCCGGCCCGGCCGAGGGGACGGCCGGACCGGCGAGGTGCTCGCGGGCGTCCGTCTAGGACGGGGACGCCGCGTGCTCGGGACTGTCGACGTAGATCTGACCGAAGTCGATCGCCGGGGTGAATCCGGCGAAGTTGCGCTGGACCTCGGCCCTCTCCGCCGCGTTCGGGTTCGGGTTGGTGCAGCTCGTGCCCGCGCTCGCGCCGGACATCAGGTCCGTGCACCGGCCGGTACGCCGGTCGGGCAGGCCCAGGATGTGGCCGATCTCGTGGGCGGCGATGCGCAGCGGGTTGTGGCCCTGCGCGGTCGCCTGCCGTCCCATCCACACCGTTCCGCGCCCCAGGCTGGTGGGCTGCGCACGGGGCCAGCCGTTGTCGGCGAGCACCACGAAGTCCGCGGGGCTGCCGGCCACCAGTCGTACGTTCGAGACGCTGGAGTTCCAGATCTGGGCCGCCTGGTCGACGACGGACCGGAACTCCGCGGCCCTGCTCGCGTCGTATCTGAGCACGCGAACCGTCGCGGTGCGGGCGTCCGCCGCGTGGGCGGGCGCCGCCTGGGCGGGGGTGACCGTCACCAGGAAGGCCAGCCCCAGGATGAGGGCGACGCCGAAGCGAATGATCCTTGACATTTCTCGCCGGCCTCCTCGGCCATCGGGGGGTTGCTCACGGGGAGCAGCTGGTGAGGAGGCGAGATCAGCCGGTGACGAGTGTCAGCCCGTACGCCGAGAGGATCTCGTTGACCGGCTGGTGGTAGGTCGTGCCGCCGATGCTGCAGTTGCCGGAGCCGCCTGAGGTGACACCCTGGGCCTGGCTGCCGGAGATGAACGAGCCGCCGGAGTCGCCGGGCTGGGCGCACGCGCTGGTGCGGGTCAGGCCGCTCACCGTGCCCTGCGAGTACCTCACGCTGGCGTTGTGCTGCTGGATGACGCCGCAGCGCCAGCCGGTGGTGGAGCCGGAGCGGCAGATCGAGGCGCCGACCGAGGCCTGGGTGGAGCCGCGCACGGTGACGTTGGCGCCGCCGGAGCCGCGGACGTAGGGGGTCATGGTGTGGCCGGGGGTGGAGACCCAGGCGTAGTCGTTGCCGGGGAACGACGAGCCGTAGAAAGTGCCGGAGGGGCTGCTGGTGGTGGCTCCCGCCCTGCCGCAGTGGCCGGCGGTCACGAAGCCGGGGGCGCTGCCCCGGCGCGCGGAGAAGCCGATGCTGCAGCGGCTGCTGCCGATGTAGTAGGCGTTGCCGCCGATGATGTTGATGAAGGCCTGGGGCTGCTCGGTGGAGGGCACCACCTTCACGACGCCCTTGTCGGCGCCGGCGGCGGCGGCGAGGGCCTCGCCCGCGGCCTGGCTGCCGGCGAGGATCACGACGCTGTTGGTCGTGACGTCGACGTACCAGAGGGACGCGCCGGCCTTCGCCTCCGCCGACGCCCCGTCGAGCTTGGCCTTGACGGCCTCGAGGTTGGCGAGGGAACGGCCGACGATCACGGGCTGCGCGCCCTTGGCCCTGATGGCGCCCGCGTCGGCGGCGTCGGTGGTCGCCACGGAGAGCTGGGAGGCGTCGCCGTTGAGCCAGGCGCCGGCGTACTCGGCGCCGAGCTCCTGGGTCAGGGCGGCCTCGGAGGCGGCCGCGCGGTGCTCGTTGGCCAGGCGCTGGACGGCCTGCTCGGCGGTGAGGCCGAGGTCGCGCTGGAGGGCCTCGATCATCGTTGCGGGAGGCTGGGCAGGGGGGGCGGATGCTGCGACGGCGGGCGCCACGGTGGCGACCAGGTACAGGGCCACGGTAGCGGCGCCGGTCAGGAGGGTACCTCGACGTAACATGAACACTCCTTGTGAGGGGTGATGTCAAGGTATGGGGGAGAGGCCCGCGGAGGGATCTCCCAAAGAATCCCTATCGCGATGTTATGGGGACCTTGATGGCTTTCTGGGGCGATGACCGGCGAGGGCACGGCGACCTGTGCGAGGACCGCGGACGCCTGCCTCCCGGAGGCGGTGATGTGACCGAAACGGTCGAGGAATATGGCCGAAACGGCGGGTGGGTGATCGACGATCGCGTGGTTTTCCCCCTCGCGCGGCCGGGGGGAACTCTGGAAGACTGGTCGCCGCGCCTTCGGCGCACGGGTGCCGAATTTTGACAGCGATCAAACGGAGCAGCGTCGATGACTTGTTCTGGACATCCAGAACTCGCGAGGATGGGTCGCTGCGCCGCACGTGCGCCCGCCCGCGGGGAAGGCGCCCTCGCGGGATCCGTTCCGTGTCTTCCCCGGACGCGCCCCGCGCGGACCGTCGTCCCGGCCCCCCACCGTCCGGCCGTCGCGGTCCGGATGTCACAGAAGGACACGTGTCATGACTGACGAAGCCGCCGCCGAAGACGGGAGCGAGGAGACGGCGACGCTGCCGCGCCGCGTCGACGCGCTCCGGTGCCCGCACACCGAGCCCGGCGAGCGCCGCTGCGTCCTGCCGCCCGGCCACGAGCTGGACCACGTCTACCCGCACAAGAAGGCTCCCGCGCTGTGCGCGGGTGAGTGACGGGCCGCCCGCCCACCGGCCGCTCCCGCTCCCGCTCCCGGTCCCGGTCCCGGTCCCGTGGACGAGGAAAGGCCCGTGAATGCGGGAGAGGGGCGAGGAAAGGCCCGTGGACGCGGGGGAGATCCCCTCAGAGGACGCCGGCCACCTCGGCGGCGGCCACGGCCGCGCGGACGGTCTGCGCCGGGTCACCCTCGTGGTAGCGCCGCTCGCTGGGTTCGATGTTGTCGAGGAACTCCTGGTAGCGGAGGGCGTACGCGAGATGCTGCAGCGGTTCCGCCAGGATCAGCGCGCGGGCCGGGTCGCAGCCGGGGACGCTCGCCGCCCACGTCTCGCACCAGGCGTCCGCAGCCGCCTCCCAGCGGTCGGCGGACAGGAAGTCGCGGGGTCGCAGCCCGTCGAGGGCGGGGTGGCCGTAGTGGCTGTCGGCGAAGTCCAGCACGACGGTGCCGCGCGGCCCCGACACCCAGTTGCCCGGATGGAAGTCGCCGTGCACCAGCGTGCACGGCAGGCCGCAGGACTCCAGCGCGGCGACCAGCGACGGCA
This sequence comes from Streptosporangium sp. H16, assembly GCF_051918855.1. Lineage (NCBI taxonomy): Bacteria > Bacillati > Actinomycetota > Actinomycetes > Streptosporangiales > Streptosporangiaceae > Streptosporangium > Streptosporangium sp. H16. Next base: position 285,900 of record NZ_JBPXMD010000004.1, read on the forward strand.
GGCGGCCGGCCAGCCGGCGGGCCAGACGCAGCTCCCCGGCGTCCAGGTCGCCGGCCGCCTCCCCGTCGAGCAGCCCGCCCACCCCCTCGGCCAGGGCCGAGGGGGTGCGGTCGGGCAGCCCGCCGGGCCGGCCGGCGCCCCCGCGCCCGGCGAGGGCCGCCTGTGCCCTCGCCAGCCGGCTCACCGCCTCGGCGACGATCTCCCGAGGTGCCCCGTGACAGTCGCCGCCGGGCACGTGCTCCAGGAGCACCCGCCGGTTCGGGGTGTCGGCCGCCACGACGGCGGGCACCAGGCCGGGGTCCTCCGCCGCGAGCATCCCGATCGCGCGGGCCTCGTCGGCGGCGAAACCAGGAGTGATCTTCAGCCAGACCGGCCCCGAGCTCGTGGGGATACGGAACAGCCCCGCCAGGTTCCACGTCTTCACCTGACGCGCGGGCCCCTCGGCGGGCCTGCCCGCCTCGCGCAGCGCGGCCCGGGCCCAGCCCAGCGCCTCGCGTACCCCCGAGGCCTTCGCCCACTCCGCCCGGTGCGCCACGGGGGCCGTCAGGTCCGCGGGCGGCCTCCCCGCCGCGTCCGGGGCGCCGGGCCCGAAGGGGGCCGGACCGGCCGTGGGGCGGCCGAGGGCCTCGACGTGGTAGGTCGTGTGGCCCTCGCGGGGGCCGCGGCCCCGATCCTCGGCGTCGACCAGGCGCAGCACCACCACGGGCGTGCCGAGCACCTCCTCCAGGTGGGCCACGACCGATCCGACCTCGGCCCACCAGGGGTCGGCCACCGGGAACGGCCCGACCGTTCCCAGCCACTCGTCGCCGGCCGTCACGAGGGCACTCACCGTGCGGCCCGATGCTTCGCTCACGCGGGCAGTGTGCCGCCGGGGAGGCCGCCGACGCCACGGGTTTTCGCCGGGCCCCCTGTCCAGCCGGGCCCCTGTCCAAGAGGGTGCCCGGTGTCCAAAGGGTGCCCGGTCAGTGCCCGGGGCCGTGGTCGTCGAACAGGGAGGGCTCGCGCCGCCGGTTCGGCCGCGCGTGGGGTTCCATCGGCCCGGCGGGCTGGCGGTTGTCGCCCGCGCGGTCGCGCCGCAGCTGCGACCGGAGCTCCGCGTCCTCGCGCAGCTCCTGCTCGGAGGGGGACAGGAAGATGGCCAGGAGCAGTCCGAGGGTGAGCAGGCTTATCCCGACGAGCAGGGGCAGCATGAAGTCCATCCCCTGTGCCCCGCTCGCCGGCGCGGCGTCGTCGTGCGCACCGACGCCGACGGCGAACATGCCGGTGTAGTGCATTCCATTCACTGCGAGCCCCATCAGCAGGGCGGCGCCGGTGGTGGCGAGCGCCCCGCGTACGCGCAGGCTGAACCAGAGCGCCACCGTCGCCGCGACCACGGCGATGAGCACCGACAACCCGACCAGGAGGGGGTCGTAGCTCACGGGCGAGGACATGTTCATGGCCGCCATGCCCAGGTAGTGCATCCCGGCCACGCCCAGGCCGGTGAGCAGCCCGCCGCCGACGAGCGCGCCGGTGCTGTTCTCCCTGCGCGAGACCAGGAAAAGGCCGGCGCCGACGACGACGACCGCGAGCAGCGCGGACGCGACGGTCAGCGGTACGTCGTAGCGGATCGACGCGCCCTGCACGTCGAAGCCCATCATCGCGATGAAGTGCATCACCCAGATGCCGGTCCCGCCGATGGACAGGGCCGCGCCGCCGAGCCAGAGCGCGCGCGAGCCGTCCTCCGCCCCGCGTGCCCGCGCGGCGAGCAGCAGCCCCAGCAGGCAGCCGATGCTCGACATGATGTACGAGGCCGCCGGCGTGACGAACCCGTAGGCGAAATGGTCGATGGCAGGCATGGCGGACTCCTGGCGGACGGGAGAGTGTTGGAACGTGCCAAAGGGAGGTCGGGTCTGACGGCGTGCGGGATCGGTCGTGGGGTGGCCCGGACCGCGATTGGTTGACCGACCAATCACTGCGAGGGGTGCTCACCATACAGTTCCGTGGTTCCGAATGGCCATAATGGGGTGATTAAGAATGTCTAAAACGATCACTCGGTGACTGTTCCGCTCACGTGAAGTGAACATTCCAGGAGAGGAGGAGGGCCGATGATCAGGCTCACCGGTCAAGGACGGAAGACGCCGCCGCCCCCGGTATGGCCGGAGGACCGCTACGAGGTCGTCTGCGAGCGTGACGAGCCGCACGGGAGCACCCGCGACCGCTACCACTTCCCCCGGCACGCGGTGCACTCGGCTCGCGACCTGGAGACGGCCGGGCTCGCCAGGAGGGTGCGCGTGGTCAGGCTGTCCGACGGAGTGGTGATCTACGACCGTGTCGACGGCGTAGACCTGCCCGCCGACGAATGGTGATCCACCGGCTCCCCGGAGGAGGGCGGGGGGGCCGGGTCAATCCCCCGGGCGGGGGTAGAGGTTCTGGATGGACGCCGATGCGCCACCCGCGCCGGCCGCCCCGGGTGGTGCCGTGAGTGTCGAGGAGTGGTCGTGGACGGATCCATGTCATCTGCACCGCGAACGGACGGGAATCGCGGGAACGGCAGGATGAGGCCCTACGAAGGACGCGCGAGAATGCTCGCGGGACTGGCCGAGGCCAGCCACATGAGCGCGATGGAGGATCTACCGGCCATCGCCGAGGAGCACGCCGCCCACGCCGGGCTGTACGACGTGCTGATCTACCTGGCCGACCTGCAGCAGGACGTGCTGCGCCCGCTGACCGGCCTTGGCGCCGGTGAGGAGACGGAGCGGGAGAAGGGCGAGCTGCGGATCGACGGGACGCTGGCCGGCCGGGCCTTCCAGGAGGTGCGCGTCCTTTCCAGGCCACCCATGGAAGACGAACCGGGCCGTTGGTGGGTGCCGCTGCTCGACGGCACCGAACGCCTCGGGATACTGCGCGTCAGCCTCCGGCCGAGGACGGACGGGAAACGGGCCCAGGAGGACATGAGGCATCTCGCGTCCATGATCGCGCTGCTGCTGGTGAGCAAGCACTCCCAGAGCGACTCCTACGCCCGGCTGGTGCGGACCCGGCCGATGAACGTCGCCGCCGAGATGCAGTGGAACCTGCTGCCGCCGCTCACCTTCGCCACCGAGAAGGTGGTGATCGGCGCCGCGCTCGAACCGGCCTACGAACTCGGTGGCGACGCCTTCGACTACGCGCTGGCCGGCGATTCCGTCCACCTGGCCATCTTCGACGCGATGGGCCATGACGCGTCCGCGGGGCTGACCGCGAACCTCGCGGTGGCCGCCTGCCGCAACCGCCGCCGCCAGGGCGCCGACCTCATCGAGGTCAGCGAGGGGATCGAGGAGGTGCTGATCGAGGAGTTCGGCCTGGGCAACCGCTTCGCCACGGGGATCCTGGCCGACCTGGACATGCGTACCGGCGTGTTCACCTGGGTCAACCGTGGGCACCACCCCCCGGTGGTGATCAGGAGGGGGCGCTGGGTCGCCACCCTGCAGTGCCCGCCCGCTCACCCGATGGGTCTCGGCCTGGGGCTGGCCGTGACCCCGTGCAGGGAGCAGCTGGAGCCCGGCGACCGCGTGCTCCTCTACACCGACGGCATGACCGAGGCCCGTAACCGGCTGGGGCAGGAGTTCGGCCTGGAGCGCTTCGTCGACTTCATCATCCGCCGCAATGCCGACGGCCTTCCCGTACCGGAGACCCTGCGCCGCCTGGTCCGCAGCGTGCTGGAGTATCACGACGGGAGGCTGCAGGACGACGCGACCGTCCTGCTGGTGGAGTGGCGGGGCGGCGCCCAGGGGAAACTGCGCCTCTGAGCCGGGCGCCGCAAAGCCCGTGCCGCCTGTGCCGGACGCGGGGCCCGGGGCGCCGGGGTCAGGGCGCGGACAACCCCGGAGAGTAGGGGCTCTCGCCGTCCCGGATCGCCGCGAGCATCCGGGCCGCGTACGCCCGTACGGCCTCGTGCAGGCCGTGACCGAAACTCACGCGGGCCACCCCGAGGTCCGCCAGCTCGCCGAGCGACGGCGTGCCGGGGCGGAACAGGATGTTGATCGGCCCGCCGATGCCCTCGACCAGTGCGCGGACGGCCCCCGCCTCGGCCGCGAAGATCGGATAGACGCAGTCGGCGCCCGCCTCCAGGTAGCGGCGGCCCCGCCGCACCGATTCGGTCAGCCTCTCCTCGGCGCTCCCCGTACCGTGGAGGTAGGTGTCGACCCGGGCGTTGATCACCAGGTCCACGCCCGCGGCGGTCGCGGCGGCCCTGACGGCGCCGAGGAGGGCGGCCTGCTCGTCGACGTCGGCCATCGCCCCGGTGCGGGGGTCGGAGTCCTCCAGGTTGCAGCCGGACGCCCCCGCGGCGACCAGCCGCTCGACCAGCTCCGCGGGCTCCAGCCCGTAGCCGCGCTCCATGTCGGCGGTGACGGGCAGGCCGACCGAGCGGCTGATCCTGGCGATCGCGGCCAGCATCTCCCCGACGGGCGTCTCCTCGCCGTCGTCGTACCCGAGCACCGGGGCGATCGCGGCGCTGCCGGTGGCGATCACCGGGAAGCCCGCCGCCTCGACGGCGCGGGCCGACGCGGCGTCCCAGACGTTGGGCACCACCAGCGGACGGCCGGGTACGTGCAGCGCCCGCAGCGCCGAGGCCTTCCCGCGGGCCTTCGATGCGGTGCCGCCGGTGTCCTCGCTGGTAGAAGTGGTCATGGGAGCGACCCTAGGGGGAGAGCGGACCGATCTTAAGAGCCAATTCCGCGCCAATCGATTGGGCCACTTCCCCTCCGGCCCGCCGCCGGGGAGGAGCCGGACGCCCTTCTCCCCTCGGGCCCGCCGCCGGGGGAGGAGCCGGACGCCCTTCCACGGCCGGGACGGCCCTCCGGGAGCGGGGAAACGCGGACCCCCGGCCCTGGTGGGGGCCGGGGGTCCGCGACTCTCCGAACTCTCCGAATCGGTCAGGCGCTCTTGCGGCGCTGGGCGCGTAGAATCGCCAGGCGCTCGTTGAGCACCTCCTCCAGGTCCTCGATCGTGCGGCGCTCCAGCAGCATGTCCCAGTGCGTCCGTGGGGGCTTGGCCTTCTTTGCCTCCGGCAGCTCGCCGTCCACCCGGAGGGCGGTCGCGCCGCACATGCGGCACTCCCAGGTCGCCGGGATCTCGGCTTCAGCGGCAAGCGGAACGTCGAATCGATGACCCTTCGGGCAGGTGTAGGACACCTCCTGGCGCGGGGCCAGATCGGTGTTGCGGTCGTTCTCGTAGCTGGTCGCCCCGAGTCTGGTGCCGCGTAGCGCACGCTCGCCCATGTCTGAATGCCTCCTGAGGGCCCCGTCGTGAGGGGTTCGTCTCCCACGGCGTACAACGCTTGATACCGTGTGTGGATTCCCACAGACAGGGTGATCCAATCGCACGTTCTTGACCCGGTCTGCGAAGGGCCCTCTTTTCCGGGGTTTCTCAGATGCGTTCCGGCACCTGGTTTCCGGCCGCCCTGATGGCCTTGGGCAGGTCGATGAGGGCGAGCAGCACGAAACCGAGCACGAAGAAGATCACCAAAGAGATGATGCCCAGGCGATAGCTGTCGGTCAGCTGGAGCGCCAGGCCGAGGGTGAACGAGCCGAGGAACGTCGAGCCCTTGTCGCTGATCTCGTACAGGCTGTAGTACTCCGCCTCCTTGCCCTTCGGGATCACGTGGGAGAACAGCGACCGCGACAGGGCCTGGGTCCCGCCCATCACGATCGCGATGGCGAACGCCAGCGCGAAGAAGGGCAGGTCCGCGCCCCTGGGCAGGAAGTAGGCCACGGCCACCACGGCGATCCAGGCGATCAGCGCGACCATCACCACCCGCTTGGCCCCGTACGAGGCGGCGAGCCGTCCGAGCAGCAGGGCGCCGAAGAAGGCCACGAACTGCACCATCAGGATCGCCTGGATCCGCGTGTCCTGATCCAGTCCGAGCTCCTTGTCGGCGTAGGTGGCCGAGAAGGAGATGACGGTCTGCACGCCGTCGTTGTAGATCAGGTAGGCGACCAGGAAGCCCAGGGTCAGCGGGTAGCGCCGCAGCTCCCTGATCGTGCGGCCCAGCTGGCGGAAGCTGCCCGTCACGGCCTGGGCGGCCGTCTCGGCGCCGGGAGCGAGCGCCCGCCGGTTGCGCAGCCGCAGCAGCGGGATGATCGTGAACCCGCCCCACCACAGGCCTGCGGACGACAGGGCGATGCGCACGGCGTCACCCTCGGCGATGCCGAAGGACTCGTGGTAGAGGAAGAGCACTAGATGGAGGGCGAGCAGCAGGCCGCCGCCGAGGTAGCCGAAACCCCATCCCCTGGCGGAGACCTTGTCACGCTCGTCCGCCGTGGCGATCTCCGGCAGGAACGAGTTGTAGATCACGAACGCGGCGGCGAAGGCGACGCTGGACACCAGGAACAGCGCGCCGCCCAGCAGGTAGCGCCCGTCGGCGACGAACCAGAAGCAGACGGTCGCACCGGCGCCGAGGTAGGCGAACAGGCCGAGAAGCTCCTTCTTGCGGCCGGTGTGGTCGGCCAGCGCGCCCACGACGGGCATCAGGATGATCTGCAGGACGGCCGCGAAGCCCACCACGAAGGAGTAGTAGGCGCTGGGCCGCACGTCGAACCCGATCACGTCCACGTACGGGCGTCCCTGGGCGGCGGTCTCCGCGATCGTCGTCAGGTACGGGCCGAGGAAGACCGTCAGGATGGTGGTCGGGAAGGCGGAGTTCGCCCAGTCGTAGAAGTACCAGCCGCGTTGCTCGCGGCGCCGGGACTGGGGGGAGTCCTCGACGGCCTGTTCGGAGGTCATGAGCGGTCCTCGGTCTGTCGGGGGGGGCGGGGGGAAATCGGGGAATCGAGGGAGGAGCGGGGAACGGGCGGGGGGACTCGTGCCCGCGCGGCCTACGCGGCGAGGCGACCTGGATACCACTGGCCGCGGGCCTCCAGCACGTCGCGCAGCCCCGAGATGTTGTCGGTCATCAGGCCGTCCACCCCGAGGTCGAGCAGGCGTTCCATCACCCCGGTGTGGTTGACGGTCCACACGTGGATCTGCATGCCGAGCGCGTGGGCCGTGCGGATCAGGGCGGGCGTGGTGATCCGCAGGCCGCGGAAGCCCACCGGCACCTGCGCGCACGGCACCCCGGCGCGGGCCAGGCGGGCGAGCAGGCGGCCGTACCCGGAGGTGGTGGCGGCGGCGCGCAGGGTCGCCACGCCGCGCGGGCCCAGCGAGGAGCACACCTCGCGGCCGATCGCGGCGCGGGCCCTGGCGAGCCGCTCCTCGGAGAAGGAGGTGAGGCAGATCCGGTCGTGGGAGGCGGTCCTGCCGATCGCCCTGGCGAGCGGCGCGATGGCCGCCGACTCCTTGACGTCGATGTTGAAGCGCACCTCGGGCCACGAACCCAGCAGGTCCTCCATCAGCGGGATCTCGTCGACGCCGCCGATCCGCGCCTCGCGCACCAGCCGGTACGGCAGTTCGGCGATCCGGCCCCGGCGGTCGGTTACCCGGTCCAGGGTGTGGTCGTGGAAGGCCAGCAGCACCCCGTCGGCGGTGGCGTGCGCGTCGGTCTCCAGATAGGTGTAACCGAGTCCGACGGCCCGCTCGAAGGCGGGGAAGGTGTTCTCCCTGCCCTCGGCGGCTCCACCCCGGTGGGCGAAGGGCAGGGGGCCGGGATGGTCGAGGAAGGGATAACGGCGTTGCACGTGCAGGAGTATGCCCCCTGCGAGCTGGACGCGTCATCGCGGGCGGGTGAACGTTTGGATCACAAGGCGCCGAACGGGACGCGGCCGGACCCCGGGCAGGACTTTGCCTTCGCCTGCCCATCGCCGTGGATGATGGGAAATACCTGGTTATCCACGGCCGACCTCGCTGTTTCGCCTGATCGCCGGTTTTTCCGGGGCGCGGCGGCGCCGAGGCGGAGGTCCGTGAGAACGGAGGCCGCGCATGAGCAAGGGAAGCACGTCCGGACGCCTGGCGAGCGTGAGCGGTTTCGCCGACGACCGCCTCGGCACGGCGGGATTCCTCAAGCGGAACATGCGGAAGATCTTCCCCGACCACTGGACCTTCCTGCTGGGGGAGATCGCCCTCTACTCGTTCGTCATCCTGCTGCTGACCGGCACGTTCCTGACGTTCTTCTTCAAGCCCGTCATGGAGGAGGTCGTATACAACGGCTCCTACTCGCCGCTCAAGGGCATCGCGATGTCCGAGGCGTACGCCTCGACACTGGAGATCAGCTTCGACGTGCGCGGCGGCCTGCTGATGCGGCAGATGCACCACTGGGCCGCCCTGCTGTTCATCGGCGGCATGATGATCCACATGCTCCGGATCTTCTTCAACGGGGCGTACCGCAAGCCGCGCGAGCTGAACTGGCTGATCGGCGTCGCCCTGCTGGCACTCTCCCTGTTCGAGGGCCTGACCGGCTACTCGCTGGCCGACGACCTCCTCTCCGGCGCCGGGTTGCGGATCACCGCAGGCGTGGCGCAGTCACTGCCGTTGGTCGGCACCTGGCTCACCTTCTTTCTCACCGGCGGCGAGTATCCCGGTGACGAGATCATCCCGCGGTTCTACTCGATCCACATCCTGCTCCTGCCGGGCATCCTGCTGGCGCTCATCACCGCCCACCTGATCCTGACGTGGGTGCTGAAGCACACGCAGATGCCGGGCAAGGGCCGCACCAACGACAACGTGGTGGGCGCGCCGACCTACCCCTCCTTCATGGCCAAGTCGGGCGCCTACTTCATGTTCACCTTCGGCGTCATCGCGCTGCTGGGCACCTTCGCCCAGATCAACCCCGTCTGGCTGTACGGCCCCTACACGCCGTCCGACATCTCGGCGGGCTCCCAGCCCGACTTCTACCTGGCGTTCCTGGACGGCTCGCTGCGCCTGATGCCCTCCTGGGAGATCAACTTCCTGGGCTTCACGCTGCCGATGAGTGTGATCATCCCGGCGCTGCTCCCGCTGGGGATCATCCTGCTGGGCCTGGTCCTGTACCCGTTCGCCGAGCAGTGGGTCACCGGGGACCGCCGCGAGCACAACCTCGTGGACCGCCCCCGCAACAACCCGCACCGCACCGCGATCGGCATGTCGGCGGTCACGTTCTACGGCGTCCTGTGGCTGATGGCCGCCACCGACGTGATCGCCGCGAACTCCCGCCTCTCGATAAACGAGATCATCTACACCGGCAGGGTCCTGGTCTTCCTCGGTCCGGCCGTGGCGTACTACGTCACCTACCGGATCTGCCTGGGCCTGCAGCGCCGCGACGCCGAGGCTCTCGGGCACGGCGTGGAGACCGGTGTGATCAAGCGCCGGCCCACGGGGGAGTACATCGAGGTCCACGTCCCGCCCATGGAGTCCATCGAGGCCCAGGTGCGGGGCAAGGAGCCGGTCCCGATCCTCGCGGGGACGGCCGAGGACGGCGACGGGGAAGGTGTCCCGGCGCACAACGGGAAGCATCACCCGCTCCGCAGGCTTCGCGCCATGATGAGCAGGGCGTACGGCGGCGAGAAGGTCCCGCTCGACGGCGACCGGGACCACGACGGCCACGGTGAGCACGACGGGCGTGACCGTGCCGGGCGCGGCGAGCACGACGGGCGTGACCGTGCCGGGCGCGCGGCCGTCGGGCCGGGGAAGGACGAGAACAGGTCGCCGTGACCGGCACGACGGCCGCGCGCCCTCACTCCTCGGGCGGCACCTTGCCCGACCACTCCTGGCGGCGGGCCTCGGCCACCGCGATCGCCGCCGCCACCGCGACGTTGAACGAGCCGACCCGGCCGACCTGCGGGATGTAGCAGACGCCGTCGGCGGCCTCCAGCAGCGCGGGGGAGCACCCGTGGTCCTCGCTGCCCACCACCAGGCACACGTCCCCGCCCAGCTTGACCTCGGACAGGGGCACGGCGTCCCCGGTCAGCTCCACCGCGACCACCGCGAACCCGTCCTCCTTGGCCGCCCGTACGGCCTCCAGGACGGGGACCGGCTCCTCCCAGGCCACCAGCCGGTCGGTGCCCAGCGCGGTCTTCTGCGCCTTGGGGTTGGTCGGCGGCGTGGCGTTGCCCGCCAGCCAGATCCGCTCCACGCCGAAGGCGGCGGCCGTGCGGAAGATGGAACCGATGTTGAACGGACCGGTCACCGACTCCAGGATCAGGGCCAGCCGCCCCTCGGTGTTCCTCCGCCAGGTGCGGTTGAGGCGCTTGACATCGGTCGGGCGCAGCTGCCTGCGCGGGTTCGCCGTCATCGGTCGTTCACCGTTCCTCGTCGTTCCTCGTTCGTCCCGCGTGTTTCGCGGTGATCCGCTTCTCGCCCGCCATCGTGCCGCCGGTCGTGCCCGCCCGCGCCCGCCTGCCCGCGCTCGCCCGCCCGTGCCCGTCGCGCCGGCGTGCTCGCGGGGGAGCGGGGGCTCACCGCGGCTCCGCCTCCGGGCGCGCCTCCACCCGGAGGATCCGGTACGAGGAGCGGGAGGCCACGCGCTCGGCGGGCCAGCCCCGCTCGTTCAGCCAGCGCTGCAGGGAGTCGGAGCCCAGGTGCTTCTGGACCACCAGGTGGGCGACGCCGTCCGGGGTGAGGCGCGACAGCCAGCGGGTCAGCATCTCGTGCATCGCGGCCTTGCCGATGCGGATCGCCGGGTTGGACCAGATGGCGGAGAACCGCACCTCCGGCGGGACCTCGTCGACATGCATCGACCTTACTTTGTCAAGGGAGGCGGCCCTGGCGTTTCTCGCGCACAGCTCGATCGACCTGCGGTTGACGTCCACCGCCCAGACCGTCGCCTCCGGGGCGCGCGAGGCCATCGTCAGCGCGATCGGCCCGTAGCCGCAGCCCAGGTCGAGCAGGTCGCCGCCCGGCGGCGGAGGGGGGACGCTCTCCAGCAGGATCCGGGTGCCCTGGTCGACGCGCTCGGCGGAGAACACCCCGCTGTCGGTCTCCAGTCTCAGATGGAGGTCGGGGAGCACGAGCGTGACCGAGCCGGGACGGCCCGCGGTCTCCGGACGCTCCTCGAAGTAATGTGCCACGTCGTAGAACGTTACCAACGGCCGGGACCGGCCGGTCTTGGGGAAGGACCGGGGCGGACGACCGGGAGAGGGTCACAGCCGTGTGGCCGTGCGGATCAGCCTGGCGAGGGCGGGGGAGCGGCTGTGCGCGGGCCAGGCGATGTGGGTGACGACAGGGGGTGCGTCGGTCAGGGGGACGGCGGTGTGCTCGGCCCACAGCCAGGCGCGGGCGGAGTCGGGGAAGACGGCCACGGTGCGTCCGAGGGCGATCAGCTGGGCCAGCTGCGTCTGGTCGTGGATCTCGGGGCCCGGGCCGGGCGGGTAGGTGCCGTGGCGGGACCAGCGGGCGAGCGGAAGATCGGGGATGTCGCCGACCTCGGCCAGGGACAACGTCGTGCGCGCGGCGAGGGGGTGTTCGGCGGGCAGGATGGCGATCTGCCCTTCGGTCATCAGTTCCTCGCTGTCGAACCCGGCCAGGGAGTTGAACGGCGCGTGCATGAGCGCCGCATCGGCGCGGCCATCGCGCAGCATCTCTCCCTGCTCGCACGTGCCGCTCGGTAGCACCTCGATCTCGGCGGCGCCGGGCTCGGCCGCGTAGGCGTCGAGGAGCTTCTGCAGCAGCTCGTGAGACGCGGCGGCCTTCACCGCCAGCACCAGGCGGTCGCGGGGGCCGCCCGGACCGTCGGCGCCACCGGCGCGACGGGTGCGGCGAGCGGCGGCGGTGGTCGCGTCGAGGGCCGCGCGGCCCTCGTGCAGCAGTACTTCTCCGGCGCCGGTCAGGGAGACGCCGCGGCGGTTGCGTTCCAGCAGGGAGACGCCGAGGCGCCGCTCGAGCCGCTGGATCGCCCGGGACAGCGGTGGCTGGGCCATGCCGAGGCGCTCGGCGGCGCGGCCGAAGTGCAGCTCCTCGGCGACGGCCGTGAAGTATCTCAACTCGCGGGTTTCCAGGGTGTCCACGGCCACAGCGTACCCCGGTGATACCTACCGGGTATGACAGGGCACCGTAGCGGTGTTGGATGCACCGCTCGTCCGCGAGCGAACATCGACGGCATGAGCGACACGAGAATCGCGTTGGTGACCGGCGCGAACAAGGGAATCGGGTACGAGATCGCGGCCGGGCTGGGTGCCCTCGGGTACCGCGTGGGCGTGGGAGCCCGCGACGAGGCCCGGCGCGAGACCGCCGTCGGGAAGCTGCGCGCCTCCGGGGTGGACGCGTTCGGGGTGCCGCTGGACGTGACCGGCGACCAGAGCGTCACCGACGCCGCTGAACTGGTCGAACGGCGGGCCGGGGGCCTGGACGTCCTGGTCAACAACGCCGGCGTCTCGGGGGAGGTGGGTCCCGGGTGGGTGCAGGATCCGACCACGCTCGACCTCGACGTGGTCCGCGCGGTCGTGGAGACCAACGTCATCGGTGTCATCCGGGTGACCAACGCGATGCTGCCGATGCTGCGGCGCTCGGCGTCGCCACGCATCGTCAACGTCTCCAGCGCCGTCGCCTCCCTGACCCGGCAGGCGGACCCGGACATCGAGATCGGCCCCGTCATGGCGGCCTACTCGCCGTCGAAGTCGTTTCTCAACGCCGTCACCGTGCAGTACGCCCGGCAGCTGGCCGGTACGAACATCCTGATCAACGCCGCCTGCCCAGGCCTGGTCGCGACCGACTTCACCGGCTTCCAGGGGCCCCGCACTCCCGAGCAGGGCGCGGCCACGGCGATCCGGCTCGCCACGCTGCCCGAAGGCGGCCCGAGCGGTTCGTTCTTCGAGGACGACGGCGTCATCCCCTGGTGATCCCGAACCTGTCGCGATCATGCCGTAAGCCCTGGCGTGCTCGACGCGGCCGCGGACGCCCGGGGAGTGCCGCGACTCGTGCGGGTCCCACCCGGTGCCGGTCTCGACCTGCCGGAAAGCCTCGGCGGCGCCCCCGGCGGCGCCCCCACCCGTACGCCCGCCCTCACCGGGTGAGGGGCACGAGGTCAGGGGATCCGCGACCCCAGCAGCAGGGCCACCCCGGCGGTCAGCAGCCCGGCCAGGATCGCCGCCACCACGAACCACTGGGTGATCTCCTGGTTGACCGTCCGGTAGCCCAGCGAGGTGCCGATCTGCTCGTACACCTGCTTCAGCTCGCTGCCCGACTCCGCCTCGTAGGCCCGGCCGCCCGTGCCCTCCGACAGGGTCTGCAGGGTGGCCTTGTTCACCGGTACGTTCACGTCGCGGCCGTCGATCGAGACCGTCCCCTCCTGGGTGCCGTAGGCGATCGTGGAGACCGGGACCCGTACGCTCTTGGCCGAGTCGATCGCCTCGGCCACCGAACGTCCCGAGGTGTTGTCGCCGTCGGACAGCAGCACGATCGCGGCCGGGGGCGGGTCGGTCACCGCCTGCTGGTCGAAGGAGCGCAGCGACTCCAGGGAGCTGAACACCGCCTCGCCGATCGCGGTGCCCGCCCGGGTGGTCAGGGTGCCGAGGGAGGTGCCGACCGCCTGGTGGTCGGTGGTGGGCGAGACCACGACCGACGCGGAACGGGCGAAGGCGACCAGTCCGACGTTGAACCGTTCCGGCAGGTCCGCGACGAACTTCTGGGCGGCCTCCTTGGCCGCGGTGATCCGGTTCGGCTGGACGTCGTCGGCCTCCATCGACAGCGAGACGTCCAGCGCGATGATGATCGTCGCCCGGTCGCGGGGAACGCGCACCGAGTCGGCGGGACGGGCCGCGCCCACGATCAGCAGGCTCATCATGACGAGGAACAGCGCCGGGGCCACGTGCCGCCGCCAGCCGGGCCCGGCGGGGGACACCAGCGTCAGCAGGGGCAGGTTGGTGAAGCGCAGCGCGTAGCGGCGCCGGGCGAACTGGGCGGCCACGTAGCCCGCCACCAGCAGCGCCAGCGCGGCGAACAGCCACAGCCAGACCGGAGAGAGGAAGGTCACCGTGTCGCTCCCGACCTCGGGGGCCGATGGGTCAGGTGCGCCATGCGACGCTGCCGCAGCACGAACTGCGCGATGTCGAACACCCAGTCGCGGTCGGTGCGCAACACCAGGTGGGCCACCCCGCAGCGGCGCAACGCCACCTGGTTGGTCATCCGCTGAGCGGCGGCGGCCTCCGCGTACGCCCGGCGGACCCTGGGCGTGAGCTGGATCTCGCGGCTCCGCCCCGTCTCCGGGTCGGTCATGCTGACCAGCCCGACCGGCGGCAGCTCCAGCTCGCGAGGGTCGATCACCTCGACGGCCAGCACCTGGTGGTGGGCGGCCAGCCGGCGGATCGGCCGCTCCCAGGGCAGCTCCAGGCCGGGATCGAGGGTGGGCTCGGGGTCGAGGAAGTCGGAGACGATCACCCGCAGGCCGCGCCGCCGCCGCGCCGAGGCGAGGATCTCGATCGCCTCGGCCAGGTCGGGGGCACCGGCGACGGCGCGGCCCCTGGGGGCGTCCATCAGCGAGTGCAGCAGGCCGTACAGCGCCGGACGGCCGCTCCTGGCGGGCATCCGGTGGACGTACTCGTCGTGCAGGACGTACGTGCCGAAGCGGTTGCCGATCCGGCCCGACAGGAAGCCGATCGCCCCGACGGCGGCCACGACCAGGTCCCGCTTCTCCATGCCGGCGGTGCCGAAGTCCATGCTGGGCGACAGGTCCGCCAGGGCCCAGGTCTCCAGTTCCCGGTCGGCGATCAGGTCGCGCACGTGCGGGACGGTCGTGCGGGCGGTCACCGCCCAGTCCATCCGCCGGATGTCGTCCTCGCCGGGCACGTAGACCCGGCTGTCGCCGAACTCGCTCCCCGGACCGGGGAGGAGTCCCTGGTGGGCGCCCTGCAGCAGCCCGTCCAGGCGCCGGACGATGGTGAGCTCCAGCCGCCGCAACGCCTGCTCGGCCGTACTCAGGTCAGGATCGCCGGCGCCTTCGAGGCCGGTCACCGGGGGCCCTGGTTCCAGACGACCAGCGGCGGCGGCACGGCGGCGAGGACCTGGCGGACCACGTCCTCGGGGTCGATCCCGTCGGCGATGGCGTCGAAGGTGAGCATCAGCCGGTGGGACATCACGTCCACCGCCACGTCGCGCACGTCGTCGGGGAGCAGGTAGTCGCGGCCGCGCAGCAGCGCCAGGCCGCGTCCCGCGGCGACCAGGCCGAGGGTGGCCCGGGGGCTCACGCCGATCTCGATGTTCTCCTGCAGCTCGGCCAGGCCGTACTCGGCGGGGGAGCGGGTGGCCATCACGAGCCTGACCACGTAGTCGGCGACGAGCTGGTGGACCGAGACCTGGTCGGCCATGGCCTGCAGCGTGGCCAGCCGCGCGGGGTCGAGCACCGGCCTGGGGGTCGGCGGGGTCACGCTCATCCGGTGCAGGATCTCCAGCTCCTCGTGGGCGCTGGGATGGGTGACGCGGACCTTGAACAGGAACCGGTCGCGCTGGACCTCGGGGAGGGGGTAGACGCCCTCCGACTCGATCGGGTTCTGGGTGGCCAGCACGATGAACGGCCTCGGCAGCGGATGGGTCTCCCCGGCGAGGGTCACCTGCCGCTCGGCCATGACCTCCAGCAGCGCCGACTGGACCTTGGCCGGGGCCCTGTTGATCTCATCGGCGAGCAGGAAGTTGACGAACACCGGGCCGAGCTCGACGTCGAAGGCCTCGCGGGAGGGGTGGTACACCCGGGTTCCCACGATGTCGCTCGGGACCAGGTCCGGGGTGAACTGGATGCGGGCGAACTCCCCGCCGACCACCGTGGCCAGGGTCGAGGCCGCCAGGGTCTTGGCCACCCCCGGCACCCCCTCCAGCAGGCAGTGGCCCCTGGCCAGGAGCGCCACGAGCAGCCGCTCCACCATGTGCTCCTGCCCGACGATGACCCGCCGGACCTCGGTCAGGGCGTCGCGCAGCAGTCCGGTGTCGGTCTCGCTCGGCAGTTCTTCGGCGACGGTCATGTCGGTATTCCATCAAATGAAATGGCGGCTCGCACGACGGGCCCGCTCCGTATTTCCTGACAGTGCCCGCCGCGTGCCCGCCGCGTGCCCGCCGCGTGCCCGCAATACGCCCCCGGCGTGCCCCGCGTGCCCGCGGGGCGGCCCGATCCCGGCGGCCCGCGGGGCGTGGTGTGATCGGCCGGGTGTGCTTTCATGTCAGACGTGGCCACTCCACTCCAGTACGGTGACCCGCCCCAGCTGGGGCCCTTCCTCGTGCAGGCCCGCCTGCGCGTGGGACCCGCCGGGCTGGTCTACCTCGGGCTGGCGCCCGACGGCCGGGCCGTCTCGGTCGCGGTGCTGACCAAGGGGGCGGCGCTCGACCCGGCGGCCCGCGACCGCTTCGTCACCGGGGTCCGCGACGCGACGGCGAGCCGTTCCGGCGTGCGGGGCTGGGTGGCCAGGGCGACACGTGCGCGCACCGCGGTGGCCGACACGGTCCCGCAGGTGCTGGCGATGGACGGCGGGAGCGCCCCGTGGGTGGCCACGCCGTACGAGCCCGACAGGGCCGGGGCGGAGCGGTTCCTCGAACCGGTGCTGGTCAGCGGCACGCTGATCGGCGAGCAGCACGGCCCCGACTTCGCGCCGCACTGGGTGGGCGACCGCTCGCCCGCGCTGCCCGCGCCGCCCAAGGGCGCTCCGCCGCCGACCGAGACCCGCAGGTCCGTGATCATCGCCGGGGTCGTGCTGGCCGCGCTGCTCGTGCTGCTGGCGGTGATGGTCTGGTTCCTGCTGCGCAGGGAAGACGATTTCGAGCCGTTGCCGAGGCCGCTGCCGCCCACGGTGTTCGTCCCGACCCCGCCGCCGGTCCCGGCGACGCCCGAGCCGGGCCGGCCCACCCCGTCGCCGTCGCCGAGCCAGAGCGGGACCGGCACGCCCGGCCCGCAGGAGGGCGACGAGAACGAGGGCGAGCCCATCTAGGGATGCCCGCCCGGGGCGTCCGGACGCACCGGGGCCGGATACGCCCGGGGCCCGAAGCGAGCCGGGCGGATGCCCAGGTGGGGAGATCGCACTCCCCTGTCGAACTGGCCTGTCCGGGCGAGGTACGCCCGTCGCGCCTGAAGTGAGCCGGGTGTGTGTCCAGGGAGAGGTCCCGTGGGTCTTCTCCGCTTCACTACTCGTTTGCGAGTACTCATGTTTGACTATCCTTACCTACTCGTGTTTGAGTAGTCGCATGAGTAGTACGCGATTGTTCATCCTGGGGGCGCTGGCCCGCAGGGGGCCGATGCACGGCCACCAGATCCGGCAGAGCGCGCAGACGGACAGGACCGAGCTGTGGACCGACATCAAGGTCGGGTCCCTGTACGGGGCGCTGCACCGGATGGAGGCCGAAGGGGTGATCGAGACGGTGCGCACCGAGCAGCAGGGCAACCTCCCGGCACGGACCGTCTACGCGATCACCGAGGACGGCGGGCTGGAGCTGGAGTCGCTGCGCGAGGCGGCCCTGCGCGACACCCGCCTGCGGCCCGATCCCGTGGACCTCGCTCTCCAGCTCAGCTCCGACATGGGCGAGGGGGAGCTGCGGGCCGTCATCGAGGACCGGCACCGCAAGCTCACCGCCGAGCTCCAGACCTGGCAGCGGCTGAGGGAGGCGGCCACCCCCCACCTCCGCGGCCTCGAACCACTCGGCTTCGACCACACCCTCGTCCGCCTGCGGGCGGAGATCGCCTGGCACGAGACGCTGCTCGACGAACTGCCCCGGCTCCTCGGCGCCGCCGGGGGATCCCCCGGGACGCCCCCCGGCGACAACGACGGCGGCGACAACGACGGCGAAGGAGCCTGACATGCCCGCGAAACCACTCGACGTCCTCGTCGTCGGAGGCGGCATAGGAGGCCTGGCGCTGGCCCAGGCGCTGTCACCCTCCGGGGTGAACGTCCAGGTCTACGAGCGCGAGCGCGAAGCCGCCGGCTGGGTGCGGGGCTACCGCATCCACCTGAACCAGATCGGCAGCCGGGCGTTGCACCGGTGCCTGCCGGGCCCGCTGTGGGAGGCGTTCCTCGCCACCTCCGGCCACCCCGGCCCCGGCTTCGGCTTCCACACCCACCGGCTGCGAGAACTCGTGTTCGTGGAGGAGAGCGTGATGACCGGCGGGGCCGCCGACCCCTCGGGAGGCCAGTACGCGGTCAGCCGCACCACCCTGCGCAGGCTCCTGCTGGCCGGGCTGGAGGGCGTCGTCCACCACGGCAGGACCTTCCAGCGCTACGAGGTGAGGCCGGACGGCAGGATCGTCGCCTTCTTCGCCGACGGCACCTCGGCCACCGGGGACGTGCTGGTCGGCGCGGACGGTGCCGGCTCGCGCGTACGCGGCCAGTATCTGCCGCGGGCCCGCCGCGTCGACACCGGCGCGCTCGCGATCGGCGCCCGGCTGCCGCTGGACGACCGGGTCCGCGGGTGGCTGCCCGGAAACCTCGCCGACGGGCTCAACCTCATCCTGCCGCCGAGCGGGAGCGCCATGTTCACCGCGGCCTTCAACGGCAGGCGCAGGGCGGATCGCCTCCTCGCGCGGGGGGCGGGTCCCGGTTCCGCCCGCGAGCCCGGGGCCGCCGGAGGAA
Source organism: Streptosporangium sp. H16 (assembly GCF_051918855.1). Taxonomy (NCBI): domain Bacteria; kingdom Bacillati; phylum Actinomycetota; class Actinomycetes; order Streptosporangiales; family Streptosporangiaceae; genus Streptosporangium; species Streptosporangium sp. H16. The sequence goes on from NZ_JBPXMD010000004.1 coordinate 304,301, forward strand.
CCGCGCGGGAAGGGGGCCTCGCCGAGCTGGAGACCGGCCTCGCCGGGTTCGGGCTCGACCTGAGGTCCCTGGCCGACGATCTCCAGGACTACGTGCTGTGGGCCTTCGTCGCCCCTCACGGGGCCTATCCGGCCGGGGCCGCGGACCTCGACGGCGACGGGCTCAAGGCTCTGGCCGGGACGATGACCTCCGGCTGGCACCCCGACCTGCGCCGCCTGGTCGCCGAGGCCGACCCGGCCAGTGTCCAGTTGATGCCGTTCAAGACCTCCGTCCCCGTCGGCCCGTGGCCCGCGACGCCGGTGACGCTGCTCGGGGACGCCATCCACAACATGACGCCCGCGATGGGCTTCGGCGCCAACACGGCGCTGCGCGACGCCGCCCTGCTGGCGAGCAGGCTGGTGGCGTTCCAGCGGGGCCGGGGCAGCCTGACGGAGGCCATAGGCGGCTACGAGACCCGGATGCGCGAGTACGGCTTCGGTGCCGTCCGCACCTCCGCGAGGTTCGCGGAATTCATGATCTCCGGCAGCCCTCTCGTCCGGCGCGGTGCGAAGGCCTGGTTCCGCCTGTGCGACACCCTGCCGCCGGTCAAGCGGATGAGCTTCGGCCGCCTGTGGACCGACGGCGCGGCAGGGGAAGGGGAGGCGGGACCGGCCAGGGAGGCGGTGGCGCGCCCCTGAGGGCGGGCGATCCGTAACCGGCGCCGCGTTCCCCCGGGTCCTCGCCGGTAATTCGCTTGAATCTCCCGTAACGGGAGACTTTACCATCGCGGCCATGGAAATCACCGTTCACGACACCCCGCGGGCCATGCTGGACCTGGCGAATCTCCCGCTGGAGCGGCGCCCGGAGGCGCTGCGCGCGATGCTGGCGCCCATGCGCGAGGCCATTCCCATGCCCGGCGACCTCGTCGACATCCACCACATGGGCGGCGGCTTCCGCGTGGACCGTGACGACGACCGCCACCTCCCCGCGCTGCGGCGGCTGGTCGAGCAGGACGTGCGCGGCCGGATCGAGGACGCCCTGCGGTCCGCCTGGAGGCATCTCGGCGACGCGGTGCCGGACCTCAAGGGGCCGGAGAGCCTGCGGGTCATGCTCGTGCTCGGCGACCCCGGCGACGCGTACCTCATGGACGTCGCCGGCGGCTACTACGGCATGGGCGGCTCGCCGGGCTGGCTCTACCTGCTGGCCTGGCCCTCGGACGACGTCATCGGCAGGATCGCCCACTGCGCGGTGCACGAGTTCCACCACCAGGTGCGCTACCACAACGTGGAGTGGAACCCCGCGACGGTCACGGTCGGCGAGCACGTCGTGTCCGAGGGGCTGGCGGAGGCGTTCGTCAGGGAGTTGTCCGGCCCCGAGGCCATGGGCCCGTGGTCGGGGATGGTGACCGGCGCGGAGCTCGACCGCGCGTACGAGACGATCATCGCGGCCGCCGGTCTGCGGGGCATGTGGAACACCCCGGCCTACGTGCTGGGCGACGCGGCCATGCGCAGGTTCGGCCAGGAACCGGCCGGTGTTCCCGACATGGCCGGTTACGGGGTGGGACTGCGCATCGTGGACGCCCACCTGGCCGCGTCCGGCCTGACGGTCGCGCAGAGCACGGTGCTGCCCGGGGAGGAGATCCTGCGCAACGCCGGGGTGACCGTCCAGCCGCCCCCGCCGTCCCAGAAGTCCCAGGTGGTCTCCGGGGTCTCGGCGGGGGGCGACGAATCCCTGCCGGGCGGGAGGTGACGGCATGATCGACGATCGGGCGGGCATGTCGCCGTTGAGGTTTTGACCTGCGAGGAAGAGGAGAGGTGACCACGCGATGCCGGCACGCGAGGAGATCCCGACCACCCTGCGGCGTTCGCCGAAGAAGGCGCAGGAGACGTGGATCAAGGCACATGACTCCGCGGTGGAGACCTACGGGGAGGGGGAGCGGGCGCACCGCACGGCGTTCGCCGCGCTGAAGCACTCCTTCGAGAAGGTCGGCGACCGCTGGGAGCCGAAGGGCCGCAAGGGCCCGTCCGACGCCCAGGCCGCCCGGAGCAGGCCCAAGGCGGGCAAGACCGCCGAGGGGGTGGACGCCAACGCCTCCAAGCAGCACCTGTACGACGTGGCCAGGCGCCTGGACGTCAGGGGGCGGTCCACGATGTCGAAGGAGGAGCTGGTCTCGGCCATCATGAAGGCGAACCGGCGGGCCACGGCGAAGGCCCGCTGAGCTCCTGAGCGCCGGATACCCACCCGGGGGCCGTGTTCCCGGGTGGGCATCGTCCTGCGTAAATCACTGCCCCTTTTTACGAAGATTTTCTTCCTTATCGCCATAAAGCGCCTTATGTCGGATAAGCGTGCCGTGTATCGATGTGTATATCGCACGCCGAAGCGACCGCGGCAGGGAAGGAAGCGTCGTCATGACGGATGTGTCGAGCACGGGACCCCAGCCGGGCGATGACCGTCCGGTCCTGACGAATCGTCAGGGGCACCAGGTCTACGACAACCAGAACCAGCGCACGGTCGGCGCGAGGGGACCGGCCACGCTGGAGAACTACCAGTTCCTGGAGAAGATCAGCCACTTCGACCGCGAGCGCATCCCCGAGCGGGTGGTCCACGCCCGGGGGACGACCGCCTACGGCCACTTCGAGGCCTACGGCAAGCTCGGCGACGAGCCGATCGGCCGCTACACGCGGGCGAAGCTCTTCCAGGAGGCCGGCAAGCGGACCGACGTGGCCGTGCGGTTCTCCACGGTGATCGGCGGCAGGGACTCCTCGGAGGCCGCCCGCGACCCGCGCGGGTTCGCGGTGAAGTTCTACACCGAGGACGGCAACTGGGACCTCGTCGGCAACAACCTCGGCGTCTTCTTCATCAGGGACGCCATCAAGTTCCCCGACGTGATCCACGCGCTCAAGCCGGACCCGGTGACGTTCAGGCAGGAGCCCGGCCGGATCTTCGACTTCATGTCGCAGACGCCGGAGAGCATGCACATGATCGTCAACCTGTTCAGCCCGCGCGGCATCCCCACCGACTACCGGCACATGCAGGGCTTCGGCGTCAACACCTACAAGTGGGTGAACGACCGGGGCGAGACCCACCTGGTCAAGTACCACTGGATGCCCAAGCAGGGCGTGCGCAGCATGACCGCCGAGGACGCCGCCGCCGTACAGGGGCAGGAGCTCGGGCACGCCACCAAGGACCTGCGCGAGGCGATCGACCGGGGCGACCACCCCGAGTGGGAGCTGCTCGTGCAGATCATGAGCGACGACGAGCACCCCGAGCTGGACTTCGACCCGCTGGACGACACCAAGGTGTGGCCGGAGAACGAGTTCCCGCCCATGCCGGTCGGCAGGATGGTCCTGGACCGCAACGTGGCCAACAACTTCGCCGAGAACGAGCAGATCTCCTTCGGCACCGGCGTCCTGGTCGACGGTCTCGACTTCTCCGACGACAAGATGCTGGTGGGCCGCACGTTCTCCTACAGCGACACCCAGCGCCACCGGGTGGGCCCGAACTACCTGCAGCTGCCGGTCAACCAGGCCAAGAACGCCGAGGTGCGCACCAACCAGCGCGACGGCCAGATGACCTACCACGTCGACGGGCAGGGCGAGAACCCGCACGTCAACTACGAGCCGTCCATCACCGGGGGGCTCAGGGAGGGACGGTACCCCACCCACGACGAGCAGGGGCCGGTCGTCTCGGGGCGGCTGACCCGCAAGCGCATCCCTCGGACCAACGACTACACCCAGGCGGGCCAGCGCTACCTGCTGATGGAGGAATGGGAGCGCGACGACCTCGTGCTCAACTTCGTCGGCATGCTGAGACAGGCCGACCGGGCCGTCCAGGAGCGCATGGTCTGGCACTTCCTGATGGTCGAGGACGACCTCGGGCTCAGGGTCGGGGAGGGACTCGGGATCGGCCCCGACGACGTCTCCCACCTGGAGCCCCTGGCCGGCCAGGACCTGGGCGACGAGGACCGCGAGCGGATGTCCGGACTCGGCAAGAACGGGCCGCGCGACGTGACCGGCCTGAAGATGACCCACTGCGTGCCCGACGAGAGGACGCGGGCGCAGTTGTAGGACCCGTCGCCGGGTCGGAGCGGGCCGCGCTCCGGCCCGGCGCGGAGGGGAGTCGTGAACGGAGGTGACGGCGTCGGGACAGCACGAAATCCTCGGTCAAGGTCGCCCGATTTTTCCGCTTAAAAGGTATGAATGCCATTACAGCGGGCACGCGATCCTCAACCTGAGCCGCCGACACCTGAGCCTTTCCTACTCCCAATTGGATCGCCATGCCTGTTAAGAGCAACGTCATTCCGATCATCCACTGGTCCCGCCGCTCGTCCTGCCTCAGCGAGGACCCCGAGCTTTTCTTCCCCGTGTCCTACGAGGGGCCGGGCCGTGAGCAGTACGAGCGCGCCAGGGCGGTGTGCCGCCGGTGCCCGGTGCGCGGGCGCTGCCTGGAGTACGCGTTGAACACCCAGCAGATGTACGGCGTCTGGGGAGGAACCACCCCGGAGGAGCGCAGGGCCGCCATGACCGGGGAGAGGCGCAGGGTCAGATAACGCCTTCCGCGGCGACGGGCCGTCCCGGCCTCCTCCGTATTTTCCAGGTTCAGGGTCCCCGCGTCTCCCGGTCCTTTTCCGCGTCGGCCGTCAGCCGGCCATCCGGCCCTTCACGGGCCTGCCCGCTCCGCCCTGCCCGCCCGGCGCGTAGTCCAGGGCGATCTGCCCGCCAGGCTCGCCGGTTTCACCCCGCTCCCCGGTCTCCTCGCGCTCCCCGGTCTCCCCGACGAGGGCGCGGAGCCGGCCGGCGTTGCGCTGGGAGTTGTCCGCGCAGCAGTTGTTGAAGAGCACGTGGGTCTCCTCGGCCCCCTCCGCGAGTTCCAGGACCCTGGCCGCCCACCGCGCGAGCTCCGCCTCCGAGTACATGTACGCGAAGCGCTCGTCGACGTTCTTGCTGGTCCACTTGTCGGAGTGCCCGTGCAGCCGCAGCACGGCGAGGCCGGAGGTCGCGGCCAGGACCGGCGGGATCGACGAGGTGTGCCCCTGGGGCATGTCGACCCCCACGTACGCGAGATCGTGCCCGGCGAGGAAGGCCAGGGTGTCCTCGCGGTTCTCCTCGTCCATCCAGGTGCGGTTGCGGAACTCGACGCTGACGCGCATCGGCGCGCAGCGCCGGGCGCACTCCAGGATGTAGCGCCTGTTGCCCTCCCCGATCGGGAACCACGGCGGGAACTGGAAGAGCACCGCCCCCAGCTTGCCCGCCTCGTGCAGCGGTTCCAGCGCGCCGAGGAACCGCCGCCAGACCTCGTCGGTGATCTCCCGCGGCACGTCCTTCGGGTAGAGGTTGCGCTGCGGGGGCGCGCCGAGGTTCTCCCGCAGGTCCTTGTAGAGGGAGGCGGGCCGGGTGGGATGCCCGGTCAGCAGGGAGAACGCCTTGACGTCGAAGGTGAAGTCCGCGGGCGTACGGTCGCGCCACGCCTCCACGGTGCTCTGTGACGGCGGGTGGTAGTAGGTGGCGTCCACCTCGGCGATCGGGAACCTCGTCGCGTAGTAGGCCAGGCGTTTCGCCGGGGTGGAGGCGTCGGGGGGATACCAGCCCGACTCCAGCAGCGACCGGTGCGTCCACGAGGCCGTGCCCACGAGGATCCTGCCCATACCCGCGTCCTCCCTCACGCCGCCGGGCCGCTAGGGCCTTCCACCGACGCCGCCGGCCAGCTCACCCAGGCGCGCGGGCCCTCCGGTGCTCGGCGACAGCGGCGGGGTGTCCATACCCTCGGCGCCCTCGGCGCCCCGCAGTCCCTCGAACAGCGCTTTCATCGCCTCCACCGCCGTGTGGCGCGGCTGCCAGCCCAGCTCGGCGCGGGCGCGGCCGATGTCCATGATCGGCATTCTGAGCACCAGGTCGACCAGGCCCGGCGAGGCGGGGATCAGTCTCATGTGCCAGGCCGCGGCGACGGTGCTCCTGAGCGCCCAGCCCGAGACGGGAACCAGCCGGGCACCGAGCAGTTCGGCCAGCACCGAGGGCTCGATCACCGGGTCGGCGGCGATGTTGAAGGCGCCCGACACCGGCCGGGTGACCGCCAGCCGGTAGGCCTCGCCGACGTCGTCGGTGTGGACCGTCTGGAAGCGGAGCCCGGGAGTGTCGGGCACGAACGGGATCAGGCTCGGCCGCACCAGCCGCTGAGGCACGAACGGCCCGCCGAACAGGCGCCGCTGCCCGACCGCCGCCTCCCGCTTGAAGATGAACCCCGGCCGCAACCGCACGACCCTGATGCCGGGGTGGTCACGCTCGAACAGGTCGAGCACCCGCTCCACGTAGGCCTTCTCCCGGCCGTAGGCGACACCTGGCCAGCCATGGGTCGGCCAGTCCTCGGTGACTGCCCGGTCCTTGGGAGCGGAGGAGTAGGCGCCCACCGAGGAGGCGTGCACGAGCGTGGAGACACCCGCCCGCGCGGCGGCCTCGAAGACCCTGATGCTGCCCAGGACGTTGTTCCGCCAGGTCGTCACCGGGGCACGGGTGGGCTGGAACAGCCACGCCAGGTGGACGACCGCGTCGGCTCCCTCCAGGTGTGGCGCCAGGTCGCCGCCGGCGACGTCGACGGTCCGCCAGGTGGTCTTGGGCGGATTCCAGTCCGGCTGCCTGCGGGCCAGGCCCACGACGGATGTGACGTCCTGATCGGCCGCGAGGGCGGACACCACGCTCGTGCCCACGTTTCCTGTCGCGCCGACGACTACTACTCGCATGCCTACCGGGTGCCCCGGGAGGGCCCGGTGAATCCATCCTCACGACTGCTTTGCCGTACGAGGAGACGATCCGGCGACACGCGATCGCCGCGTCCGGCCGTTCGGGGGCGTCGTCCACCGGCCGGGCCGGACGCGGGGCCGGGTCCGTCGCCCGCCGTCCGGGCCGGCCCCGGACCGTCGCGCCCAGGGTTCCCGGAGCCGCCCGCGAGGGGCGGCGGGGAGACGGCGGCGAGACGGCGGCGGGTCAGCGCCGGGGGGACGGCCAGGGGTTGGGGCGGCAGCCGTACAGGGACTTGGTCTGCTGGAGCATCACCGGCGCCCGCCGGCCGCGCCCCGGGCAGGAGACGTGGCCGTGGCCGAGGCCGTGGCCGACCTCGTGGCTGATGACGTACTCGCGGTAGGAGGCCACGTCGCGGCCGTAGCCGGTCGCCCCGCTGTTCCAGCGGACCGCGTTGATGACCGCGCGCCCGCCGTTCCAGCAGGAGAGGATGCCGTTGGTGCGCATCGGCAGGCACCGCCTGTCGGTCGTCTCGGGGCTGTTCAGCGAGACCCTGATCCTCACCGGGCCGTGGGCCACCCGCTTGAACCGGTACCCCCAGCCGCGCGGGTCGTTGAGGATCCGGTGCACCTCGGCGGCGAACTCCTCCACCTCGAACGGCAGGCCCCGCTCGACCTCCACCACGTACCGGATCACCTTGCCCTTCCCCCTGGGAGGCCGGGCCTCGCCGGGGGCGACGGTGTAGCGGCCCTTGGCCGACCGGGGAACCCTCACCTTCAGCGGCTGCTGCCGGCCGTTGGCGAGCAGCAGCGGCTCCTTGGCCGGTGACGGGGGCGTGGGACCGGCGGAGTTCGCGGGCGCGGCCGTGTCTCGAAGGTCCTGGGGTTGCGGCGGCGGGGTCGGCGTCGCGGGCACCGCCGGTATCCCGGGCGGGGCGGCGTCAGGAGGCACGGGCCTGTCGGGAACGGGTTCGAGGTGACCGCTCAGCACCGTGGCCCCACCGGCTGTGAAGGTGACCACGATGCTCAGCGCGAGAAGCCACAGAACGGTCTTAGGGTCACGTCTCATTGCGTTCCTGGGCATAGACCGTAAACCTTATTGCCCCTCGGCGGTAACTGATCAAACCAGGAGAAAATCCGTCATATGACGGCGGTGCCGGGGAACTTCGGGGGGTACGCCGACGGCGGCCGCATGCTGCGGCCGCCGTCGGATCAGGAGTTTTGTGGGCTTAAAAAGCCTTTTGTTAGCTTAACGGATGGTTTGCTGACCTATGTCGTCGAGCGTCACCGGCTGTCGCAGGGAACCACCGGCCGGCGGCGGGGGCCGCGGCCGGTGTCGTGGCCCGGTGGCGGTCCTGCGGTCCCGCGGTATTACGAGTGCGGGCAGGTGTCCCGGTACTCGGAGATGCTCAGGCTGACCTGGGGCGCCGGGCACAGGAACTGCTCGTAGCGGGTGTCGTCGTCGATGAAGCGCTTCATCCACGAGACGCTGTACTTGGCGATCGTCGTGTTGGAGGAGTTGGGCGCGAAGTGGCTGGCGCCGTTGAGCTCCAGGTACGCCTTCTCCGAGGAGGCGGGGATGCTGTTGTAGAACGGCTTGGAGTGCAGGGTCACCGAGGCGATCGAGTCGTTCTCCGCGCCGATGATCATTGTCGGGACGCGCACGTCCGACCAGCTCTTGGTCGTGTGCCACGGGGTCAGCGGGATGGCCGCCTGCAGCTGCGGCCGGCTGTCGGCGGCCGCCAGCGTGCCGCCGCCGCCCATCGAGTGCCCGGCGACGCCGAGCCTGCTCGCGTCGACCCGGTTCGCGACCGAGCTCTCCCGCGTGAGGTAGTCGAGCGCGGCCAGCAGCTGCCGTCCTCGGCTGGCGGGCTGGTCGGAGCGGGTGATGGTGTCGATGTTGAAGACGACGAAGCCGTGGGAGGCCAGCCGCGAAGCGAGCCAGGCCATGGTGGACCTGCTCGCGGTGTATCCGGGGGCGATGGCGATCCCGCCGAACGTCCCCTCGGCGGTGGACGTCGGGTAGTAGATCGTGCCTCCGCCGAAGCCGCTCACCCGCAGCGAGGAGACGGTGGTCTCCGAGATCGAGAACGGTCCTCTGACCGCCTCGATGCTGGAGTTGGTCGGGTCGGGGCCGCGGTCGTAGGGACCGGCGGAGGCGGCCTGCGCGGCGGGGGCCGCGACGGCCTGCGCGGCGGGCGCGAGGGTCCCGCCGGTGCCGAGCAGAGCGAGTGCGAGGGTCAGCGTGGCGACCGTCGTCGCCCGGCGGGAACGCCTGGGCGCGGGGGCCTGGGGGGTGGTGCCGTACGGCTGCACGTTGCTGTACTCCGTTCCTGTGGGGGGAACCACGGCGATACGGCGGTCGAGGCTGACGGCCGTTCGTCGCGCGTCGGCCCGCCACCGGGAACGGCGGCGGTACGGTCAGCGCACCGGGGTGACCCCTCGGGTTTCTGACAGACGCAACTTTCTCCCTGTCAGCCCCGGAGTGCATCGGTGAAATCACCCGTACTCCATCGCACTGGTCAACACCGGTGAATCACGACATCAACCGCACCAGTTCCACCCGGGAGCGGATGTCGAGCTTGGCGAAGATGTTCCTGAGGTGGTGCTCGACGGTCCTCGGGCTCAGGAAGAGCCGGGCCGCCACCTCCCGGTTGGTGGCGCCGTCCGCCACGATGCGCGCGATCTGGTACTGCTGCGCGGTGAGCTTCTCCGTGGCCTTCGGGCGGTGCGACCGGACGGCCTCTCCCGCCCCGCGCAGCTCGGCGCGGGCCTGCTCGGCCCAGAGCCGCGCGCCGGAGCGCTCGAACGTCTCCAGCGCGCTGTGCAGGTGCTCCCTGGCCGCGCCCGGACGCCGGTTCCTGCGCAGCGCGCTGCCGAAGAGCAACTGGGTGCGGGCCGTCTCGAACTCGGAGAACCCCTGGTGGTGCAGGTCGAGCGCGGCCCTGAAGTACTCCTCGGCGTCGCCGGGGGCGGCCAGGAGCGCGTGGCAGCGCGTGGCCAGCGCGCGCCGGTCGGGACTTCGGGTGCTGCCCACCCAGCGGTCGAGCACCCGCAGCGCCTCCCCTGCCCGCTCCCGGTCGCCCGTGCGCGCGGCGGCCTCGACGAACAGGGGGGTCGACATGACCCGCACGACGAGGTGGCCGCTGGTCCCGTCCGCCCTGGTCGTGGCCCGCAGCCGCTTGGCGGCGTCGGCGTGCCGGCCCGCCGCGAGGTCGAGGTGGGCCAGCGCCCAGGTGCCGAGCGCTCCCGCCACGCACACGCCGTGGGCGCCCGCCAGCTCGATGGCGCTCGCCGCCCTGATCGCGCACGTCTCCTCGTCCCCCTCGACGGCCGCGGTGAGGGCCAGCCACCCCAGGTGCTGGCCCGCGCTGTTGGGCCGCCCGCGCTCCTGGGCCAGCCGGAGCCCCTCGACGGCGCTGGCGGTGATGGAGGCGTAGCGGCCCATCCAGAGCTCGGCATTGATCATGAACTCCAGGACCTGCGGCACCGTGGAGACCGCCCCGCGGGCGCGCGCCGTCTCCACCGCCCGGCCGCACAACCGCACCGCCTGCGCGTCGTCGCCGAGCAGCAGGCTGGCCACGCCCGCCCACACCAGCACCGAGGGGGTGCGCACCGAGGGCGCGAGCTCCAGCACCCGGCGGAGCGGATCGGCCGCCTCCCGGTGACGGCCGTCGAAGGTCGCCGCCGTGCCGGCCAGATACTCGAACATCAGCTGGGTGGCCGCCGGGTCGTCCGGGCGGCGCAGCGTGGCGGCCCACCGCGCCATGTCCAGGTAGCGAAGGTTGTCGCCGGCCAGGTAGCTCGCCTCGCCCGCGCGGATGAGCACCCGCACGGCCTGCCCCCGGTCCCTGTCCAGCAGCGACTCGGCCGCCGCCAGCAGGTCCTCCCCGGCACTGCCGGTCTTCCCGCTGCGCATCTCCAGGCTGCCGCGGATGAGCTCGGCCTGGCTGCGCACCTCCTCGGAGATCGTCAGCGACTGCAGGCGGGTGAGCAACGACCGGGCGCGGCGGGGCAGGCCCGCGTGCCAGGCGCGGTTGGCGGCCGCGGCCAGCCGCGCGGCCTTGACGTCGCCGTGCTCGGTCAGCTCGGCCGCCCGCTCGAAGGCGAGGAAGGTCGCCGGGTGGCCGCCGGGGGAGGTCGCCGCCGCCGCGGCCGCCGCCAGCTCGTCGGCGAGCGACTCGGCGGGGCCGTCCATCGCGGCGGCCCGGTGCCAGGCCCGCCGCAGCCGCTGGTGGTCGTGGCACAGCATGCCCGCGAGCAGGCGGTGCGCGGCGCGGCGGCGGGCGAGGGAGGCGCCGGCGTAGACGACCGTCCGCATCGCCGGTTCGCGGAAGTCGTAGCGGTCACCGGCGCCGGCGCCGGCACCGCCGCCGCCGACATGGACGATCACCCCCGCCCGCTCCGCCGGTTCCAGCGCGGCCGGCGCGCACTCCGGCTCCGCCGCGTCGGCCAGGGTGACCGTCTCCAGGTCGGGATCCGCCGCTAGCAGCAGGAGCATGTCCGCGGTCTCGCCGGGCAGCCGCGCCAGCCGGTCGGTGTACGCGCGCCAGAGCCGCCCGCCCCTCGGCAGGGTTCCGGGCGGGGCGGCGACGCCGGAGATCTGCTCGGGGCTCAGCGACCTGGCGAGCTCTCCGAGCGCCAGCGGGTTGCCGCAGGCGATCTCCAGCAGCGACGCCCGTACGTCGTCGGCCAGTCCCGGCACCAGGTCGTCGGCGAGCCGCCTGGCGGCCTTCTCGTCCAGGGCGCCCAGCTCGAACGCCGGTATGTCGTCGGGGGCGGCTGCGCCGCCGTCGCCGCCGTCGTCGGCCCCGAACAGCAGCACGACCGGTTCCCCCGCCAGCCGTCTGGCCGCGAAGAAGAGCGCCGCGCGGCTGGGCGCGTCGAGGTGGTGAACGTCGTCGACGCAGGCCAGCACCGGGCCACCGGCCGCCGCCAGGAGGTTGAGGACCGCCGCGGGAAGCGTCAGCCCGCCGTCCGCCGCGCCCAGCTCCAGCGCCCGGGTCAGCGCCTCCGCCTGCGCGGGGGGGAGCGCGGGGAGCCGGTCGGTGACCGGCCTGAGCAGGCCGTGCAGCCCGGCGTACGGCAGGTGCGACTCCGCCTCGGTACCGCGCACCCTGAGCACGACGAAACCGCCCGTGCCGCCCGTGCCGCCGGGGTTGTCGGTGCCGCCCGCGTGGGCCGCCGCGAGGTCGAGCAGCGCGGTCTTTCCCGTGCCCCGCGCCCCCCGCAGGATCGCCGCGCCCCCGGAGCCGCGCCGGGCGGCGTCGAGCAATCGCAACAGCGCGTCCTGCTCCGTGTCACGGCCGTGCAGCACCGGTGACCGGGTGGCGGCGGAGGGGGAGGGCATCCCTCAGTGTTACGCGCGTGTGTCGCGCCTGGAAAGAGCGCGTGGCGGGGTTCCCCACCGGCCTCCGCCGACCTGCGCCGGTGTACCGGTGGCCCAGGAAAGACCGGTGATTTCACCGATGCGCGCCGAGGGGATCCCGGACGGGTCCCGGGCGGACCTCGGGCGGATCTTCAGCGGACACCAGGCGGGATCCGGGTGGACTCCGCGCGGGTTCCGGGGAGGGGCCGCGGAGTGGAGGGGGCCGGACCGGCGGGGGCCGGCCCGGCCGAGGGGTGGGGCCGGGGTGGGGCCGGGGCGCTCACCGGTCCGGGGCGATCGCCTTCCTGGCCTGTCCGGGGTCGTCGGCGGCCAGGGCGATCCGGGCGTTGTCGCGGCACCGCTGCAGGGAGTGGGCGGCGAGAGCCTCCCGCACCGGGGAGATCCCTGGTGCGGACATCGACAGGCTGGTGACGCCCAGGCCGACCAGGACGGTCGCCAGAAGCGGGTCGGCCGCCGCCTCGCCGCACACGCCGACGGGCTTGCCCGCCGCTCGCCCGGCGGCCGCGCAGTCGGCGATCAGCTGGAGCAGCGCGGCCTGCCAGGGGTCGAGCAGGTCGGCGAGTTCCCCGTGCTGCCGGTCGGAGGCGAAGGTGTACTGGCTCAGGTCGTTGGTACCGATGCTCAGGAAGTCGAGTTCCTCCAGCAGACGCCCGGCGCGCAGCGCGGCGGCGGGGACCTCCACCATCGCCCCGACGCGCGTGATCCCCCGGGCACGGGCCCGCCCGGCGAAGCCGGCGGCCTCGGCCACCGTCGTCACCATGGGCGCCATCACCCACGGCTCGGTCCCGGTCACGCGGGCCGCCTCGGCGATGGCGTCGAGCTGGGCGTCGAGCACCTCGGGCCTGACCCGGGAGACCCGCAGTCCCCGTACGCCCAGCGCCGGGTTGGTCTCCCCGGCCAGCCCGAGGAACGGCAGCGGCTTGTCCGTGCCCGCGTCGAGGGTACGGACCACGACGTGCCCGCCGGGGGCGGCGCGCAGGACCGCGGCGTAGGCGGCCACCTGCTCCTCGCGGCTCGGCTCCTCGCGCCGGTCCAGGAAGAGGAACTCCGTGCGGAACAGCCCCACCCCCTCGGCGTCCACGCCCCCGGCCCCCTCCGCCGGGGGAACCCGGTCCGGCGGTGCGAGGTCGGCCGCCGAACCGATGTTGAGCAGCAGCTTGACCGGGTGGCCGTCGGAGGTCCGGCCGGGGCCCCGGACGGTGCCCGTCCGGCGGCGGTCGGCCTCGGCCCGGCGCTGGATCTCGGCGGCGGCCCCCTCGCCGATGCCGACCTCCACCTCGCCCCGCAGGCCGTCGACCGACACCCACGTCCCCTCGCCGATGTCGCCCGCCCCCCGGCAGGCGACCACGGCGGGCAGGCCGCGGGCACGGGCCAGGATGGCGGTGTGGCTGGTCGGGCCGCCCTTCTCGGTGACGAGGGCGAGGACGGACCCGGGATCCAGGTTCACCGTGTCGGCGGGGGACAGATCCGCGGCGACCAGGACGAACGGGTGACCCGGGTCGGGCACCCCGGGGACGGGCAGGCCCAGCACCGCCGCCACGGCCCGGTTGCGGATGTCGTCGAGGTCCGCGGCACGCTCGGCGAAGTAGCCGCCCGCCGCCACCAGCGCGCGCCGGTGGTGGGCGCAGGCCTCGTCGATGGCGTGCGCCGCGTCCTTTCCCGACCTGACGTTCGCCTCCACGGACTCGTGCAGGCCGGGGTCGTCGGCGATGAAGGACTGCGCCTCCAGGATCGCCCTCGCGTCGGCGTCGGGCGCCTTTTCCGCCCGCGCCGCCAGCTCGGAGACCGTGGCCCGCAGCGCGTGCATCGCCCGGTCGAGCTCGGCGCCGGCGTCGGTGACGGGGGAGGGCGCGGGCAGCTCCGGCGGGCCCGCCATCCGGCAGACCCGCCCGGCGGCCCGGCCCGAGCTCACGCCCAGGCCACTGAGCGTCTCAGCCACGGGAGGTCTCCCCGGCGCCACGAGGGGCCTCTTCGGCGTCGAGGTCGCGGGCGAGCAGCTCGGCGAGGGAGTCGAGCGCCTCGTCGGCGCCCGGTCCCTCCGCCTCGATCGTGACCTCCGTGCCGTGCGTGGCGCCCAGCGCCAGCACGGCGAGCATGCTGTTCGCCGGTACGGGCTTGCCGTCCCCGACGCGGATGCGGACGGGCATCCCCTGCTTGGCCGCGGCCTGCACGAAGATCTTCGCGGGCCGGGCGTGAAGGCCCGTGCGTGAGGCGACGACCACTGTCCTCTCCGGCATCTCCGGTTCTCCTTCTGCGCGTTCTGCGAGTGGTGCGAGCTTGAGGGGGCCCGCGCGAGTTCGGCGGGCCTGTCCGGGCCTGTCGTGTGTGGGGGGCGGCCCCTTCCGCCGGGCTTGGCGGAAGGGGCGTGGGAGACCGGAGCCGGTCAGGGTTCGATGGTCACCTTGATGGCCTCGCCCCTGCTGACGATGTCGATCCCCTCCAGGACCTCCGCGAGCGGCAGCCGGTGCGTGATGAGGTCGGCGACCGGCACCGAGCCGTCGGCGATCAGCCGCAGGGCCCGGGCGTTGTGCGCCGGGCTGGACCCGTTGGCGCCGACGATGGTCAGCTCCCGGTAGTGGACCAGGTTGGAGTCGCACTGGATGATCGGGTTGTCCTTGGGCAGGCCGCCGAAGAAGCTGATCCGTCCCTGTCGGGCCGCCATCCGCAGCGCCTGCTCCTGGGCGGCGCCGGAGGCGGCGGCGGTGATGACGACGTCGGCCCCCCTGCCGTCGGTGAGCTTGAGCACCTGCTCGACGACGTCCTCGCCGTGGACGACCGCGTCCGGGTGGACCAGCCCCGCGGCCATTTCCAGCCGCCCGGCGTTGATGTCGACGAGGAAGACCCGCGCCGCGCCCCGCGCCCGCGCCAGCCGCACGTGCAGGCAGCCGATCGGGCCAGAGCCCATGATCACCACATCGTCGCCCTCGCCCACGCGGGCCAGCTCCTGGCCGTTGAGCACGCAGGCCAGCGGCTCGGCCACCGACGCCTCGGCGAAACCGACGCCGTCGGGGACGCGGTTGACACCGTCGACCGCGAGGACCTTCGCCGGGATGATCATGTACTCGGCGAACCCGCCGTCGTAGTGGTAGCCCATCGACTCCTGGTTCGGGCAGACGGTCATCCGGCCCCGGCGGCACTCCGCGCACTTCCCGCAGGGGATCGCGGCGATCACCTGCACCCGGTCGCCCGGCGCCCACTCGCCCGCGTCGACGGCCTCGACCACCTCGCCGGCGATCTCGTGCCCCATGACCCTGGGCGGCTTGATGTGGTGGTGACCGTGCTTGAGGATCTTCGCGTCGGTGCCGCAGGTCGAGCAGTTGCGCACGCGTATCTTGATCTCGCCTGGTCCGGTGACGGGTTCCGGCGCCTCCTCGACGCGGATGTCGCCAGGGGCGTAGAAACGGGCGACCTTCACTGTGCTTCGTCCTCTTCGTTCGGTTGCAGCAGCCGGACCACCTCGGCGACCTCCGTCGCCTCGCGAAGGGCCCGAGCCTGGTCGGGATCCATCAGGATCTGGGCGAGTTCGGCGAGCAGCCGTACGTGGCCGTCGCCCTTGGCGGCGATGCCGATGCACACCGTCACCTGGTCGCCGTCCCAGTCGACACCGCCGGGAAAGCGCACGACGCTGATGGCGTCGTGCCGGACGGCGTCCTTGGCGGCCAGGGTGCCGTGCGGGATGGCGACCCCCTCGCCGACGTAGGTGGAGATCGAGCGCTCCCGTTCGAGCATGGTGTCGATGTATGCGCTCTCCACCGCGCCGACGGCGAGCAGGGCCTCCCCGCACTGCCGGATCGCGTCGTCGCGGTCGGCGGCCGAGGCCGCCAGCCGGATGGCGCGCGGGTCCAGCGGCAGCGGCGCCGTCTCAGGCATTGACGGTGCCACCACTCTTGATCGTGCTGACCAGCCTGGTCACCGCCGGGTCCCCGATGAAGACCTGGAACGGGATCAGCACCTTGTCCGGGGCCCCGGCCCTGGCCCGGTTCGCCAGGCCGGCGTGGCAGACCACCACGTCGGCGTCGGCGGGGATCGAGTTGACCGGGGTGTGCTCCACCTGGACGTTCTGGTCCTTCAGCTGCTTGCGGAGCTGGGTGGCGAGCATGACGCTGCTGCCCATGCCCGCGTCGCAGGCCACGACGATCTTGTGGATGTCCTTGCTCTCGATGCTGGCCATCGGTCAGGCCTCCTTGGCGACGGGTGCGGTCTCGGTCTCGGTCTGGGCCGGGGGTTCCTCGGGGTTCTCCTCCGTCTCGTCCTTACCCCTGCCGAAGCCGAGGAGGGCCGAGGCGACGGCGAAGGAGACGAGGGTCGCGGCGAGGACGCCGGCGATGGTGCCGAACCACCCGCCCCTGGGAGTCACCGCGAGGAAGGCGAAGATGCTGCCGGGCGACGGCGTGGCCACCAGCCCGGCCCCGGTCATGATGAAGACCAGGACGCCCGTGGCGCCACCGGCGATGACCGCGAGGATCAGCCGGGGCTTCATGAGCACGTACGGGAAGTAGATCTCGTGGATGCCGCCGAAGAACTGGATGATGATCGCGGCGGGGGTGCTGGGGCGCAGCGCGCGGGGGCCGAAGAACATGAAGGCCAGAAGCAGTCCGAGCCCGGGTCCGGGATTCGACTCCAGCATGAACAGGATCGACTTGCCCGTCTCGGCCGCCTGTGCCACGCCCAGCGGGCCCATCACGCCGTGGTTGATGGCGTTGTTGAGGAAGAGCACCTTGGCGGGTTCGATCACGACCGAGGCCAGCGGCAGCAGGTTGTTGCCGATCAGCCAGGCGACCGCGTCGCTCGCGACACGGGTGATATTGGTGACGACGGGGCTGATGGCCAGGACCCCCACCAGGGCCATGGCGCCGCCGATGATGCCGGCGCTGAAGTTGTCCACCAGCATCTCGAAGCCGGCCTTGACCCGGTCGGCGACGAGCCCGTCGAACAGCTTCAGGAGGTACGCGGTCAGCGGCCCTATGATCATCGCGCCGAGGAACATCGGGCTCTCCGCGCCGGCGACGACGCCCATGGTGGCGACGGCGCCGACCACGGCTCCGCGCTGGCCGTGGACCATCCGCCCGCCGGTGTAACCGATCAGGATCGGCAGCAGCACCTTCACGATCGGGTCGACCAGGACGGCGAACTTCTCGTTGGGCAGCCAGCCGGTGGGGATGAACAGAGCGGTGATCAGGCCCCAGGCGATGAACGCGCCGATGTTCGGCATGATCATCCCGGCGAGGTACCCGCCGAAACGCTGGATGCTCGCTCTCGCCCCGGTTCCTGTGACAGTCGGGGTGTACTCGCTCATGTGTGCTGCTCCTTCCGGGGCGGCCGGCGGCTGGGCCGGCCAGGGGGGTGGATCCGCGCCACTGTCAGCCCCCGGACCGCAGCGGCAGGGCGGGATCGGCTCCGGTGACGCGGACGTCGTCGCGCCGGATGTGGTGCGGGGAGGGCATCCGGCTTCCCGGTAGCCCGACCGCGGCGGTCGCCCAGGCCAGCGCCTCGACCAGCGCGCTCTCGCCGCGCGCCCCGCCGGCGAGGAACCCCGCGAGCATGGCGTCACCGGCGCCGACGGTGCTGCGCGGCTCGGCCACCGGGCACTGGCCGTGCCAGATCTGGTCGTCCTGCAGGAGGATCGCGCCGTCGGCGCCCAGGCTGGCCAGGACGGCGCCCGCGCCCCGGACCCGCAGGCTCTCCGCGGCCTTGATGGCGTCGCCCAGGGTCGAGATGGCGATCCCGGTGGCCTCGCCCAGCTCCTCCCGGTTGGGCTTGACCAGGGCGGGGGCCTCGGCGAGCGCCGAGACGAGGGCGGGGCCGCTGGTGTCGATCGCGACGTTGATGCCCGCCGCGCCGAACCGCTCGCACAGGCGGGCGTAGACGTCGGCGGGCACTTCTGGCGGGAGGCTGCCCGAGGCGACCACCCAGTCCGCGGAGCTGGCCGCGCCGAGCACGGCCTCGGCGATGGTGTCGAGCTCGGCCGGCGACAGGGCCGTCCCCGGCTCGTTGATCTTGGTGACCGTGCCGTCGGGTTCGGCCAGGGCGACGTTGGACCGGGTGGTCCCGGCGACCGGGACGGTGATCATCTCGATGCCCTCGGCCGCGAGCAGGCTCACCAGCTGCCGTCCCTCGTCGCCGCCGAAGGGGACGACCGCGCACGAGCGAATCCGGTTGGCCAGCAGCGCCCGGGAGACGTTGACGCCCTTGCCGCCGGGGTCGAGGTGGGCGGCGGCGGCGCGGATGACGGCCCCGCGGGTCAGCGACGCCACCTCGATCGTCCGGTCCAGGCTGGGGTTGAGGGTCAGGGTGACGATCACGCCGGGACCACCTCGATCGTACGGCCGGGGCCGGGGCCGGGGCCGGGGCCGGGGTCGGGGGACAGGGGGACGGTCACGCCCGGACCACCTCCGGCCCGGCGGCGGCCAGCTCGGCCGCGACCCCGGTGTCGAGCCCCGTGTCACTGATCACCGCGTCGATCTCCTGGATCGAGGCGAAGCGCGCCAGGTAGGTGTTGGCGAACTTGGTGTGGTCGGCGAGCAGCACGCACCGCTGCGCCGCGCCGATCATCGCCCGCTTGATGGCGGCCTCGGCCGGGTCGGGCGTCGTCAGCCCCTTGGCCACCGAGCACCCGTTGGTCGCCATGAACGCCACGTCCACGTGCAGGTCGGAGAGGGGGCGCAGCGCCCAGTCGTCGACGGTGGCCAGGGTCCGCCCGCGCACCCGCCCGCCCAGCATGATCACCGTCAGGTTGGGGCGGGTGGCCATCGCCGTCGCCAGCGGCGGGGAGTTCACGATCACGGTCAGCTCCCGGTCGACCGGCAGCGCCTGCACCAGCCTGCCGGTCGTCGACCCGGCGTCGATGATGATCGCGCCGTCCTCGGGGAGCTCGGCGAGCGCCGCCTTGGCGATGCGCTCCTTCTCTCCGATCATCACCTCGTCGCGGGCGGCCAGCTCGGGTTCGAACCCCAGCCGCTCGACCGGAATCGCACCGCCGTGCACGCGCCGCAGCATCCCGGAGCGCTCCAGCACGGTCAGATCGCGGCGAATGGTCTCCGTGGTGACGGCGAACTCCTCCGCCAGCGTCACCACGTCCACCCGGCCCACGGTCCGCGCCCGGCGCAGGATCTCCTGTTGCCGCTCCTCGGCGTACATGCTGTTGATTCACCACCGTTTCAGTGTTGTTTCAGCTTTATTTACACCCGTATGTGTTGGAACGTCAATGGGTTGACTTCCCTCCAAACCAGCATGAACATGAAAAAACCCCAGGTGCTTGCCCGGGGGTGTGGTGCGGGGTGGGAGTGGCCTGCGGTTGGCTCAGATTTTGGAATGCGTTGGAAATCCTGTGTCCTCCGGCGCGAGGTGAGGAGGGGATCCGAGTCCCTCAGCCGGGGAACGAGATGTGGGCGGGCGGCACGTGGGCGGCCAGCCATACGCCGTTGGCGCTGACCCGGAACTCGTGACCCGCCCGGTGCATCTCCCCCGAGCGGACGACCAGCACGACAGGCCTGCCCCGCCGCGCGCCCACCCGGGTCGCGGTCTCCCGGTCGGGGGACAGGTGCACGGCGTGCCGGCTCATCGGCCGCAGGCCCTCCTCCCGGATGGCGGCCACGTACGAGCCCACCGTTCCGTGGAACAGGAACTCGGGCGGCTCGACCGGGAGGAGGCCCAGGTCGACGTCGATCGTGTGGCCCTGGTTGGCGCGGATCCGGCCGCCCTCGATGGCGAAGCGCCGCTTGTCGTTGCCCGCGACCACCTGCGCGAGCTCGTCACGGGTGATCGTGAAGCCGTGCCGCGCGGCGGCCGCCAGCAGGGCGTCGATGTCCGTCCAGCCCTGCGGGCCGAGGACCAGCCCGATGCGTTCAGGCTGGTGCCTGAGGTGTTTGGAAAGATACTTGGAGACTCGAACGAGCCGTCTGTCGTCCATGGGATACCAGGATGCTGGCTCACCCCGCCGTTTTCCACCGGATTCGCGCCCGGCGCTTCCCTGCCTGAGCGCATGTCCGGATGCCTTCGCGTGCCTGTGCCTTGCGTGTCCGGATACCTTCGTGGGCCCGTGCTTCGCGTGTCCGGACGCCTGTGCGGTGTCCGTACCTTCCGCCGGGCGCCGCCCGGGGCAGGCGCGGAGCGGGCTCAGCCGTCGGCGGCCCAGCCGTGGGTGCGCTTGAGGACGGCGGCCACGCGGGCGAAGCGCGCGCCGTCGAGGACGGAGCCCTCGCGGCGGATGTCGCCCTCGGCGAGGGCGAAGACCCGGTCCAGGCGCAGGTACGAGACCCGGTTCTCCCGGTCCCACTGGCCGGGGCCGATCTCCAGCCAGTCGCCCGGGTCGCCGCCGCCGGCCCGGCTGGACAGCATCAGCGCGAGCAGCTTGCGCCCGTGGCGGCCGACGACCAGCAGTGGCCTGTCCTTGCCCCGGTCCGGATCCTCCTCGTAGGGGACCCAGGCCCAGACGATCTCGCCGGGGTCGGCGAGCCCGTCGAGGTCGGGGGAGTAATGCAGGGTCGCGGTCCGGTCGACGCGGTGGACCTCGCTGACCGCGCCTCGAGCCGGCCGGGGGTCCTCACCAAGATCACGCACGTGCACAGCCTATTGCAGACTCCGGACGCTTCCAAGGGGCGCCGGGAGCCGGTGGAGGAAGCGCGCCGCCCGCTGGCCGGGGGCCAGCAGGGCGGCCGAGATCCGGGTGGGCGGGTGCCCTGGTCCGAACCTGGTTCAAAAGACGGCTCAGCCGCCGCTCTTGCGGCGGAAGGAGCGCTTGGCCGCCGCCGGGCCGTGAGCACCGTGGATCTTCGAGGAGTTCTTCCCCTTGCCCCCGGCGCCCGCGTCCGCCTGGGCGAGCTTCTTGCGCTCCAGTGCCTCGCGGAACTTGCGCTTCAGCTCGTCGTCGGAACTTTCGGAACCTTCGGGTTCCGGCGTGACGTCAGACATTACAGACCTCCTGATCTATCGGGCGGTCCAACCCCGACCAACAGGATCATCATCCTCTCATCCGGACCCTTCCGGCGTGCAGGCCCCCCGCTTCGGCTCTGAGAGGAAGCCCCGGCGGAATCCGAGAGGAAGGCCTGGAGGAAGGGGGGAGGAGCGATGCGGGAAGGCCGCGTGCCGCGCGCTTCGCCGGCACGCCGTCCGGCCACGTCAGTGCATGCCCAGGGCCATCATCAGCAGCAGGCCGGCCAGGTGGCCGACGACCACGAAGACGATCACGAAGATGAAGACGAACTTCGCCGGGCCGTGCTCGAAGTGCCGGCCCTCCTTGAGGGTGGAGCGCTCGGCCTGGCGTTCGGCGATCCGCTCCTCGATCGGCTTGCTGTGAAACATGGTGATCCTTTACTCGCCGACGGTTGGGGCGATAATGGTTTGTACACTAATTATCGTACTATGTCGTTTGGAGGCGTGCGTGAGTGACATGGTCGATCCCCTGAGCCTGGACCGCCAGGTGTGTTTTGCCCTGGCGATCGCCTCGCGCAACGTCATCGGGCTCTACCGGCCCCTGCTGGAGCCGATGGGCCTCACCCACCCCCAGTATCTGGTCATGCTCGCCCTCTGGGAGCGGGCACCGCGGTCGGTCAAGGAGCTGAGCAAGCTACTGAGACTCGACCCCGGTACGCTGTCCCCGCTGCTGAAGCGTCTCGAGGCCGTCGGCTACATCCGGAGGCGGCGTGACAGCCAGGACCAGCGTGTCCTGGCCGTCTCGCTCACACCGGAGGGCCACAGGCTGCGGGACGAGGCGGAGAAGGTTCCGCCGGCGATCGTCGAGCGTCTGGGTATGAACCTGGAGGAGCTCCAGGAGCTCCACCGGTCACTGACACGGGTGATCGCCGCGGCGGACGGCGCGCATCACTGATTCGCGGAGAATCAGAGAACAGGGAGAGGAAAGACTCATGGCTGGAAGTCACGGGGGAAGCCCCAAGTCCTGGCTCGCGGTGATCGTCATTCTGCTGGGGTTCACCGTGGGGGGCGTCGCCCTGTGCCTCGGCCCCAACTGGACGTTCTTCTGGGTCGGGGCCGGGATCATCGCGATCGGCGGCGTGATCGCCCTGATGGTCGACATCTTCTCGGACGTCATCATCGACGCGCCCCGCGTGCCGATGGACCAGGGAAACAGCTGATCAGGCCTTCTGCATCGCCTCCTCGACAGAGGCGAAGACCTCGAAGGAGGAGCGCAGGCCGGTGATGGCGAGGATCCGCTCCAGGGTGCCGTGCACGCCGACGAGGGCGAGCCGGACGCCCAGGGTGCGGCTCCGCCGGAGCGCCAGGATCAGCTCGGCGACCCCGGTGGAGTCACAGAAGGTGAGACCCGCGACGTCGGCCACGACCAGGGAGGGCGGCTCGGCGGCCCATGCCTTGTCCATTTCCGCGCGCAGGGCGGGAGAGTGGCGGTAGTCGAGTTCTCCGAGCGCCCGGACGACGAACGCCGTCCCGAGCAGGCTCGATGAGACCGTGAAAAAGGCCATGCTGCACTCCTTTGCCCGCGGGTGGCAGGGCGGGCTGCCTTTTTCCTACCAGTTCCGGGGCCACCGTGCCCCGGCGGGGCCTCAAATGATCCGGTAGAGCAGCTCGGGTCGTCCGAGGCCACCGTACTGGGGCACCCGGTGTGTGATCCCGCTCTCCGTCAAATGCTCCAGGTAACGGCGGGCGGTCACCCGGGAGACGCCGATCGCCGCCCCGGCGGTCTGGGCCGACAGGCCGCCGGGGGACTTGCGCAGCTCCGCCAGTACGGCGTCGAGGGTGGCCTGCGTCATCCCCTTCGGCAGGAGGTTCTGCGCCGGGCCCCGCAGCGCCGCCAGCGCGCGGTCCACCTCGCCCTGACCGCTCGCCTCTCCCGCGCCCTCCACCGACGACCGGAACTCGGCGTAGCGGGTGAGCTTCTCGTTCAGCGAGGCGAAGGTGAACGGCTTGAGCAGGTACTGGGCCACGCCGACGGAGACGGCCGACCTGACCACCGACAGGTCCCGCGCCGAGGTGACCGCGATGACGTCCGACATCACGCCCGCCGCCCGCAGCGCCCGGCACACCTCCAGCCCGTGCATGTCCGGCAGGTAGAGGTCGAGCAGGATCAGGTCGACGGGGTGCCGCCGCAGGAAGCGCAGCGCGTCGCCGCCCGACCTGACCACTCCCGCCACCCGGAAGCCGGGCACCCGCTCCACGAAGACCCGGTTCGCCTCGGCGGTGATCTCCTCGTCCTCGACGACCAGTACCGAGATCATGACGTGCCCTTCCTCCGCAGCGGCAGCCGTACGGTGAACACCGCGCCCGTCCCGTTCTCGGCCGGTCGCCCGGCACCTCCGCCGCCCGCGCGGGCGGCCTCCGCGGCCGGGCTCGACACGGCCGTGTCCGGCTTGCCCGGCTCGCCCGTCCCGCCGACCTCGATCGTCCCGCCCATGCGGCGGACCGCCTGGCCGACCATGGCCAGGCCGAGGCCGCGGCCGTCGCCCTTGGTGGTCCATCCCCGCCGGAAGGCCTCGCCCGCCGTCGCCGGGTCGAGGCCCTGGCCGCTGTCCGCCACGCTGATCACGAAGGTCGTCTCGTCGGCGCGCAGCCGCACCTCCACCCGCGCGGGCCGGGTGCCCGCCATGGCCGCGTCCGCCGCGTTGTCCATCAGGTTGCCGACGATCGTCACCAGGTCGCGGGTGTCCAGGCCGAGGTCGTCGAGCTCGCTGTCCGGGGTGATCGACAGCTCCACCCCCCGCTCCCCGGCCTCGGCGCTCTTGCCCAGCAGCAGCGCGGCGAGCACGGGTTCGCGTACGGCGCCCACCACCCGGTCGGTGAGCTGCTGCGCGGCCTTGATCTCCTCGGTCGCGAACGCCACCGCCTGCTCGGCGCGGCCCAGCTCGACGAGGGTGATGACCGTGTGCAGCCTGTTGGCCGACTCGTGCGCGGCGGCCCGCAGGGAGTCGGCGAACCCGCGCTCGGCGTTGAGCTGCCCGGTCAGGGACTGCAGCTCCGTGTGGTCGCGAAGGGTGACCACGGTGCCGAGCGAGCGGTTGCCGGAGCGGACCACCGCCGCGTTCACCACCAGCGCCCGCTCACCGGTCATGTGGATCTCGTCGGTACGGTTCTCGCCCGCCGAGAGCCGCTCGCCCAGCGAGGGGGGAAGGCCCAGCCGGGTGACGTGCCTGCCGTTCACCTCGCCCGTCAGGCCCAGGAGCTCCCTGGCGCCGTCGTTGCAGAGCGTCACCGTGCCCGCGTCGTCGACGAGCAGCAGGCCCTCCCGTACGGCGTGCAGGATCGCGTCGTGGTACTCGTACATCCGGCTCAGCTCGGCGGGGCCCATCCCGTGGGTCTGGCGGCGCAGCCGGGCCCCGACCAGGTAGGTGCCCGCCCCGCCGACGGACAGGCCGAGCAGGCCGATCAGCGCGGCGCCGGTGATCTGCCCGCGGAGCCTGACACTGATCTTGCTGATGGTGATGCCCCCGCTGACCAGGGCTCGCACCTCGCCACGGGCGTCGCGGACCGGGGCGACGGCGCGGACCGAGGGGCCGAGCGTGCCGGTGTAGGTCTCGGTGAAGACCTGCCCCGCCAGGGCGGGCGCGGTGTTGCCGAGGAAGCGGCGGCCGATCTCGGCGGGGTTGGGATGCGTGTAGCGCACGCCGTCGAGGCTCATGATCGTGATGAAGTCGACCCCGGTCTCCCGCCTCACCCGTTCCGCGTACGGCTGCAGGGCCGCGGAGTCGCCCAGGGAGGCGAGGACGGAGGGGGAGTCGGCCACGCTGACGGTCACCGCCCTGGCGGTGCCGACGGCCTCCTCGACGAGCAGGTCACGCATCTGCAGGAACGCCAGCAGGGCGCCACCGGTCACGGTGACGCCCACGACGACGATCTGGAGGGCCAGCATCTGCCTGGCCAGGCTCCAGTCGCGCATGCGTCTGGGAAGTTTCCGCAAGTTCACGAACGAAATGTACGCAATGGTGACTTAGATCACAGGGCCGGAGATAGTCGCTCGACCGGATTTTTCCTCTAGCGCGGTGGAGCACGCATGAGCGCGGCCCGAGATAAAACACATTACCTGTACATCGCCGTCATCGTCGCCGTGGTCGCCGGTATCGCGATCGGGTTCGCGGCCCCCGACGTCGGCGTGGCCCTGAAGCCGCTCGGCACCGCCTTCGTCGCCCTGATCAAGATGATGATCAGCCCGATCATCTTCTGCACCATCGTGCTCGGTGTCGGGTCGGTCACCAAGGCCGCCAAGGTCGGCCGGGTCGGCGGCCTCGCGCTCGGCTACTTCATCGCCATGTCGACCGTCGCGCTGGGCATCGGCCTGCTCGTGGGCAACCTGGTCGACCCCGGCCAGGGCCTGCAGCTCACCGACGAGCTCCGCAAGGCCGCCGAGGCCGAGGCGGCCAAGGGCGGCGAGACCGACACGGTGTCGTTCCTGCTCGGGGTCATCCCGACCACGCTGGTGTCGGCGTTCACCGAGGGCCAGGTGCTGCAGACCCTCCTGGTCGCGCTGCTCACCGGCTTCGCCCTGCAGGCGATGGGCGAGCGCGCCAAACCCATCCTGAACGGCATCACGCACATCCAGCGGCTCGTCTTCCGGATCCTCGCCATGATCATGTGGGCCGCCCCGATCGGCGCCTTCGGCGCGATAGCCGCGGTCGTCGGAGCCACCGGCATGGACGCGCTCAGGAGCCTCGGCGTCATCATGCTCGCCTTCTACCTGACCTGCGTGCTCTTCGTGTTCGTCATCCTCGGCCCGATGCTCTTCCTGGTGGCGCGGGTCGGCCTGTTCTCGCTGCTGCGCTACCTGGGCAGGGAGTTCCTGCTGATCCTGTCGACCTCGTCGTCGGAGTCGGCCCTGCCCCGCCTGATCGCCAAGATGGAGCACCTCGGCGTGAGCAAGCCCGTCGTCGGCATCACCGTGCCGACCGGGTACTCCTTCAACCTCGACGGCACGGCCATCTACCTCACCATGGCCACGCTGTTCGTCGCGAGCGCCACCGGCGCCCCGCTCGCCTTCGGCGAGCAGGTCTCCCTGCTGGTGTTCATGATGATCGCGTCGAAGGGCGCCGCCGGGGTCACCGGCGCGGGCCTGGCCACCCTCGCGGGCGGCCTGCAGTCCCACCGCCCCGACCTGGTCGACGGCGTCGGCCTCATCGTCGGCATCGACCGCTTCATGTCCGAGGCGCGGGCGCTGACCAACTTCGCCGGCAACGCGGTCGCCACCGTCCTGATCGGCACCTGGACGGGCGAGTTCGACCGGGAGCGCGCGACCGAGGTGCTGGCGGGCAGGGCGCCGTTCGACGAGACGACCCTCCTCGACGACGAGCACGGCGACGACACCTCGCCCCCGCCGCCCGCCTCGCGGTCGGACGACCCGGCCCTGTCGCCGGTGTAGCCGGTGTAGCCGGTGTAGCTGGTCTGGCTGGTCTGGCCGGTGTCGACCGGGGGCCGGCGTGGCGACGGCGGCCCTCCGACGGGCGTACGGGCCGGTGGTGGACGCTCCCCTCAGGGGAGCGTCCACCACCGGCCCGTACGCGTGAGGGCGGGCGCACCGCCCCGTACGGCCGCCGGCTCACCGCCCGGTTCCCGCAGGCCGGCGGCGTTGACACCCCTGCCGCCTCGCCCTAGTTTGTGCAGGTTCAGACGATCTATCGAGAAATCGAAGGGGAGCGGTGGATGGCCGTCATCGATGCCCACCAGCACTTCTGGAACCTGGAGACGGGTTCCTACTCCTGGCTGACGCCGGAGGCGGGACCGCTCTACCGCACCTTCACCCCCGAGGAGCTCCTCCCGCAGCTCGCCGCCGTCGGCGTGGAACGGACCGTGCTGGTCCAGGCCGCCGACACCTACGCCGACACCGACGCGATGCTGGCGCAGGCGGACGCCCACGACTTCGTCGCAGCCGTGGTGGGATGGGTGCCGCTGAACCGGCCCGACGAGGCGGCCGTGGCGCTGGAGCGCTACGGCAGGCATCCGAGGTTCGCCGGGGTCAGGCATCTCATCCACGACGACCCCGACCCCGACTGGGTCGTCCAGGACACGGTGGTCGAGAGCCTGGGCCTGCTCGCCGCGGCGGGGCTCCCGTTCGACGTGGTGGCGGTGCTGCCCAGGCATCTGGAACACGTGCCGTTCCTCGCCGAGCGCGTCCCCGGGCTGCGGCTGGTCATCGACCACCTGGCCAAGCCGCCGATCAGGGAGAAGGGCTGGGAACCGTGGGCGTCGCTCATCTCCCGCGCCGCCGAGCATCCCAACGTGTACGGCAAGGTGTCCGGTCTCAACACCGCCGCCGACCCCGAGACCTGGACGGCCGAGGACCTCCGCCCCTACGTCGACCACGCGCTCGAGGTGTTCGGCCCCGAGCGGCTGATGTTCGGCAGCGACTGGCCGGTGGCCGTCCTCGCGGGCGACTACGCCAAGGTCTGGGAGGAGACCGGAGTGCTGCTGTCGGGTCTCGACGGGGCCGGCAGGGAGGCCGTCCTCGGCGGCACGGCCGCGCGCTTCTACGGCATGGAGATCTGACCTCACCCGTTCTGTCCCCAGGCCGGTTCGCTTCGTCCTCGGACGGGTTCGCTTCGCCCTCAGGCTGGTTCGCGCAGGAAGCCGATGCTCGCCGCGAGGCCGCGGAGGTCGACACCGAGGCCGCGCAGGATGGAGACCGAGGCGTTCGAGGAGTCGGCCAGCAGGCCCTTCAGCAGATCCTCGTCGGTCACCTCGGAACCGGTGCCGGTGCCGGAGGTGTGCAGAGCGACCTCGACGACCTTCCTCGCCCCGGCGGTGAGGAGCAGGTCACCGGCCGGCCCGCTGAGCGTCACGTTCAGCGGGCGCAGCCGTGAGCGCGTCAGCCGCCACGCCAGGGGGTCCGTCCGCCGGGCCGGGAGGCGTCGCCTGATCTCGTCCAGGTCGACGCCGATGGCGGCCAGCAGCTCGCGGTCGCCCGCCCGGCCCCTCGCGGCCTCGCGGTTCCGGATCTCCGCGGCGACCGCCTCGGGGGTGACGGCCTCCGCGCCGGCCACCCCCGGTGTGACGGCCTGCGGGGTGGCCGAGAAACCCGTCACCGGCCACGACCCGGCCAGGGCGAGCAGGAACATGTCCTCGTCGAGCGTGGTGCGGCCGTGGTCGAGCGACAGCAGTCCGGCGCGGACCGTGGTCAGCCGGGCCTCGGGGGTGAATCTCGCGAACATCGTCAGCTCCCGCCCTCGGTGATTCGGTGTGCGTGCTTGCGGTGTGCCGTCTGCCGCCTGACTCCGAGCGCCGCGGCGATGACCTCCCAGGACGAACCCCGGCTTCTGGCCTCGATGACGTGCGCGGCCTCAAGCTCCTCCAGGAGCCTGCGCAGTGCCGCCACGGACGCCAGCGCCACCACCGGATCCTCGCCGTCGACGGCCTCGGCGAACTCGCTCAGCGATCCCATCTTGTCAGCATAAGCTGACAGGCCCATTTTGTCAGCATTCGCTGACAGAACTTCTGTGTCCCGTCGAGCGTCCCGTGGAGTGTCCCGCCGGGTACCTTGCCGAGCGCCCCGCCGGTGCCCCCGATGCCTCCTGGTGCTCCCGGTGCTTCGCAGCGTTCCGGGCGGGGACGCGCTAGCGTGCAGGGGTGGACAGGATCTTCACCGTCGAGGAGGCGCGGGCGCTCATGCCCGTGCTGCTGGAGCGGGCCGCCGCGTTCGTGGCGATGCGGGGTGAGCTGGCCGAGCTCGCGTATGAGCTCCGCAGCACGGGCACCTCCGAGGTCGGCGGGCTGGCGGAGGCGAAGGCCTACGAGGCCAGGCTGGAGGAGATCCTCGGCTGGTTCGAGGAGCGGGGCATCGAGGTCAAGGGTGTCGCGCCCCTCCTGGTCGACTTCCCCTCGGTGCTCGACGGGGTGCGGGTGCGGCTGTGCTGGCTCGAAGGGGACCGCGAGCTGGTGTGGTACCACCGGGACGAGCTCGGCTTCGCCGGCCGCAGGCCCCTTCCCTGACCGCGATCCCCGGGAGCCCGACTACTCGATCACGAGGTTGACCGGGATGTTGCCCCGGGTGGCGTTGGAATAGGGGCAGACCTGGTGGGCGGCCTCCACGAGGGCGGTACCGGCCTCCCCGTGCAACTCGTCGGGGAGCTCGACGCGCAGCGTCACGGAGAGCACCAGGCCCTTGCCCGCCTGGACGAGACCCACCTCGGCGGTCACCGAGGCCTCGGAGACATCGGCCTTCCGCTTGCGGCCGACCAGTTGGAGCGCGCTGGCGAAGCAGGCGGCGTACCCGGCCGCGAACAGCTGCTCGGGATTGGTGCCCTCGCCGGAGCCGCCCATCTCCTTCGGCGGCGCGAGGGCCACGTCGAGGCGCTTGTCGGACGAGACCGCCCGTCCTTCCCTGCCGTTGGCGGTGGCGATGGCGGTGTAAAGCGTACTCATCGGGATCCCCTTCTCGATTTTGGGCAACTCAATTGTGTGCAATTTAGTTGTTAACAGTCAAGCTCGGTACAATTGTGACGTGAAGATCTCCGTCGACAACCTGATCTGCTTCGACGTGCACGCGGCGTCTCGCGCGCTGGACGCCGCCTACCGCAGGGTGCTGGCCGACCTCGGCCTGACCTACCCGCAGTATCTGGTCATGATGGTGCTCTGGGAGTGCGAGCCGGTGACGGTCAAGGAACTCGGCGTCAGGCTGCGGCTCGACTCGGGCACCCTGTCGCCGCTGCTGAAGCGGCTGGAGGCGGCGAGCCTGGTGCGCCGCGAGCGCAGCGCCGACGACGAGCGTTCCGTGCTGGTGCGGCTCACGTCCAAGGGGTCCCAGCTGGAGGAGCGGGCGTGCGACGTCCCCGCCCAGATCTTCGGGGCGGCCGGTCTCGCCCCCGCCGAGGTCCTCGACCTGAAGCACACCCTGCGCCGCGTCATCGCCTCCCTCGACGAGTCGGGGCGGTGATCAGGAGATTCCGCTGAGGTGGACCTCCCGGGCCAGCTTCGTCGTCTGGGCGGCGGAGCGCTGCCAGGTGGTCCCCGCCGGGTGGGCGGTCAGCAGGACCACGATCCAGCGCTCCTTGGGCCCGACGAGCCCGGTGGTGTGCAGGACCGGGCGCCCCAGGTCCGGCACCGGCCCGGCCTGGGCGGGCGCTACCCGTGCGGCGGGCACGACCCGCGCGGTGAGCGGGACGTCGCCGCCGGACGCGAGCCGGGCCGCGGACACGGACACGGACGTGGTGGAGGTCGTGGGGCGGGTCGTGGACGCGGTGGAGGTCGCGGGACGGCAGCGGGCCGGGGGCGTGGAACCGTACCCCGACCAGCCCTGCTTGACCGCCCACGGCCCGCGCACCGCGCGGGGGATGCCGAAGTACTGGTCGAAACCGTCGGAGCCGCACTGCCCCGACCTGCGCAGATGGCCCAGGATCAGGTCGCGGACCTCGGGGTCGGCCCTGTCGAGCAGGTAGCGGTAGGTCTTGACGACGTCCATCGCGCTGAGCGAGGTGTAACCCCAGAAGCCCGGCTTGCCGGCCGGTGGGGGAACGGTGTCGGTGAGCCGCAGCTTGCGCGCCATCCGCTGGACGATCCTCCCCTGGCCGCCCCGGGTCCAGAAGGACGTCGCCGCGTCGTCGTCGCTGACCCGCAGCATGGCCTTGAGCAGCGCCAGGTCCCGCTGGGGAACGCTCCTGCGCGACTCCAGATGGTCGATCGCGATGAGGATCTTCACCACCGACGCCGACCGGAACCTTCGATGCGCGTTGCGGTACTCGGTCACCTTCGCCGCCTGCCGGTCGAAGACCACGTACCCGGCGGTCACCCCCGCCGGGACGCGCGGCTTGCCGGAGGCCGCGGCCGAAGCCGGAGCCGTGGCGGCCATCAAGGGGAGAACCGTCGCGAGAACTGTCAGAAAGCGCGTCACGGGACGAATGCCTATCAGATCTTGGCGCCGACGTCAGGAGGACGTCCCTCCCGGGGGCTCCTCGTCCCGGAGACGGCGGCTCGACGGGCAGGCTTCCGCGATACAGCCGACTAAACATGTAGAGATTAAGGGTTTTGGGGTTATTGTCGTCATATGTCGGCAGTTCCCTTGCAGCTCGCCGTCGCTCTCGACGGCGCCGGATGGCATCCCGCGGCCTGGCGTGACCCCGCCGCCTCCCCGAAAGCCCTGTTCACCGCCGCCTACTGGGCCGCCCTGGCGGCCGAGGCCGAGCACGGCCTCCTCGACTTCGTCACCATCGAGGACTCCCTCGCCCTGCAGACCACGCGCCTGGACGGCCACGACGGCCGCACCGACCAGGTGCGCGGGCGTCTCGACGCCGCCCTCGTGGTCTCCAGGATCGCTTTGCTGACGAGCAGGATCGGGCTGGTGCCCACGGTCACCACCACGCACACCGAGCCCTTCCACGTCGCGAGCTCCATCGCCACCCTCGACTACGTCAGTTCCGGGCGGGCCGGATGGCGCGCCCAGATCTCCGGGCGCCACACCGAGGCCGCCCACTTCGGCCGCAGGGAGGTTCCCGAGCTGAGGCCGGAGGACCTCGGCGACATCGACAGATCCCCCCTGGTGCGGGAGCTGTTCGGCGACGCCGCCGACGCCGTGGAGGCGGTGCGGCGCCTGTGGGACAGCTGGGAGGACGACGCGGTCATCCGCGACGTGGCCACCGGCCGGTTCGTCGACCGCGACAAGCTCCACTACGTCGACTTCGAGGGCGAGCGCTTCACGGTCAAGGGGCCGTCCATCGTGCCGCGACCTCCCCAGGGACAGCCGCTGGTCACCGCGCTGGCGCACGCCCGGCTGCCGTACGAGTTCGCCGCGCGCGGCGCCGACGTCGTCCACGTCACGCCGCACGACACCGAGCGGGCGCGGGCCGTCGTGGCGGAGGTGCGCGAGATCGAGGGAGAGGTACGCGACCCGGGCGCCGGCGCACTGAAGATCTTCGCGGACCTCGTCGTGTTCCTGGGAGAGGACGGGGACGACGCCCGCGAGCGCAGGGCCCGGCTCGACGAGCTCGACGGTGCCGCGTACACCTCCGACGCCGCGATCTTCACGGGCACGCCCGGCGAGCTCGCCGACCTGCTCCTGGAGTGGCGCGCGGCCGGTCTGGAGGGCTTCAGGCTCAGGCCCGCCGTGCTGCCGGCCGACCTGAACGCGATCACCCGCGGCCTGGTGCCGGAGCTGCAGGGACGCGGCGCCTTCCGCCGCGCGTACGAGGCCGGCACGCTGCGCGGCCACCTTCGCCTGCCCCGACCCGCCGGCCGCTACGCAGGGAGCCGACGATGAAGCAGGTCATCCTCGCCGCCCACTTCCCGGGCGTGAACAACCACACGGTCTGGAGCGATCCCGCCTCGGGCAGCCAGATCGACTTCGCCTCGTTCACCCACCTGGCGCGGACCGCCGAGCGCGGGAGGTTCGACTTCTTCTTCCTCGCGGACGGGCAGCGGCTGCGCGAACAGCGCGGGAAGATCCACGACCTCGACGTGGTCGGCCGCCCCGACTCGCTCACCGTGCTCTCCGGCCTCGCCGCGGTCACCGACCACCTGGGCCTGGCCGGGACGATCAACGCCACCTTCAACGAGCCGTACGAGCTCGCTCGAAAGCTCGCCACCCTCGACCACCTGTCCGGCGGCCGGGCCGGGTGGAACGTCGTCACCTCCTCCGACGCGTTCACCGGGGAGAACTTCCGGCGGGGCGGTTTCCTGGAGTACGCGCAACGCTACGAGCGGGCCGAGGAGTTCGTGCGGACCGTCAACGAGCTCTGGGACTCGTGGGCCGCCGGCGACCTCGTCGCGGATCCGGCGGCGGGCACGTTCGCCAGGGCGGGCGCGGGGGAGTTCGCCCACCGGGGCGCCCACTTCGACATCGGCGGCCACTTCACCGTGCCGCGCAGCCCGCAGGGCCGCCCGCTCACCATCCAGGCCGGAGCCTCCGAGGGCGGCCGGGCCTTCGCGGCGGCCACCGCCGACGCCGTCTTCTCCCGGCACAGCAGGCTCCAGGAGGGGCAGGCCTTCTACCGCGACATCAAGTCGAGGCTGGCCGCGCACGGCCGGTCGCCCGACTCCCTGAAGATCCTTCCCGGTGTCACGTTCGCGCTCGGCGACACCGACGCCGAGGCCCAGGAGAACGCCGACCACATCCGCCGCCAGCAGGTGAGCCCGCAGACCGCGATCCTGCTGCTGGAACAGCTGTGGAACCGGGACCTGTCGGCCTACGACCCCGAGGGGCCGCTGCCCGAGATCGACCCGGACATCTCGGACGACTCGATCGTAAGGGCAACGGCGCCGCGCAGGCCCAGCTGTTCCACGTGACCGGCGAGGACCAGTGGGAGCGCAACCGGGAGGGCTACGAGCTGTTCCGCCGCCTGTGGCGGGAGGACAAGGTGACCTGGTCGGGAAGGTTCCGGCCGTCCCTGACCGACGCGGAGACCTGGCCGCGCCCGCTGCAGCGGCCCATCCGCTCCTTCGCCGCGCTCGCGAAGTCGCCGCTGTTCTCCCTGTACGGCGCGCTGCTGCAGCAGCCAGGCGCGGAGAGCCCCGACCTCGCCGACCAGGTCGACGAGATCGCGGCGCTGCTGGCCGGGACCTACCGTTCCCCCGAGGGGGTGGCCGCGCACGCCGTGCCGGGCGAGGGCGCGGATCTGCGGCTGTGGATCCTGGGCAGCAGCGGCGGGCAGAGCGCGCAGGTGGCGGGGAGCGGGGGCTGCCGTTCGCGGCGAACTACCACGTCAGCCCGTCCGGGGTGCTGGACGCCGCGGAGGCGTACCGGGAGGCGTTCAAGCCCTCGGAGGTCCTCGCCGAGCCCTACCTGGTCGTCTCGGCCGACGTCGTCGTGGCGGAGGACGACGAGACGGTCCGGGAGCTCGCGTCCCCGTACGGGCTCTGGGTCCGCAGCATCCGCACCGGCGCCGGGGCGATGCCGTTCCCGACACCGGCCGAGGCCGCGGCCGCGGCCCACGAGTGGACGGAGGAGGACCGGGCGCTGGTCGCCGACCGGCTGGCCACCCAGTTCGTCGGCTCCCCGCGGACCGTCGCGGAGAGGCTGCGCGTGCTGCGCGACGTCACCGGCGCCGACGAGCTGCTCGTCACCACCATCACCCACGACCACGCCGACCGGGTCCACTCCTACGAGCTGCTCGCCGCGGAATGGGAAGGACCCGCCGCCGGACACTGAGCTCCCGTCACGCCCTGCTCGCGCCACCGGATCCGGTGGCGCGAGCAGGGCGTGACGGGTACCGGAGCTCCGCGGCGCTCGTCACGGCCGGCTGGTTGCCCGGTGCCACGCCAAGGAGATCTTCTCCACGATCTCCTCATCCCGCGGGTCGCCGGGGGACCGTAGGGCAGGGTCGTCGACGTACTCCTCGTCCAGGATGTAGAAGACCTCGTCCAGCAGCTCGCCGAGCGTGCCGTGCACCCGCTCGCCGTCGGCCATGGCCGCCGACCGGGTTCTGAACCATTCGGCGGAGATCTCCCGCAGTGTGATCCTCTCTCGCAGGAGTTTCTCGACCAGGTCGACGAGCTGCCTGGTGTGGGAACCGGCAGGCGCCTCGCCCGGCGATGACCACGAGTGCCATCGTGGAGGGTATCCGGCGGCGATGTCCATCAATATCGGATGGGACGCTGCCAGTTTCCTGGCGTGTCGTGCGAACCGCGCACGCGCGTCGTCTACCGAGGCGCTCGCGCACAGCGCGACAAAGCCGGTCGAGCCGCCGATGAGCGCGTATCGCTCGACGCTGAGGAACACCGCGCCCGAGAGGTCGGGAAGTACGAGAAGGACATCGGTGTCACCCCACCCGTCGGGTATCGGCATGCCCTCGGGGTGGGGGGTCACACGGGCGAGCGCGTCGTGCGCGTGCTCGGCCGCGACGCGGGCACCGATCAGGTGGTCGAAGCCCGCCGCCCGTACCCCTCCGGCCATGCTCGCCAGGAGTGCTTTGTCACGAGGCCCGTACGACAGCAACGGGGCGGCGACCCTGCCCTCCTGGCCCAGCCAGGCGCGGTTGAACCGCGTCCGGCCGTCTAGCAGGCGGTCACACAACCGCCCGCTGGTGTCGGGCGGTTCCGCGGAGGAGGGCATCACCACAACTCACCCTTGCGGACAATATCGTCGATCTGGTTGGCACCCAGTTTCCAGGAGGACCAGAAAGCCCCGTTGGGGCGGAGCATCACCATCAAGCCTGTCTTCATGTCGATGAAACCTATGGCGATTCCCTGGCCGTGGTATTTGAAGCGGAACATCTTGGTGCCCGGCGCCGCCATGTGTTCTTTCAGCTTCTTGGCGAACTCCAGCACGTTGGCCTTGTTCTCGTTGCCGTGCACTCCGAACTGATGCGCGTGACTCTTGTACTTCTTCTGAACGAGCTTATAAGAGAAGTCGGCTTTGTTGAGCCAGGCGTTCTTCGGGCATGGGCCGGCATTGTGCACCAGCACGTGCTGTGTGCCGGCGGACACGTGGTAGGTGTGGATCCCGTCGACGGTCAAATTGTGCACCCGTTGGTCGGAGGTGCTCCATCGGGCGACGGCGCTGACCCGGACCTGGGCACCGGTGCTGGTCCGCAGCCACTGGCCCGGCCGCAGTTCACCAGCTGGCCGCCAGCGGCGCGTCTCGTCAGTCCAGAAGGGGTGTTCGGCGGTCGCGATGATCACTCCGGTGGCGTCGCCGCGCGCGCCGTCTGTGTCCACCGTGAGCTGGACCAGGTTCTTGCCGCCCTCGCTGGTGAGGAGCGCGATGACTGGCTTGGCCGAGGTCTTCCCGGTTTCCGGGTCCGTGGCGATGACCTTGTCGCCGATGACGACGTCCTCGACGGCCTTGGTGGTCCCGTCCGCCATGAGTACGCGGGTGCCTGGCACGAAACTGCTGCAGCTCGCCGTGTCGGCCTTGCGCCCTGCGGCCACGGTGTCGTCCGCCTTGCCCGCCAGCTTCTTGATCACTCTGGTGGGAAGCCCGATGGCTTTGCCCCATGGAATGACGCCGGCGCATGCCAAGGCATCACCACGGGCGCATTCGGGGTAGTCGTCAATGAACAGGGCCCACAGGAAGTCCCGCACCATGATCGCGGAGCGCCGGTCGCGTTCGGCGAGGGTTCTCTTCACCCAGGCGTTGACGGCGTCGGGATCGGTCTGGGCCTTCCATGCCATCCACACCGTCTGCTTCTGGTTCGTGCTCAGGTTGCTGTAGTGGGTGTTGTAGACGTGTTCGGCGACCTCCGCCTTGGTCAGTGGCTGCCGTTTGGCGAACTTCTGCTGGATGGTGGTGGTGCATTCGGCGCGGCCGGAGCCGTCGCCGCAGTGGTCCGGGCGTAGCCCGTCGGGGTCGGACTGGCCGATGGGGTCGTTGCCGGCATAGGAGTAAGGGTTGGCCCACTGGGGGGTGGTCAGGTCCAGCAGCGGGTCCGTGCTGACGAACTTGGCGATCGCGGGGTCGTAGTAGCGGGCCGACAGGTAGGTCAGGCCGGTGGAGTCGTCCTCGGTCTTGCCCAGGAAGCCGCGGTCGGTGAAGGGCAGGTCATCGGCGCCGCGCCGCTGGCCGAAGGGCAGGTAGCGTTCCCTGCTGACCTGGCCGGTGGTGGCGTCGACAGCCAGTTGCTGGCTGCCGTGCAGGCCGGACAGTAGCCATCTGACCCCCCCTCCGTCACGCAGGGCGATCGTGGCCCCGTCGGAGGTGGCGTAGTAGCGCTTGGCCGTGACCTGTCCGCCCGTCAGGGTGAGCTCTGTGCCGTCGAGATAGAGCGTGGTCGTGCCGTCGGGGGCGCGCCGGATCAGGCGTTGCCCGTCGGCGTCGTAGACCATGTCGGTGTGCTGGCCGTCGATGGTGGCGCGGGTGAGCTGGCCAAGTTCGTTCCAGCCGAGGGTGCCTTGCTCGCCGCCGACGGTGCGGGCGGTGAGTTGGCCGGCGTTGTCGTAGGCGTAGGAGTCGGTGCCGCCGGGCCGGGTGATGGAGGTGACCGCGTTGGGCCGCACGGCGGTGGCGCCCGGGGCCGGGTAGGCATAGATGGCGGTCTGGCCGTTGTCGGTCAGGCTGGTGAGGTTGCCGACCTTGTCGTAGGTGTAGCTCTGGTCGTACGGGTCAACGCCGTGGCCGTCGGTTGAGTCGGCGTCGCACGCGTTGGTGGTGGTGGTCCAGGCGGCGGTGAGTCGTCGTAGGCCGTCGTACGTGTAGCACTCGGACTGCCCGGCGGTTCCGCCGGGCATGGCCGAGGCGGCGTCGAGGACACGGGTGATCTTTCCTGCGGTGTCGTAGCTGTAGCGGTCGTCCTGAACGGTGTCGGGAGTGCCGGTGTCGGCCTTGGTCTGCGTGGTGATCCGGGCGAGCCAGCCGGTCGTCGCGTCCCGTTCCAAGGTGCGCTTGACCTGGCCGTTGCCGCCCAGGAGCCGGGTGGCGAGCTTTCCCGTGGCGGTGAAGGTC
Source organism: Streptosporangium sp. H16 (assembly GCF_051918855.1). Lineage (NCBI taxonomy): Bacteria > Bacillati > Actinomycetota > Actinomycetes > Streptosporangiales > Streptosporangiaceae > Streptosporangium > Streptosporangium sp. H16. The sequence goes on from NZ_JBPXMD010000004.1 coordinate 341,657, forward strand.
GTGTCCTTGACGTAGGTGAATCCGCCGGAGTGGCCGGAGGAGACACCCTTGACCAGGCCGAGATCGGTGTAGGAATGGGTGATCGTCTCGGCGGGAAGCCCGCCCGCCGCGGGCACGCCCTGCTCGCGCAGGTTGCCCGCCGCGTCGAAGCTCGCGGTGAAGGCATAGGTGCCGGCGAGAGCGCCTTCGCCGGCGGGGACGGTGAGGGTGGTGGCGGTGCGGCGGTAGTCGTCGTCGTAGGCGGTCACCGCCTGGGTGTAGGTCCGGCCGTCCATGTACCGGGTGGCGGTGGCGGGCTGTCCCTTGGCCACACTGTCGTAGGTCCATTCGGCCAGCTTGGTGCCGCTGCCCGCCTCCCCGGCCCACTGGGCGGTGCGACGGCCCAGGTCGTCGTAGGTGGTGGAGACCTTCTGTCCCAAACCATTGGTGGCCCAGGTCAGGCGGCCGGCCAGGTCGTAGCCGTAACCGGTGGAACCCGAGTCCGGGTCGCTGGCCGCGGTACGACGGCCAAGCCAGTCGGTGGTGAAGGTCCGGACGTTGCCGTTGGCATCGGTGATCTTCGACAGGTTGCCGTTGAGGTCGTAGTCGAAGGTGGTGTCGCCGTGCGTACCGGCGTCGGCCCATTCCTCGACCTTGACGGTGCGGTCGAACACATCGGTGATTGTCGTCGTCTTCGCCCCCACCGGTGGCGTCACTTCGGCTCGCTCGACCCCGGTGTAGACGCTGGTCGTACGGCGGAGCTCGGTGCCCAGGTGGTAGGAGATGGCGGCGGTGGGACGCTCCTGGTCGTCGTAGAGCACCTTGTTCCACTGTGGCAGGTCCGTCACTGCCGGGTTGAGCAGCCCGCTGCCTGGCTGCGCCGTGTTGTGCGCGGGTTCGGAGATGACGTGGGAGAGGCCACGGGCGTCATAGGTAGTGACGGTGACGATCCGGCCACCGGCAGGAGAGACCGTCTGGGATTCCCTCGGTCGGCCGAAACCGTCCTCATAGGTGTGTGAGGAAAGCCAGCGGGAACTCGTGCCGGTTCCCGACAGCAGCCGCCGCACTGTCGTCTTGATGGCGCTGGTCGGCTGTCCCAACCCGCCGTTCCATGCGATGTCATAGACGGCGGTGGCGCTCGGGGTGCCGCCGCCGCGCGGATGGCCGGGCTTCCACAGGGCGGTGGCCCGGCCGAGCGCGTCGTAGTCGAACTCCACGGTCTTGCCGTTCGCGTCGGTGACCGAGACCGTCTCGCCGACCAGTCGGGACGTGCGGTCGACGGTCGTGTGGCCGAGCGAATTGGTGACGATCGTGCCGTTGGTCGGCCAGCCGGAGGTGGGGCTGTAGGCGGTGGTGACTGTTTTGCCCAGCGGGTCGGTGGAGGTCAGGGTCCGGCCATAGTCGTCGAAGGTCGCCTTGGTGGTCGACACTGTGGAGGCGTTAACGGAAGAGCGCACCTCGGTGGCGTTGCCGTCGCTCGGTTTGTTGGTGGCCGGGTCGGTGCCCGCGTCGTAGAGGGTGACCGTCCTGCCGATCAGGGCGCCGGTCGTGCAGTTGTCCCCGGTGCGTTTCTCCGTCACGGACGGGAAGCCGATCAGCCACTGGCCGGGATCGGTGTTACGTGCGTAGGTATAGGTCAGGCAGCTGTTGTCGTTGGTGACACCGTCCTGGCCGTAGTTGTTGACCCTGTTCGGCAGGCCGTCGGCGTTGTAGGTGGTTCGCAGGTCGGTGTAGCGCCAGCCACCGCCGGTGACCTTCTCTCTGGAGCGTTCGCGGGTGCGCACGACGAACGCCGGGTCCTGGGTGCCGGGACCGTTGCCGGTCGACTGGATCGTGTACTCGTATCGGGTGGACTTCACCTCGGTGTAGGCACGCGGGCTCAGCGTGGTCATCTGCCATGCCTGCTCCTGCAGCAACTGCCCCTGCAACGCGGGGGCATCCAGAGTGGTGCCGTTCTCGAAATGGGCGACTTGCTGGCCACTACCGCGCAGGAACGTCTGCGTGGTGACCGTGTAGCCAGCCGGGTCGCTGCCGGCGCCGGCGACGGTGCGGACCTGGCCGTAGCCGCGCCACTCCGAGGCGGGTGGCGCCAGGCCGAGTTCTACCCACTGGATGGGGTTTTGCCAGCGCGGGGTACCCAGGAACTCGTATTGGTGCACCATGTCGGGCGAACCGGAGACCATGTCGCGTTCGACGACCTTGGTGGCGAGCTGTTTGAAGTAGCGGGTCCAGGTTTCGTACCCGCTCTCGGGGTCGCTGCCCATATCGACCTCGAAACAGTCACCGGTCTTGTCTGTCAGGTAGTTGCCACCGACCCTGCCTTTGCCGCCACCACACGGATCGACCTGGCCGTAGGTGACCTCTATCCGGCCGCCCATGCCGTTGGCGATGGCGGCCACGCGCGGCACCATCCGCCATGACAGCAGGTTGGTCCAGTCGGACATGGTGTCGTAGTCCATCGCGCCGGCCAGCATCACCGCGTCGAAGTCGTGCGGCGGCAGCGTGATCGGCGGGCTGGCGGCCAGGCCCGTCTGCTGGGCGGTGTCCAGCCACAGCACCGGATCGAAGGCCGGCCCGAAGTCGGTTCGCTGGTAGATCCACTGGTGGGCGAGGTCCAGCCGGCTCACCGGATCCCAGGCGCCCGAGGCGGGGTCACGCGACTCGGTTCGCACCGAAGTGAGCTTGCGAGTCGAGTAGAAGGCGATGGTGTCGTTCTCGCAACCGGCCTGGGTGGCGCAGTACAGGTCGGTGGGGACGTCGCCGCCGTCGCGGGCAGTAGTGGTGAACACGGTACGCGTGGTCGGCACGCTCCCGGCCACCTGGCTGTTGTGCCCCCAGCTCACCTCGGCCAGGAACCCGCCCCGGTCGTAGGGCAGGACCCGGTAGGCCTCGTGGACGCAGGAGGGCAGGCAGAAGTAGTTGGTCTCCCGGGTATAGGAGTAATCGATCACGTTCTCGTTGCGGTCGACCTCCTGATCGAGGTTCCAACGCCACGCTCCTGTGCAGGTGGGCGGGATGTCGTCGTTGTAATAGCGGTCGAAACAGGGCTCGTCGGCCACCGCGAGCGGGTCGTGCTCATTGCCCACGTACGGCGTTTGCCATTGGGCGTCGCGGTTGTAGCCGAATCGCCACACCTGGCCTTCCTGATTGGTGACCTTCCAATACGGCTGGCCGGTCGTGCCCCCCGTGAGCTGCTCGATCTTCCAGCCGAAATCCGGCACCGTCTTCCACGTCCCGGAGGTACGGTCCTCGACGATCTGCGCCGAGCGACCACCCGCGGACAACACCAGTTCCGACTGCGTTCGGTCATTGGTGGTGGAGTCACCGTCGTTCTCATCCGGTGACTCCCAGCACAGAGCTTTCCCGGCGGTGCCCAGTTCCTCAGCCCACCAGATCAAGTCGGCGGTGTTGGGGTCGTACCAATTGTCCACGGCGCAGCGCCGATACCGTCGCTCGATGAACCCGGCGTTCAGGTTCCAGCCCACCCCAACCACACCGGACTGGTTGTTGGTCCACCGCCCCTGCCCGTCCACCGAGGAGGCGTCGTACTGCAACGACAGCCCCGGCCCCTCCCCGCCAGGCGAGGGGGCCTCCGGCAACGGCAGATCGTAGTCGAACCCGCCGCCGGAGGTGCCCGCCTGCCAGGTGCCCGACGGCTTCAGATCGGTCGCGCCCCAGTTCCCGTTCGGACCGGTCAGCCCAGCCGCCAGCAAGTACACCGATCCGGTCGCGAGTTGCGAGGCCAGTGCGGCCTCTGCCGCCCGTGCTGCGGCCTGCTTGCGGTCCTTGGCAGGGGTGGACGGCTCGGCGGGAGGCATCGCCTGGGCCTTGCCGGCGGGGGCCGCCTCGATGTCGGCCGTCAGCGTCCCGGCCCTCAGGTCGTTGGACGCCGCCACCGTGCTCGGCCGTATCACGCACGAGCGAGGACGTGGCGTTTGCAATGCGCACGCGGGCAGCCGCAACAGCTGTAACCGACTCGCGAAGTCACCGCCGTAGGCGTCCCGGAACCCGGCGTAGGAGAATTCCGCCCGCACCTTGCCGGTGGCGGCGCCGCCGTCGGCACGTGTCAGCCGCACCGCGACCCCCACCCCACCCAGCTCACGCGCCTTCTCCATTGGCAAGGTCTCCACCCTCACCGTGGCCAGCTCGGACCCCTTGGCCTTGCCCACCTTGACCGGCAGCGCACCGGCCTTGGACACCCGGCCCACCGGTGCGAGATCGACTTCGGCGCTGCCGGCCTTCGGCCACACCGGAGTACGTCGCACCACTTCGGGTACCGAGTCCTCCGCCCCCTTGGTGACCTTCTTTTTGGGTACGGCACGCCCATCGACCGACGGTTCCGGAGCCGGCGCCGCCGCGGCGGCCCGCCCGATCAGATTCTCCGGAACACCCATCCCGGAGACGAGCACGGCACTCACCAAGGCGATCACCAAGGTGGCCAATCTCATCCGAGCATGCCGAATTCGCATAACGCACCCTTCACGGCACGCTGCCGCGGGCCTCCGATCGAGGAGGCCGCGCGTACCGAAAGCAGACGTAAGGAGAATCACTGCGAATGTGATCGAGAGAAGTAGATCGGTCAAGGAACCGGAGTGTCGTCTTCCCGATGCCCAGAGTCAGGTCTCGGTGCCCGCCGCCGTTATAGACAATGGTCAACTCACATGTCAAAGATGGTCACTCTTGATTGTCTATATGAGTGTGAGTTGCATCACATGTACGGATTTTCCTCTTGAGGGCGGGGCTCCGGTCGTGCCCGGCGCGACCCGGCTTTCGCTGTTCGGCGTCGAGGAATCCAAAATTGCGGAAACGAACAAGGCGTTTTCAGCCGTCTCAAAGCGTGGAGACGGTTCCATACCGCGACGGCCCTTACCGGGACCGGTGACACCTGCCTTTTCCTGATCACCTAGCACTCGAGTCCGACCGCCGGTACCTCGTCGCTGGCGCTGTACCGCTTGCGCGTGGCGTAAAAGTACAAAGAGGTGACCGTAAGTTGGGCGGCCTAGAGGCTCGGAACATCGGGATCAGTGAGGAGTATCTCGCCGCTACGGGGCGATGAACTGTCGGGAAATGATGGGAAGAGAAGGAGAAGGACATGTTTCGGCAGACCAAGGCATTCAGCGGGTTCGCGGTGGACGACGTCGAGACGGCGAGGAAGTTCTACACCGAGACCCTGGGACTGGAGGTGTCGGAGGAGAACGGCATGCTGACCCTGCACCTCGCCGGGGGCGGGAAGGTGCTGGTCTACCCCAAGCACGGCCACGTCCCGGCCTCGTACACCATCCTCAACTTCCCGGTGGACGACATCGACGCCGCCGTCGACGGGCTGGTCGGGCGCGGGGTGGTCTTCGAGCGGTACGACGGCTTCCCGCAGGACGACAGGGGCGTCATGCGGGAGGAGGGTCCCCCCATCGCGTGGTTCAAGGACCCCGCGGGCAACATCCTGTCCGTACTCCAGGACGGATGACCCGCCGAGCGGCCGTGGAGGTCCCGCCCGGCCCGCCGGGACGGCGGGCCGGGCGGGACCTCAGGCGCGCTTGGCGATGGCGGTGATGAAGGGCTGGACGAGCCGCGCGGCCAGCGGGCCGAACGCGGCGAGGATGAGGACGTACGCGGCGGCCAGCGGGCCCAGGTCGGGATGGACCCCGGCGGCCACCGCGAGTCCGGCGATCACGATGTTGAACTCGCCCCGGGGGATGAGCGCGATACCGGCCCGCGCCTGCCCGGCCTTGGCGATGCCCGCCCGGCGGGCGGCGTAGACGCCGGTGAGCAGCTTCGTGATCATGCTGATCAGGGCGAGCAGCGCGGCCAGCCCGGCGACCGGCAGGATCTTGGTCGGGTCGGTCTGCAGGCCGAAGAAGACGAAGAACACCGCGGCGAACAGGTCGCGGATCGGGGTGAGCAGCGCCTGGGCGTCCTCGGCCAGCTCGCCCGAGAGCGCGATGCCCACCAGGAAGGCGCCGACCGCGGCCGAGACCTGCAGCTGCTGGGCCACCCCGGCGACCAGCAGCGCGAGCCCGATGACCTTCAGCAGCAGCACCTCGGAGTTGGGGCTGGAGACGAACGCCTCGATGGCCTTGCCGTAGCGGAGCGCGACCAGCAGCACGACGCTGACCGCGGCCAGCGCGATCGCCACGGTGACCGCGCCGCCGGCGAAGCTCAGTCCGGCCAGCACCGCGGTGAGGACCGGCAGGTAGATCGCCATCGTGAGGTCCTCGAAGACCAGCAGCGACAGCACCACCGGCGTCTCGCGGTTACCGATCCACCCCAGGTCGGACAGGACCTTCGCGGTGATGCCCGAGGAGGTCGCGTACGTGACGCCGGCCATGGCGATGGCGGCCACCGGACCCCAGCCCAGCAGCAGCGCGGCGATCGCGCCGGGTGCGGCGTTGAGCACCAGGTCGACGACGCCCGCGCGCGCGTTGCTCTTGAGGCTCGTCACGAGCTCGTCGGCATTGTACTCCAGGCCGAGGGTGAGCAACAGCAGGATGACGCCGAGCTCGGCGCCGACCGAGATGAACTCCTCGCTGGTGGCGAGGGGCAGGATGCCGCCGGTGCCGAAGGCCAGGCCGGCGATGAGGTAGAGGGGGATGGGCGAGATGCCCACCTTCAGGGCGAGCGCTCCCAGTATGCCGAGCCCGAGAAGGACAGCACCGAGCTCAAGGAAAAGAATCGCAGTGTGCACCCGGTGCCCTACCCGCCGGAAAGGATGTCGGAGACGGCGGATGTGCTCTCGGGACTGCCCACCACGACCACCACGTCGCTCTCGGCCAGCCCGAAGTCGGGGGCGGGGCTGGCGAACACCTGGCCCTCGCGCACCACGGCCACGATGGAGGCGCCGGTGCGGGTGCGGACGCGCGCGTCACCCATCGGCCGGCCGGCGTACGGGGAGCCGGGCAGGATCGGCAGCTGCAGGCTGACCAGGCCCTCGACCTCGCGGTGCAGGTCGTTGAGGCGCTGCACGATGCGCGGGGCGCCGAGCAGCTCGGCGAGCGCGTCGGCCTCCTCGTCGTTCATCTTGATGGTCTCGCACGCGCGATCGGGATCGTCGGGGTCGTATATCACCAGGTCGCGGCGGCCGGTGCGGTGAGAGACGATCCCGATGCGCCTGCCCGACCGCGTCGTGAACTCGTGCCGCAGTCCTATACCGGGCAGTGCCGTCTGCTCGACCTCCACCGTGCCAGCTCCTCCGTGCGCGTTCACTTGTTCTTTGCGGAAAACCTACCAACGGGGGCACTTCGGCGCGTAACTAGCAATAACCCGTATTTCCCATTGACTTCATGGGTTACTTGCCGGACGGTGAGCGGGAACCCGGCCTCCAGCCGTGGATGAGATCTCCGTGCCCGCTCCCGCCGTTGACGCGGGGATGCGACGGCGGGCCGCGATCGGCTTCGCCCTGGGCGCGGTCGCAGGAATCGGCCTGGCCCTGGTCGCCGGGGTCAGCCGGGCGGGCTTCGCGGGGACGCGCGCCTTAGCTCACCGCACGCTTCACCAGCGCGCCGATCCGCGACTCCGTCTCGGCCGTCACCTCGGTCAGGGCGAAACCGGCCGCCCACATCGTGCCCTCGTCCAGCTTCGCCTGGTCGCTGAACCCGAGCGTCGCGTAGCGCGCCTTGAACTTCTCCGCGCTCTGAAAGAAACAGACGATCTTGTCGTTCAACGCGTAGGCGGGCATCCCGTACCAGAGCTTCGGCGCCAGGACCGGGGCGGTGGCCGTGATGACGGCATGGACGCGCTCAGCCATGACCCGGTCCGAGTCCCGCATTTCGGCGATCTTGGTGAGTACGTCCCGCTCCGCCTCCGCCGCCTTCTCGGCACGTGAGCTGCGGCGCGCCGCCTTCTTCTGCTCTTGGGCGTGGTCCTTCATCGCGGCACGCTCCTCGGCCGTGAATCCCTGGTAGGTGCTGCTTTCGGTGTTGCTCATGGCGGATTTCCTCCTTGAGGATCTTGATGTTCGGAGTCTTGCGAAGGGATCTGATGGTCCTCCACCCGGTCGGTGTCGGCTCGCGGCCGGGCAGTTCGTTTCGCTCGTCGGTTTCCTTGGATGATCCCGGTGCCACCGTCATGTACCTGCGTGATGAGGTCGCCGAGGTCGCCCCGCCGCGCGCCTCAGGCGGATGCGGCCTCCCAGACGAACCCGTCGGGGTCGGTGAAGGGCCCGGCATCGCCGCCGATCGTGATGCGGTGCGATCCGGTGCCCTCCTGGGAGACGCCGGTGTCCTTGGCGAGGGCACGGCGCGGGTAGAGCGCCAGCGTGACGACCGACGGCTGGGTGTCGAACTCGACGTACTTGCCGCCGAAGCTCTTGGCCACGGCCAGGCCGCGGCCGACGTAGAACCGCTTGCTCGCCTTGACGTCCGCCACTCCCAGCAAGAGCGCGACCTGGTCGATGTGCAGGGCGGCGGGGCCGGTGTCCTTCTTGTTCGAGGTCGCGATCTTGCAGATGGTCCCGTCCGGTGCGCGGACGACGCCGCCGTAGCCCCAGAACCCCTTCGTGGCGGGCTTCAGCGTCGTGGCGCCGGCGTCGAGGGCGGCGCCGATGAGGGCGTCGACGTTGCCCGGCTGCGACACCACGAGTGACAGCGCGAACCCGCGGAAGCCGGTCGTCGGCGTCTCCGAGGCGCGGACGTTCACGTAAGAGCCCAGGCCGAAGGCGTTGTAGAAGGCGTTCGCGGCCGTGGGGTCGGGAACTTCCAGGGTGATGGACGCGAAGGAGGTCATGGCAGATCCTTTGAACGAGGTGGGTTCGTCGTCTTGCAGGCGGCCGCTACACGGCGGTACATGGCAGGGGCGGGTCGGCGCTCACCGGTCCTGCAGGAGCCCGAGGACGTTGCCGTCGGGGTCGGTGACGGTGGCCACCAGGCGGCCGCCGCCGACCTCGTGCGCGGGCTCCCTCACGGTGGCCCCCGCGGCGATCACCTCGGCCAGCTTCGCCTCGATGTCTTCCACGTGCCAGTAGGCCACCGGCGAGGTCATGCCCTGCGGTCCACCGCCCGGCACCAGCCCGATGTGCTGGCCCTCAACCTCGAAACCGATGTAGTAGGACGAGTCGGTCTGCGGCGGGACCCCGAGCAGGGCCGCGTACACCGCCTTGGCCGCCGACTGGTCGGACACGGGGTGCAGCACGGTCTTGATTCCCCGGGTGGAAGAGCCGGTCATGGTCACTCCTGAAGTCGTGGGTCACATCGACCCGATGTGCAGGTGTTCACAGCATTTCGCCCGGACTGCCGATCCACCTCCGTGGCGACCACGGAAGCGCCCACGGATCGAGAACACGGATCGAGAACACGGATCGCGCACGGTGGCCACTGCGGATGGGGCACAGAGGGGTTTGCGGCAGACTGGGACAGTGATCGCGGTAGCGGATGTCTCCCCTCGGGAAGCCGAGGTGCTGGAGCTGGTCGGGACCCATCTCAGCAATGCCGAGATCGGCGCGCGGTTGTTCATCTCGGTGCGCACCGTGGAGAGCCACGTCTCCTCGTTGCTGCGCAAGCTGGAGGTACCGGATCGGCGGGCGCTCGCCGTGCGAGCGGCCGAACTCGCCCGCGCCGACGAGCCTCACGCGGCACCACCGGTCCTGCCGGCCCCGCTGACCTCGTTCGTCGGCCGGGTGAGCGAGCGAGCCGAACTGACCGAGATGATCAAGGCATGCCGGCAGGTGACCGCGGTCGGCCCCGGCGGAGTGGGCAAGACCCGGCTCGTGCTGGCGGTGGCCGCGGACGTGTCCGGCGAGTACGCCGACGGGGTGTGGTTCGTCGATCTGGTGCCGGTCACCGATCCGGGTATGGTCGCGGCCGCGGTCGCCGGGGCGCTCGGCCTCGGCGAGCAGCCTGGCCGTGGCATGACCGAGTCGGTGGTCGCCGCGCTGGCCGACCGTCATGCGCTGCTGGTGGTGGACAACTGCGAGCACGTGGTGGACGGAGCGGCGCTGTTTTTCGAGCGGTTGCTGGCGACGTGCCCTCGGGTGACGGTGCTGGCGACCAGCCGGGCGCGGCTGATGGTTCCGTTCGAACGTGTGTACCCGGTCCCGCCGCTGTCGCTGGCCGTCGACGGCGAGTCGGACGCGGTCGCGTTGTTCAGGGAGCGGGCGGCGGCGGTCGGCTGGCCGCTGGATCCTCCACTGCACGACCAGATCGCCTCGATCTGTGAGCGGCTGGATGGAATGGCGCTGGCGATCGAGCTGGCCGCCGCCCGGTATCCCACGCTCGGCCTGGACGGCATCACCGCCGCCCTGTCCCACCCGCTACGGATGCTCACCGGCGGATCCCGCGCCGATGAGCGGCACCGTTCGGTGCGGGCGGCGCTGGACTGGAGCCATGCCCTGCTGGAGCCGGGCGACCGGGCGCTGCTGCGCCAGGTGTCGGTGTTCGTGGCGCCGTTCACCGCCGCCGCGGCGGCGGACGTCACCGGGTCCGAGGAAGGCCTGGTCGCAGACGGGCTGGCCCGGCTCGCCGAACAGAGCCTGCTGGTGGTGACGGCGTCCCCGAGCGGGACGGAGTACCGAGTGCTGGAGACCATCCGGCAGTACGCGGCCGAGCGGCTCATCGAGGCCGGTGAGCTGGCCGGCACCCGAGCCGGCCACCTTCGCTGGTGCCTGGCCAAGGCCGCCGACCTGGCGGTGGTGGGAGCGGACTGGCGGGTCCGGTTCGACGCGGTTGCAGACGACCTCCGCGCCGCCCTGGCCTGGGCGGCCGGCCAGCCGGAGCGGCATGCCGACGCGCAGCGCATCGCCCGGCGTTTGGCGGAACTGACCTTTGACCGCAACCTGATCGGCGAATCCCAGCGGCGATACGAGCAGGCGGCCGCGCTCGCCGACGCCTCCGCCACCACCGCGTCGATGCTCCGGCACGCCGCGGCCGTGGCCGGCTGCCGGACGCGTGGTGATGACATGTACCGCCTCTACCGCGCCGCCGCGGACGCTGCCCACCGAGCCGGGGACACCGCTGCCGCCGCCCGTGACCTGGCGACCGCCGCCACCACCGCGTACCGGTTCTCGACCACGTTCGTGCGGCTCCCGCCCCGGGAGGAGGCGCTCGCGCTGATCAGCGAGGCGCGAGAACCGGCCGGCGACGATCCGGCCGCGCGGGCCGCGGTGGCGCTGGCCGAGGCCGCGGTGCTCACTGACGCGTTCGGTGCCGCCCAGGGCCCGCCCGGCAACGCCGTACCGGCGACGATCGCGCGCGCCGAGCGCGCGGTCGAGCTCGCCCGCCGGACCGGCGACCCGCTCGCCGAGTCGGCCGCACTCGATGCGCTCACCGGCGCTCAGAGCTGGGCCGGCGACACGTTCGCCACCGCGGCCACCTCCCGCCGCCGGATCACGCTCCTGTCATCCCTGCCGATCTCTCCGGCCGGCACCCACGAGCTGATCGACGCGCTCGGTATAGTCGCCGAGGCGAGCCTCGGCGCGGGGGATGTGCCAGGCGCCCGCCGATGGGCACGCCAGCTGGCCGACCATCCATCGCTGGCGGAGGTCGGTCACCGCGCTACGTGCCGGCTGCTGATGGTCGATGCGCTGGCGGGCAACGTCGACGAGGTGCTCACCGGAGGCGTACGGTTCCTCGACGCGTGGCGGCGGGCAGGCAGCCCCGCCCGGTCGCTCCTCTGCCCGGCGGTGGCCGCTGTGGCGATGATCCACGGCCTTCGCGACGACCATGACGCCCAGCGCGCCTGGCAGGAGATCCTGGATCAGCTCGGCACCCCACCGGAGCACACCTACGGCTACGGGGCGGTCTTCGACGCGATACTCCTGCTGCACCACGGGCAGGCACCGGAGGCGCTGGAGCGGATGATCCCCGAGCCCAGGCAGGTGTGGAAGTGGGTCACCTGGATCTGGCACCACTGGTATGTCGCGCTGCGTACCGAGGCCGCCGTGCTCGCCGGGAGCCCTGACGCTCGCGACCGCCTGGCCGAAGCCCGGATCATCGTGGCCGGCAACCCGGTCGCCGCCGCCATCGTGGAGCGAGCCGAAGCCCTGTTCGACAAGGACCAGGAGCGGCTGCTCGCCACGGCGGACGCCTTCGACGCCGCCGGCTGCCGGTACCAGTCGGCACGGACCCTGGGTCTCGCCGGCGGCGACCACGCCGCCCGCGGCGCCGCCGCGCTCGCCGATCTCGGCCTCGCCCCGATGGCCCCACCCCGACACCCGAACTGACCCGGGTGGCGGCATCGAGGATTTCGTCCTGTCGGGCTATCCCCATCTGGAGGAGTCGTACTGGTTCGGCGAGAACGCGCTTCCCCGGCTCGTCGCCGCGCCCGTACCGAGGTGAGGGCGGGGGCGTGACGGAATCCGCGCCCGTCCGGGGACGGGCGCGGCCGCCGTGCCCGTACCGGGTGATCGCGCGACACCCGGCGGTACGCCTTGCGTCAGGCATGGGCAGGGAGGATTCTCTGCCCATGCCTGACGATCGCCCGTACGACATCGTGCTGTTCGGAGCCACCGGGTTCACCGGGGCGCTCACCGCCGGCTATCTCGCGCGCCACGCCGGTCCCTCCGTGCGCTGGGCCCTGGCCGGGCGCGACCGGGCCAGGCTCGAAGCGGTCAGGGACCGGATCGGCCTGCCCGAGCTGCCGCTGCTCCACGCCGACGCGACCGACCCCGCCTCCCTGGCGGAGATCGCGAGGCAGGCCAGGGTCGTCGCGACCACGGTGGGCCCCTTCCTCTCCTACGGCGAGCCGCTCGTGGCCGCCTGCGCCGACGCGGGCACCCACTACGCGGACATCACCGGCGAGTCCGAGTTCGTCGACCGCATGTTCATCCGCCACCACGAGCGGGCCAGGCGGACCGGGGCCAAGCTCGTGCACGCGTGCGGTTTCGACTCGATCCCGCACGACCTCGGCGCCTACTTCACCGTCAAGCACCTGCCCCGGGGAGTGCCGCTGGAGGTCAGCGGGTTCGTCAGGGCCTCCGGCGGCGCGTCGGGCGGTACGGTGCACTCCGCCGTCACGGTGATCTCCCGCTTCCGGCAGGCGGCCGAGGCCGCGCGCCTCCGGCGCGAACTCGAAGGGCACTCCTGGTCGGGTCCCGCGCCCGGGACCACGGCCGGGGCCGTGGCCGTGGCGGCTCCCGGGGGCAGGAAGGCGCGCGGCGGGCCCGGGTCGCTCCGCTACGTCGGGGGCTGGGCCCTGCCGCTGCCCACGCTCGACCCGCGGGTCGTCGCCCGCTCGGCCCGCGCGCTGGAGCGCTACGGCCCCGACTTCACCTACCGCCACCACTACGCGGTCAGGCGGCTGCCCGTCGCGCTGGGCCTCGCCGCGGGGGCGGGGGCGCTCGCCCTGCTGGCCCGGATCCCCCCGGCGCGTTCCCTGCTGCTGCGACGCTTCGCCCCCGGGGACGGTCCCGGCGCCGAGCGGCGGGCCAGGAGCTGGTTCAAGGTGACCTTCCTCGGCCAGGGGGGCGGGGCGCGCGTCGTCACCGAGGTCGCGGGCGGAGACCCCGGTTACGACGAGACCGCCAAGATGCTCGGCGAGTCGGCGCTCTGCCTGGCGACCGACGACCTGCCCGACGTCTCGGGCCAGGTCACCACCGCCGTGGCGATGGGCGACGCGCTGATCGACCGGCTCCGGCGGGCGGGCATCACGTTCACGGTGCTGAGCGACTCGCGGAAGGAGACGCCCGCCTGACCGGCCGGTACCGGCTTCGCCCGGACACGACCGGACGGGACCCGTTCCGCCAGTCGCCCGTTCGGGTGGGGGCGCCGTCTCAACCGGCGAAGGACAGGGCCCATTCGGCAACGCGCAACCCCCGGGTCGTCCAACTGCGCGGGGCGTAGCCGAAGTTCCCCCGTACCTCCCAGGCGAGATCGACGACCCAGGCGCCACGGCTCGCAGCCCTGCGCCCTCTGCAAGCCGCCGCACAGCATGAAGAGGCTGTAGGCCCTGTGAGACCGCGACGTGTCATCCGACTCGTGGGCGCGCAGGCGCTCGGCGAGCTCCGCTATCGAGTGTGCGGGTGCGACGCGGACGGGTTGGACCGCGACGGTGGCATTGGCGCTCCCGGCGGTCACGCCGAGAAGCGCGGCCGCTGAAACGGTCCTGACGAGTCTGCCCATGTGTCCTGACGAGTCTGCCCATGTCCGGTTCAACGGCCAAGCGCCGCCTAGGTTTCGGGACCGGCCGCTGGGAGGGGGAATGTCGGCCTTGAACTCGGGCGGGTAGTTCTTCATCACCATCAGGGACATCTCTTCCCCTGGACCTTGAGATCCAGCCTCCAAGGTGTCCACATCCAAGGGGGACGCCCGTGGCGTTCGAGTGCGCGTCCATGAGTTGGGCGACGAAGCGCGTCGGGTCCAGGCGACTCCGCCTGGACCCGACGCCTGCCATCGGCTAGCAGGCGGTCATGCCCTGGTCCATCTCTGGTTGGCCTGGCCGTTGCACGTGGCGACGGTCACGGCGGAGGTGTTGCCGGTGCCGGTGACGTTGAGGCAGAGGTTGTTGGCGCCGCTGGTCACGGTGCCGTTGGAGTTGAAGGTCCACTGCTGGTTGCTGTTGGTGTGGCAGTCCCACAGTTGCACGCGGGTGCCGGAGCCGGCGTTCGTCGGGGAGTCCAGGCACTTGCCGAGGGTCTGGAGCCTGCCGGAGCCGTAGCTGAAGAGCTGGTTGGCGCCCGTGTGGCAGTCGTAGATCTGCAACAGGGTGCCGTTGGCGCTGGCGCTGTTGGGGGAGTCGACACAACGCCCGGCGCCCTCGCTGCGCAGGCGGAAGCTGGTCGTCGGGGTCGGGGTGACCGTCGGGGTCGGGGTGACGGTCGGGGTGACGGTCGGGGTGGGCGTCGGGTCGGGCGTGGAGGTGCTCTGGAACTGGGAGATGAACTTCCACACCTCTCCCTTGGTCCAGGTCTGGGCGCCGTTCTCGGTGTAGGTCCCGTCCACCGGGGCGGGCGTGTGACCGTTGTCGTACGCGGCCCAGACGACCGGGTACCCGGCGCGGCACCCCGAGTAGGCGGTGACGATGTGGCCCCGGCTGCCCTGGCCGGGCTCGGGCGGGTTCTGCGCGGTGCAGCCGTTGTTGCGGACGAACCTGTCCCGCAGCGTCCGTCCCTGCGAGATGTTGAGGACGCTGTCGGTGATGCCGTGCAGTCCCATGTAGGCGATGGGCTCGTTGCCGCCGCTGCATCCGCTGAGCTGCGCGCCGGCGAACACCGCGACCGCGCGGAAGACCGTCGCGCGGCTGCACGCGAGGGAGAAGCTCATGCCGCCGCCGTAGCTGAACCCCATGGCGAAACGCAGCGAGGGGTCGACGCAGAGATCCGCCTCCACCCGCCGCATGATGTCGTCGAAGAGGGTGACGTCCTCGCCGTTGGAGTTGGCCCAGCCGTTGTTGAGGCCCTGCGGCGAGATGAAGATCGCGGTGTTGTTCGACAGCTGCCGCTGTCCGTAGTAGGACCAGGAGGCCCCGCTGCTTCCACCGGAGTCGACGTCGTTCATGGTGCCGTTCAGCCAGTGGATGCCGAAGATCAGGCGATAGGGGTTGTTGTTGTTGTAGTTCGCGGGAATTCGCAGGATGAAGCTGCGATTCTTTCCGCTGGACTGGATGGTGTGTGTTCCGCTGCTCAGTGTCGGGTTCTTTCCACATCCTGCGGTTCCCGCGAGCGCGGCGGCGGTGGACGCCGAGGCTCCTGTGCTGCTGCCGCTGCTCATCGCCGCGTGCCCCGTCACCAGGACGACGGCCGCCGCGAGCGCCACGGCCCCGAGGATGGACCTATACTTCAACATTTGCGATTCCCTCTGGCTGTAGGGACCGGGCCGACGATAAAGACATGTCCTGCGTTCCTCTCCATCAGCGGCATCGAATGCCCGGAGCTGCGAAACCAGAATCGAGGTGTGAGCGCTTACGTTCATCGGTATGCCGCTTGCACGCTGCATGGGGGTGTAATGCAAGGGAGCAAATACGACATGATTGCGGATGTCAAGTAACTTGATTCGCAGCCCCGGACGCCGGGCCCGCGGGGCGTGCCCCTGCGCCTGCTGGCCAGGGAAGGTTCGTGCCCGCTCCCGGCGCGCGGGATGAAACTTTCGTAGCGAACGGGTCGATCGCGCGCCGGACGGAGGGCGATGACCCCCAACTATGATCATGGAATGCCGCTGTCACGTGCATTACGCATCGCCCAGAAGTTTCGGTAGAATTCCGATAGTTTCGGCCGGAATCAGCCAATCTCGGGTCGCGTGGGTCGGGGGCCGCCGGGCTTACAGCGTGTTTTACATGGTGGGTGAGTCGTTGAATGGTGCTCGCCCTCCAATTGAGACACGATTGGCCTGGCGGCGGGCGCATTCGCGGTTGAGCAACTTGTCGCGTGCGGAGCGGTTCCTTTTCGGATTGTTTCGACATCGGGTCACCGCAAGGTAAGCCGTTCCGATTTACTCATCCAGCGCGTTCAGGGATTTGGATACATGCATCGAAATCCTCCATTGCGTGGCCGGCGCGGCTCACCTGCGGCTCAGCCCGAACGAAAATCCCCGCGAGGGGCCACGAACGCCTCGACCGTCTGGGCGGGCACGCCCGTCACGCGTTCGACGTCGTCGGACGCGCCGTCGTAGCGGTTCCCCTGGTGCGGTCGGATCAATCCACCGGCGGCGACGGCGACAAGGTTGCCGGTGGCCATCGGTCGCTCTCCTTGTGATGATTCACCTCTTTTCCTGGGCGTCCTGCTTCCTCCCCGGACTCCAGGTCAGACGTGAACCACCGGTGTGTACTAGCGGTACACTTCAGGCATGCGAGTCGCCGTCAAGACCGTGGGCACCGCCCTCACCGCTATCCTCCTCGGCTACCCGCTCTGGGCGCCGGAGTGGGGGCCGGGGATCCTGGGCGAGATCGGGGCGCTGGGAATGCCCGGCGGGCTGATCGCCCTGGCCGTCTTCCTCGGCCTCGTCGCGCTGTACTGCCGCGCCCTCCAGCGGACGATGGCGCTCGTACGGCCCGAGGCCAGGACCGCCTCTCCCGCGTCGGTCTGGTGGATGTTCGCGATTCCCTACAACTTCACCGAGGACTTCTTCATCGTGCGGGCCGTCTCCGCCTCGGTGGCCGCCTCGATGACCGATGATGCGCGCGTGCCGGGCGGATTCATCCGGTGGTGGACGGCGCTCGGATACGGCTGGTGCACTTTCCAAATCCTGTCGCTCTTCCCCGGAACGGCCGGGTACGCCGGCGGAGCGATCGCCCTCCCGCTGTGGGCCGCACACTGGATCATGACGGGCCGGGTCAATCGCAGGCTTGCCACCCGGCAGCCGGCCGCCCCGCTGACGGAAAGCCTTTAGGGAACCCATGCCGCTTCCACGCTTCGACCGGCTGCCGGCTGACGCGCGAGCCTCCATTCTCGCCGTCGCCCGCGCCCACTTCGCGCGCGACGGCAAGGACGCCGCGTCCTTCAACCAGATCATCGCCGAGGCCGGCATCTCCAAGACCTCCGCCTATCACTACTTCGACGGCAAGGACGACCTCTTCGGCGCCGTGGTCGCCGACGCCGGCACCCGGACGCTCGCCGCCCTCGGCCCCTGGGTCGACGTGGCGGCAGGGGACGAGCTGTGGGAGCAGGTGGCGGCGGGTACGGAACGGCTGGTGGCACACCTGCGTGAGCACCCGGACGACCGGGCAGTACTCGCCCGGCAGCCCCACCTCGCCCGCGACGGCCGTTCCTGGATCCACAGGCTCGTCGCGAACGGCCTGCGCATCGGCTTGATCGATCCGTTCCCGAGCGTCGAACTGATCACCGTGGCGACGCTCGGCGTCTTCGACGCGCTGGACGCATGGGCGCTCGACCACCCGGATGAGCCCGGCGACTCCGTCGCGGGCACGCTCACCCTGTTCCTCGCCCGGCTCTGGAACGCCGCCCCCGAAGGCGAGGACGCCGGGGCGTAGACCGCGCCGGGCATACGCCGATCGTGAACCGCGCCGGGCATATGCCGATCGTGAACCGCGCCGGGCATATGCCGATCGTGAACCGCGCCGGGATCGCCGGAGGCCGGTGACCTGCGCGGATCGGCTCACTTCCGGGCCGGGGGCACGTTCGGGAGAAGGCCGCCCGGTCCGGGGGGCCACCCGGTCACGGTGCGGGCCGATGGCGCCTGCGGTAGGCGCGTTGCCGGCAGGCCCGCGAGCAGTAGGCGCGGGGGCGGCCCGCTTCCGCCCGGTCCATGCTCGTTCCGCACATCGCACATGAGGCGCTTTCGTCACGCCTTTCGTCACGATCCGCGTCACGGTTCGCATCACGCTCGCGGACCAGCGCCTCGACGCCGTCCAGTACGCGCCGCAGACCGAACTCGAAGGAGTCCTCCGGCTCGTCGTAGCCGCCCGCCTCCCAGACGCGGGTCAGCGTGGGGTAGAGGTGGAGCTTCTCGTACAGGGAGTCCCTGGCGCCCCACCACTCCTCCTCGGAGACCCCGGTGTGCCGTTCGACCTTGTCGATCTCCGCGGCCCTGGCCGCCTCACTGTCCACGAACCGGCCGACGAGGCCCACCACGGCGACCATCTCGGCGGGTTTGAGGCCGATCCCGGCCACGGTGCTGAGCGCGTACTCGAAGTGGGCGACGGAGTTCGGGCCGGGAACGTGCCGGGTGCCGCGCACCCCGGCCAGCCAGGGATGGCGGCGGCACAGGGCCCAGCCGCGACGCGCCCACCCCTCGAGCGCCTCGCGCCACCCGCGCGGCGTGCCCCCCGAGGTCCCCGCCGCCCCGCCGCCGGCCTCGCTTCTCGCCGCGTCCGTCACCACATCGTCCGCCACGGTGCCCGTCGCTGTGTCCGTCGCTGTGCATGTCGGGGTGCCCGCCACGGTGCTCGTCGCGGTTTCTGCCGTGACGTCGCCCGTCACGGCGTCGCACATCAGGTCGACGAGCTGTGCCTTGCCCGGTACGTGCCGGTACAGCGACATGCTGGTGAAGCCGAGCCGTTCGCCGACCCGGCGCATGGACAGCCCCTCGATCCCGTCGGCGTCGGCGATCTCGACGGCGGCGCGCACGATCGCGTCGACGCTCAGCCCCTGTCTCGGTGCGGCGTCCCGCGGCTCCCGCCACAGCAGCTCGACCGTCCGGTCCGGATCCTCCTCGTCGGTCACCCGTCCTCCTTCGGCTTGACGCTCGACCTCAATATCTGTTTATGTTGTATATCACTGTTTACACAATAAACGAGGAGCGCTCTTGAACGAGCTCTACGTCTCCCCCTCCGGTGACGATGCCTGGCCCGGCACCAGGGAACGCCCCGTCGCCACCCTCGCCCACGCCCGTGACCTGGCCCGCGGCGCGGGCACCGTGGGCGCCGTGGTCAACCTGCTGGCGGGTACCCACTGGCTCGCCGAAACCCTCCGGCTCACCGAGGCCGACTCCGGCGTGACCTACCGGGCCGTGGGCGAGGCCGTCGTCAGCGGCGGCCGGAGGATCACCGGCTGGCGGGAGCGGGACGGCGTCTGGCTGGCCGAGGTCGGCGACCTCGACACCCGCCGGCTCCACGTCGACGGCCGCAGGGCCGAGCGGGCCTCGATCGACACCGTTCCCGGGAACGCCACCAGAACCGACACGGGTTACGTCACGGACAGCGTCGCCCCGCAGAGCTGGGGCAACCCCGGCGACGTCGAGTTCGTCCTGCGCGGCGTCTACCCGTGGACGGAGGCCCGCCTCGGCGTCGCCGCCGTCGAGGGTGACGGGCACTCGAGCACCATCACCATGGCCCAGCCCGCCTTCGGCTGGGCGATCGAGCTCTACAACTCGGTGGTGCCCTGGGAGGGCGGAGGCGAGTCCTACGGTCCCGGTCTGCCGACCCGGGTGGAGAACGGCGCGGGCTTCCTGACCGAGCCGGGCACCTTCGTCCTCGACAGGTCCCGCCCCGGCCGTCACGTCCTGCGCTACCGGCCGCGCCCCGGCGAGGATCCCGGGCGGACGGAGGTCGTCGCGCCCGTGCTGGAGGAACTGGTCACGGTCACCGGCGCCCGCGACCTCGCCTTCCTGGGCATCACCTTCGCCGACGCCACCTGGACGCGGCCGAGCCGCCCCGAGGGCTTCCTGCACTACCACGGCACCGGTTACTACGACGGCGGCCCCATCGAGAAGGTGTCGTTCGCCGAGGGGGCGTGGGTGACGGTGCCCGGGGAGTCGCTGACGATCCCCGCGAACGTCGTGTTCGAGGGCGCCGAGCGTGTCGCGATCGAGGGCTGCCGCTTCACCCGGCTGGGCGCCACGGCCCTGCGGCTCTCCGGCGGCAGCGCCGAGGTCCTGGTGCGGGGCAACGTGTTCGAGGACGTCTGCGGCGGCGGGATCTCGATCGACGGGAGCCGTGGCGTCACGGTCGAGAACAACTGGATCCACGACATCGGCCTGGAGTACTCCGGCTCGCCCGGCATCGCGGTGACCGCGAGCGAGGGCTCCACGGTCGCGCACAACCAGGTGAACGACGTCCCGCACTGCGGCATCGTGCTCGGTCCCGGCAAGGGCACCCGGGTCCTGCGCAACCTCACCTTCAACACCCTCAAGGTGCTCGCCGACGGCGGCGGCATCTACCTGTCGGGCCCGCAGGGCGACTCCCACGACAACGGCGCGACGATCCTCGGCAACGTCGTGCGCGACACGCTCACGCCGTACAACTTCGGCCTCTACACCGACTACGGCGCCGCCTGGGTCACCGTCGAGGGCAACGCCGTCCAGCGCGCCGACAACACGGCCGTCCTGCGGGTCTGGCCGCCGCTGGAGAACGTCGTCCTCCGCGGCAACCTCTGGGACGCCGACCCGGTGGGCTGGGACGACCCGCCGGAGGGGGTCACCCTGGAGGACAACGCGACGGTGGCCGACGAGGAGGACTTCGCGGCCCGTACGGCGGGCATCGCCGCGCGGGCGGGCCTGGAGCCCGGCTACGCCCACCTGCTCGGCCGGTGACCGCCGGGCCCTCCGCCACCGGGGTGTGCCCGCGACCGGGGTCTCCCCGATCACGGTGTCGGCACACGGCTTCCTGATCATGGCCACCTACGTCGCGGCCCAGTACATGCCGGCCTCGGGCATCGTCGGCCGTCTCCGTCCCCTTCCCCGAAACCCATCGCCGCGCGACCAACGCCCCGGTTCTCTTGGAGAAGCCTTGGGACCCGTATGAGCGTGAAGGCGACCGGCGCGCGGTAGGAGACGGGGTAGTCCCGGAGCCCGTACGCGGGCACGGGCCGCGTCACGTCCGGCCGCGAGCATCGGCGGCCGTGACATGGCGCGGCGCGAGGCGGGCCGACGTTCCGGACGCCAGCCGGGACGCGCCGCCACGGGCTAGACCGACGACAGACCAATGGGCGACAGGCCCCGGCGAGGCTCGTGGAGCCCGGGACCGGCCCGAGCCCTAGGAGAGTTCAGCCATGCAAATGCCCGCGGTCAACGAGTGCCAGGTCGAGGCGTGCGCCTACAACACGGCGCACACCTGCCACGCCCTGGCCATCACGGTCGGCAACAGCAGCCACGCGGAGTGCGAGACCTTCTTCAAGGTCGACGCGAAGGGCGGTGACCCGTCCGCCACCGGGCACGTCGGCGCCTGCAAGATGGCCAAGTGCCAGCACAACGTCCAGTACGAGTGCCAGGCCTCCGGCATCGTCGTCGGCTACGCGCAGAACGACATCGACTGCCTCACGTACGCACCCGCCTGACGCCGGGCGGCCCGGTTCAGAGCGACGGCGGGACCGGGCCGAGACGCTCGGTGAGGACGCGCACCTCGTCGTGGAGGGCGCGCAGTTCACCGGCCGTCGGATTGAGCTCGTAGCCGTGATAGTGGCAGGCGGCGCTGAGCGCGGCCCACGCTCCGGAGACACGCCGGGCGGTGCTCTCGTCGGCGTACCGCGCCAGGCAGAGCATCTGGGTCCGCATGCGACACCGCTCCACGCCCAGCTGGGCACGGTGCCAGAAGTCGCACATGCACGACTCCAGCGCCTTCCGGAGCAGGAAGGCGGTCGTCCGGGGCCACGGTCCGCGCCCACCGGAGCGCAGGACCGTATCGGCGGCGTCGAGCAGGCGCGTGTGGGTCGTCACGTCAGTTCGCCTCTCGCAGACGCCTGGCCAGCTTGGTCACGTACTCGATGGGGTCCTTGCCGGTGCCGCGGAAGGCGGCCTCGAAGCCTTCCTGGTCATGCGCGCCCCTGTTGCAGGCGCGGAACACCTCTCCCGCCCACGCGCCGATGGTGCGGTTGAGCCGACCGACCACCTCGCCGGGCTCGACGCCGAGGGCGAGGGCGGCGATGTCCGAGGACCTGCGTGCCTCGGCGATCCGCCGTTCGACCACGTCGTGCTCGGTGTCGGCGGTCAGCAGCCGTCGCCGTGCGACCTCGACGAAGGCGCTTTCCAGGGCCACCCGGCAGAGACCGGGCAGGACGGCGGCGGCCACCCCGTCGGGGAGCCGAGGGTCACCGACGACGGACCGGGCGTCCTTGAGCGCGCGCTCGACCGGGTCGTCGGAGACCTCGATCTCCACCTCGGAACGCTCCTTGCGCGTCACCTCCAGGATCGTCGCCCGGATGCGCAGGCGGCGGATCGCCTCGGTCAGGCGGGTGTCGTGGGTGAACACCACCACCTGCCGGAACTCCGCCACCGTCTCCAGGACCTGGGCCAGACCGTCGACCTTGGCGGGGTCCATCGACTGCACCGGGTCGTCGATGACCAGGAACCGGAAGGGGCTCTCGTCGGCGAGGGCCCTGGGCAGGAACAGCGAGAGCGCCAGCGCGTGCAACTCACCCTGGCTCATCACGCCGAGGGCCGCGCCCGGCACCTCGTCCACCGTCACGTCGAGTTCGACCTTGCGCTGGGTACGGTTGCCCGCCAGCCGGATCTCACCCAGGCTCACATTGCTCTGCTGGCGCATGATCGCCCAGTACATCCGGGCGTCCTGCCCCTGCGCGGACATGCGGGCCGCCCGAAGGTCATCGTGAACCTCGTGCAGCCACTCGTCGGCGAGCTTGACCAGCGGAAGCCGGATCCTGATCTCAGTAACCTCGCGCGCCTCCCGGCACCACGCCGCCACGGCTCCGACCAGGTCGTTCCACCGGTTGTCCTGATCGGCGAGGCGCTTGGCGGCCTCCTCCCTGACCAGCCGGCACTCCTCGGCCAGCCGCGTGCCGACCTCGGCGAACCGCCCGATGTCCTCCCCCTCCCGGCAGGCCTGCCACTCCCGCCACGACACCGTAAGGGATTCCGGCATTCCTGCGGGCGGGTCACCGATGAGTCGCCGCGCCGCGGCCCAGGCGGACCGGGACTCGGCCCGGACGGCCTCTGCGGAGGCGGCCTCCTCGCGCAACCGCGTTACCTCGGCCCGTGCGCGTACGGCCCAGGCCTCGTCGAGACGGTCCGGGGCCTCGCAGACCGGGCAGGCGCCGTCACCCTGATGTCCCCGGTGGTACGCGAGTGCCCGGTCGAGCAGTTCGGCGCGCTCGCGGGCGTCCTCCGCCGCACCGTGCCGGATCGTCTCCAGGGCGCGTGAGGCGGTACGCACCCGTTCGGCGGCTTCCCGTACGGCCTGCGCGTCGGGGCCGACAAGCTCAGCCATCCGGCGGAGCGCCCGCAGCTCGGCCTGCGCTCCGTCGCCGACGGCGAGCGCCTCGACCGCCGAGAGGTCGGGCCGGTTCCCGCTCAGCTCGGCGTAGGCGGCACGTGCCCTGGGATCGTCGACAGGGGACAGCGCGCTGAGCAACGGGAGGAGAGCCTGGCGGGAGGCCGCCACCTTCTTACCCAGGGCGTTCTTCTGGTCGCGGAGCACCTTGCACGCCTCGGTGAGGGGGCCGAGCCCGAGGATTCCAGAGACCTTGTCGTACAGGTCGGACGGCTTGTCCAGAGCGCCGCCCAGCTCCGCGTACGGCAGGAAGGGACGGTGGGCCGTCAGCGCGTGAGCCAGGTTCAGCGCGCTCAACGGCTGCTCGGAGCCCTGCCCGGGACGCCGCACCGCGGCCGACGAATCCTCGACCCTGGCGCCGGTCCACTCCCTGCGGACCACGGTGGGCCGGGACTCACCCGACACCAGCAGCTCCACCTCGATCTCCGGGTTCGTCTGGCTGTGCAGGTTCTTGAAGCTGCTCGTCCACACCTGCGACCTGGCGTTCCAGCGTGAGTTCTGCCCGGTCAGGGCCATCTCGACGGCCTCGGCGAAGCTGGACTTGCCCGAGCCGTTGCGCCCGGTGACGACGACGAGCCCATTGCCCTGGGGAAGCTGGAGCCGGGCGGGCCGTCCGATGCCCCGGAAACCCGCGACGGTGATCGCCCGCAGGTAGACCCCGGTGGGGGACCCGGAGGGCGCCGGTGGCGGCTCGCCGAGGGCTGAGAGCACCAGACCTCTGGCCTCGGCCGGGAGACCGGAGGCGGCCAGCCGAGTCTGGACGATGTCATGGAGCGTTGCGTGTGCCGGGGAAGAGGACACAGTGATCTCCTACTGAAACCGAGGGGGCGATCGAGTCGCCGTCCGATGGGATCAGTGAAGCATGTGTGACTCATGTTCACAACCGAATTTCTCGTTCCTGTCGTTCGTGGCTGGTGGCGGCGCTGCGCATGGTCGGCAGGCTGTGAGAGCCGACATCGTCCGGACGGCATCTCGATTGATGCCTTGCCCCTTGATCGCGAGGTCCTGATGGAGTCGTCACCTGCCAAAACAGGGGAGCCGCCATGGTGATCGTCGTCGTGACGGATTGTAAGGCGACGTCAACGGTGGGTGGGCAGGGCGAAGGTGACGGCTTTGCCGGGGGTACCGGTGGTGTGGGCCGTGGCGGGGTGGACGTGGCACCGCCCTTGGGAGAGCCGGTGGACCAGGAGCAGGCCGCGGCCGTTCTCGGCGAGCAGGGGCAGGCCGATCTCCTCCACCGAGTGGAGAAGGTCGAGAATGATGCGGACTTCGTGGAGGTCGGGATCACCGTCGACGACCTCGCACCAGGCGGGAGCGCCGTCCAGGCCGAGGACGCGCAGCTCGTACGGGGGACAGGCGTGCCTCTCGGCGTTGGCGGCCAGCTCCGCCACGATGGTCTCCGCGTCGGAGACGGCGTCGTCGTCCAGACCGGCTTCCCGGAGCACCTCCCGGACCACGGCGCGGGCGCGGCGCGAGGCCGAGCCAGGCTGAAGGACCTCGACCAGCGCGCGAACGTCGTCACCTCCCGCCACGCCGGCGTTCTGCCCCGTCAGGCCGGTGCCTCTTCGGTCGTGATCCGGGGGGAAGGTCAGATTCTCGCTGGGGTGATCGTGAGCACCGTGGGGGATGCCGCCGGATGGCCGCATGAGCACGCTCCGTTCGCTGTCGGTGACCGTGGACAGCAGGAAACGCGATGGGCGGAGTGAGGTGAACGTCGAGCCCCGCTCGTTTACCGAGGTTCCGGGAACAGCGTGTCCGGCGCGGCCGATCTCTGGTCGTTTCCCCAGGCCAAGCGGTTAAAGGAGGCGATTCGCGACCTGCTGGCGCTCCACTTCGACGCAGAGGTGGAATGCCGGCTCGCGTCTGCTCGCGTGGGGTGGTCGGTTTCTGGTCGTTCTTCTCGGCGGGGTGGTGTGCGGCGATTCTCCTTCATCACAATAGGTAGTCGTTCGTATACCGGAGGAGGGTGGCATGGGTGAGTCACGGAGTCGTAAGGCTCGTCCCGAGCTGGTGAGGGCGCGGCTGCAGCGGGGGATGAGCCAGGAGGCGGCGGCGGAGGCGCTCGGGGTGACCCCGACGACCTGGGCACGGTGGGAACGCGGCGAGCAGGGGGTACGTGCCTGCTACCGGCCGCAGATCGCCACCGTGTTCGGGGTGGAGGCCGTCGAGGTCGAGCGGTGGATAGACGGCTGGTCCTACGGGGAGACATCATCGTGGCCGATCGCGGGCTGTGGCGACGGCTCACCGGCGGCTACCGTGAGGTCGGCCGCGCTTCTGTGGAGGTTGGAGATGGATCCGTCCCGGCGTCACCTGCTGGCCTCGCTGCCGTTCGTGCCCGGAGCCCTGGGGGAATGGCTGGTCTCCTGGAACTACGGCACCCCCATCGCATCGGCCGCCCGGCAGGGTGCGGGGCGCGTGGTGGGTCTCGCCGACGTGGCGCGGATCGTCGAGGCGCAGAAGGCGTTCGGCCAGATAGACCAGCGGTTCGGGGCCGGACTGGTGCGCCCGGTGGTGGTCAAATACCTGAACGAGAGCGTGACGCCACTGCTGCGCGACCGCTACGACGACCGGGTGGGCTCGGCGCTGATGACGGCAGCGGCCGGGATGACCTGGCTGGCGGGCTGGACGGCCTTCGACCTCAACCGGCACGGGCAAGCACAGCAGCACTTCGGCCAGGCGCTGCGACTGGCCAAGAGTGGCGACGACCCGCTGACCGGCGCCTGGGTGCTGGCGACGCTGACCTTGCAGGCCATCCATCTGGAAGAGGGCACCTGGGCGGTGTGGCTGGCCAGAGCCGCTGTCGACACCGCCCGTCGGGCGCAGGCACCCCCTCGCGTCATGGCCTTGATGCTGGCCAGGGAGGCCAGAGCGACGGCCTTGCAGACCAAACCGGCTGAGACCCACGATCGGCACAGCGCCAAGCAGGTCGAACAATTGCTCGTCGAAGTCGAGCGCGCCTACGCCCAAGGAACTACTGACCGCGATCCGGAGTGGGCGGACAAGTACGACGAGGTGGAGCTGAACGGGCAGGCGGGCGGGTGCTGGCGGCTGCTGGGTGACTACGCGCGGGCGGCGGCTTGCGCAGAGGCGGCGGTGACCGAATTCAGTGAGCGTCTTCCTCGGTCCGCCCAGATCAACCGGCTGAGTGCCGCTGGGGCGTATCTGGGAATGGGCGAGCTGGATCAAGCCCTCGCCTGCGCGAGGGCCGCCATCCCGGCGACCAAGGCGCTGACCTCCGCCCGCACAGTTGAACGTCTTCGGAGATTCGCCGGACAACTTGAGCCGTACGAGGACAGCGTGATGGTTCGAGAGTTCCGCGATCACTTGAACAGTGAGCTGGCCGCCTGACCGGGTGTGATCTTGAGGTTGTCGTTCATGGGGCGAACCGTTCGGGAGGCGCGACGCCGGTGAGCCTGGACAGAGAGGAGCGAGGCCTGCGAGGGTGATTTTGATGTGACTGAAGTTCACACACGAATTGATGTAGTCAACTGGTGCTGATCGCTGTAGGGTTGCGGTCGGCCGGGAAACCTGCCGCTCAGGTGTCCCGGTCTGGCTAGCCTGAGTCCTTTGGGAACCCCCGCGAGAAAGGCCGCCAGTGGCGAAGCTGACCCTGCCGCAGTTGGAACTGCACCTGTTCGGTGCGGCCGACATCCTTCGCGGCAAGATGGACGCCGCCGAGTACGGCCGCTACATCTTCGGGATGCTCTTCCTCAAGCGCTGCTCCGACCAGTTCGACGAGATGCGCGAGCAGGTCATCGAGGAGCAGAAGGCCAAGGGCAAGACCCAGGAGCAGGCCGAGCAGGCCGCCGAGCTGCCGTTCCTCTACCAGGGGGCCTTCTTCGTGCCCGAGCGGGCCCGCTGGAGCCACATCAAGGCGGAGTCCCGCAAGAAAGCGCCGGGCGATCTCCTCAACAAGGCGCTGGAGGCGCTGGAGGAGGAGAACGCCCCGCTCAAGGACGTCCTCGGGCACATCGACTTCACCCGTCGGGTCGGCAACTCCACGATCCCCGACAAGAAGATCCAGCAGTTCATCGACCACTTCGACCGCTACCGGCTGCGCAACGACGACTTCGAGTTCCCCGACCTGCTCGGCGCCGCCTACGAGTACCTGATCGGCGAGTTCGCCGACGAGGGCGGCAAGAAGGGCGGCCAGTTCTACACCCCGCGCGGCGTGGTCCGGATGATGAACCGGCTGGTCAAGCCCCAGCAGGGCATGCGGATCTACGACCCGTGCTCGGGGTCCGGCGGCATGCTCATCCACGCCAAGGAATACATCGCCGAGCACGGCCAGGACGTCCGTGACCTGTCCCTCTACGGGCAGGAGAACGACGGCGGCTCCTGGTCCATCTCGAAGATGAACATGATCCTGCACGGCGTCGCCAACGCCGACATCCGCAACGACGACACCCTGGCCTCGCCTCAGCACGTCGAGGGCGGCGAGCTCATGCGCTTCGACCGGGTGCTCACCAACCCGCCGTTCTCGCAGAACTACGACCCGGCGAGCCTGGAGCACAAGGAGCGTTTCCAGTACGGCTACACGCCGGCCTCGGGCAAGAAGGCCGATTTGATGTTCGCCCAGCACGTGCTGGCCGTGCTCGCACCCACCGGCTTGGCCGCCATCGTCCTGCCGCACGGCGTGCTCTTCCGGGGCGGTGACGAGAAGAAGATCCGTCAGGGCATCATCGAGGCCGACCGCCTCGAAGCGGTCATCGGCCTCGCCCCCAACCTCTTTTATGGCACCGGCATCCCCGCCTGCATCCTGATCCTGCGCGGCACGGCCCGGCGCGAGGAGGAGCGGCGCGGCAAGATCCTGTTCATCAACGCCGACCGCGAATACACCTCCGGCCGCGCGCAGAACTACCTCGACCCCCAGCACTCCGAGAAGATCGTCTCCGCCTTCGACGACTACAGCGACATCCCCGGCTTCGCCCGCGTCGTCGACATCGAGGAACTGCGCGAGAACGACTTCAACCTCAACATCCGGCGCTACGTCGACAACACCCCGCCGCCCGAGCCCCAAGACGTCCGTGCCCACCTGCACGGCGGCGTCCCCAAGGCCGAGGTCCGTGCCTTCGAGTCGCTGTTCGCGGCCTTCGACGTCGACCCGCACGCGCTGTTCGCCGAGCGCGACGCCGACTACTACGACTTCCTCCCCGAGGGCTGGGAGGCCACCGCCGAGCGGATCCCGTCGCTGACCCGCGCGGCGGAGGACCGCCTGCGCGAGGCGTTCGACGAGTGGTGGGGACGGCACAGCAAGCGGCTCATCGAGTTGCCTTCGACCAAGAAGGTTATGGAGGTTCGGGCCGAGCTGCTGGCGTCGTTCGTCGCCGAGTTGTCACCGCTCGGGCTGCTCGACCGCTTCGAGCTGGCCGGGGTGATCGCCTCTTGGTGGGGTGAGGCGCAGTACGACATCCGCACGCTCTCCTACAACGAGTTCAGCGGCGTCGTCCGGGGTTGGCTTTCAACGATCGAGGCCGCCTTCTCGGAGGATGGCCTGGAAGAGGCCCGCGACAAGAACCGCGTGGCCGCCCAACGTCGTAAGGCCCGCGAACACCGCGTGGTCCCGCTCCTGCTTCCCGATTACCTGGCCCAGCTTGAGGAGACCGAAGCCCGGCGTGCGGAACTGGATGCCCAGGTCAAGGCGGCCACGGCGACTCCAGGTGACGATGAGGAAGCCGACGAGCCCGAAGAGATGTTGAACCCGGCCGAGTTGAAGAAGCTCAAAACTGACCTCGCTGCGGCGCGGAAGGCATCTAAGGACTTGGAACAGGAATTTCTGTCTAGGCTTCGTGTGGCATGCGCTCCTCTGATCGGCCGTCGTGCCGCTGTGGAATTACTGGGAAGCGGCAGTGGTAGCGGAGACGGGATTGTGATCGGTCAGCTTGACTTAATGATGTCCGAAAAAGCGAGTCTCCCAGAGGGGGAGATCGATTCGGGCGTCTTGATTGCCACAGTGGGGGAGGGTGCGATGGATCTAGTCCTCGGCATAATTAAGGCTGATCTATCCAGCCGCCTTGACGCCAAAATCGCGACACGTCGCCGTGACTCGGTTGCTCGCTTCCGCGCCTGGGCTGACAAATACATGATAACTCTCCGTAACCTGGAGTCGGAAAGAGGCGCTGCCGCCGCCCGTCTGGATTCTTACCTGAAGGGGCTCGGCTATGCATGATGCTTCTCCGTGGCCGATGCGTAAGCTTGGTGATCTATTCTCTGTCAGTGCAGGGATTACGCTTGGTCCTCACCGTCAGCCGAGTAAATCCGCTAGTGGATATCTGCGGGTGGCCAATGTCCAGCGCGGCAAGATCGATATCTCTGATCTTGCTTTTATGGAGGCTTCACTGCTGGAGCGGCAGAAATATCAACTCATGGCAGGAGATCTGCTGGTCGTAGAGGGCCATGCCAACCCTGAAGAGATTGGCAGGTGTGCGAGAGTCGATCGTGAAGCTGAGGGCCTGCTTCACCAGAACCATCTGTTTCGACTTCGTTCCATACGAGTTCGATCGGAATTCGGAGAGGCTTGGCTGAACTCCCAGTCAGCTCGTGCTTATTGGCGAATGATGTGTGCGACAAGCTCCGGACTGTACACAATTAATTCACGTCAACTTGCTGCGATGCCTTTTCCGGAAATGCCGTTATGGGAGCAGCGGCGGATCGTGGATATTATAAGTGCCCTCGATTTAAAGATGAGTGCTCTCGATCGTCAGATTGATAAAGATGATCTGATCCGGGATAGCCTAGTGGATCGGCTTATTTCTGCATGCTCAGGTCCTTCGATGTTACTCGTCGACTTGGCGTCGAAAGAAAGTGGAAGCACTGTCATAGGACCCTTTGGGAGTGATCTGACGGCAGGAGATTATCGGTCCAATGGTGTTCCTGTAGTTTTCGTCCGAGATATAAATGTAGATGGTTTTCGTTGGGTTAGCAATGTTTACGTAGACTCGGCTAAGGCGCGTACGCTGTCTGCGCATCAAGTGCGTGCTCAAGACGTGGTCCTTACTAAGATGGGGCTGCCGCCATGTGTGGCAGCCGTTTATCCGGATGGCATGGCGAACGGAATCATCACTGCGGATATTATCCGCCTACGGCCCGACATGAGGATAGTCAATCCGCGTTGGCTGACGCTTGCAATAAATCATGAAATAGTGCGCTCTCAAATTCGTACTATTACTGGCGGTATAACGCGGCCAAAAGTTACGTTAGCCGACGTTCGAAACATTCGAGTCGATCTTCCTTCACTCAATGAACAAAATGGAATTGTCGAGGTGATCGCTGCATGTGATGATCGCCTTGTCGGCTCGATAAATATGCGCCGAAAGCTGTCCAAGCTAAAGCAGGGACTCGTGGATGACCTGTTGGCCGGGCGCGTGCGAGTCAAGGACGTGGAGAACATGCTGTAGAACGCACCAAAGGTGATCCGCTCAGAAAGCAGCGGATCACCGTGAAGTTCACTCGGGGGATTTTTCCAGACACGCCACCGTTCGCCCAGCGAACCAGGTGTGTCACCGGTCATATGTGAATGACGACGAGGAAAGAGAAATCCTGTGAACGAACGCGAAGGGCCGGAAGCGCATTTATCCCGGCAACCGGAACCGATCTCGGCGAGTGTGCCCGGACGTTCAGTGCAGCTCGTGAAACGGCCAGACCAGGGGTCTGATCTTCATAATTCCCTACGCCATGTCGCGGTAGCGGGACGAGAGGTCGTCCTCGCCGCTGTCGAAGCAGCCGACCCAGGGAAAGCGCCGCCGGATGGCCTCGTAGTCGATGGCCTCCGCGTCGGATGCGTCCGCCGGTCCGCTCATGCTCCCAGTGTAAACGGTCACGCAGCGAGCTTATTCGATCACACACAGCCAGTCAGGGGTTTGCGGTGAGTGAATACAGCGAGGTCGAGGCGCCACTGATCAACCAGCTCAAGAAGATGGGCTGGACCCACTTCGCCGGGGCCGAGACGGGCGCGCTCGCCGTGCTGGAGCCCGAGAACTCGCAGCGGACCTCCTTCGACGAGGTGTTCCTGGAGAGCAGGCTCAGGGCCGCGATCCTCCGGATCAACCTCGGACCCGACGGCAGGCCCTGGCTGGACGAGCGCAGGATCAGCCAGGCGGTCAACGCGCTGCGCAGGCCCGGGGTGTCGAGCCTGCTGGAGGCGAACCAGAAGGCCACCGAGCTGCTGGTCAACGGCTTCGCCGTACCGGGCCTCGACGGCTGGAACCAGGGCCGCGACCAGCTGATCCACTACATCGAGTGGGACCCGGAGAAGGCGTCGGTCAACGACTTCACCGTGGTCAGCCAGTTCCGGGTGAACATCCCCGGCAGGCAGGGGCCGAAGAACCACGTCGTGCTCGACCTGGTGCTGCTCGTGAACGGCGTCCCGCTCGTGGTGGTCGAGTGCAAGAGGCCCGGCACCGACGCCACGGCGAAGGCCGTCAAGCAGATCAGGCGCTACGCCGAGTGCCCGCCGTACAGCCCAGGTCAGGGGGTGCCGAAGCTCTTCAACACCGTGCAGCTCACTGTCGCCGCCTCGGGGGAGGACGCGCGGCTGGGCACCTTCACCGCCGAGGCCGAGCACTACGTGCCCTGGCGCGACCCCTTCCCGGTGTCGAGGGAGGAGCTGGCCGACCAGGTGGGTACGGTCAGGAACCAGGAGATCCTGGCGGGAGTCGTACTGCACCCGAAGAGGCTGCTCGACATCGCGCACAACTACGTGACGTTCCTGCCCACCAAGGACGGCGTCATCGTCAAGGCCGCGCCGCGCTACCAGCAGTACCGCGCGGTGGAGAAGTCGATCAGGAACCTGCGCACCGAGCCGTCCAGGAAGCGGGACGGCAAGCAGGACCGGCGCGGCGGGATCATCTGGCACACCCAGGGCTCCGGCAAGAGCCTCACCATGACCTTCCTGGTCCGCAAGCTCCGCATGACGCCGGGGCTGGACGACATGAAGGTGGTCCTGGTCACCGACCGGACCCAGCTGCAGACCCAGCTAAGCGAGACGATGCGGCTGACGGGGGAGAAGGTCGACGTCGCCCGGAACGTCGAGGAGGCCAGGGCGTACCTCGCCAGGCGCGGCCCCGGCGTCGTCTTCGTGATGATCCAGAAGCAGCAGGACGTACGGAACAGGGGCGCCGGCCTCAGCGACCGGAACTCGGTCTTCGGGGAGCTCAACACCGACGAGTCGGTCCTGGTGCTCATCGACGAGGCGCACCGCTCGCACGGCTCCGCCCTGCACGCCAACCTCCTGGAGGCGCTGCCCAACTGCGCCAGGATCGGGTTCACCGGCACGCCGATCATCACGGAGCGGCGGGCCAGGAAGACCACGATGGAGATCTTCGGCGACTTCATCGACCGGTACCGGCTCAAGGAGGCCGAGGAGGACGGCGTCATCGTGCCGATCTTCTACGAGGGGTACGCGGTCAAGGGCGCGGTGCGCGACGGCCGGGACCTCGACGAGGTCTTCGAGGACATGTTCGACCTCACCGACGAGCAGCGCGAGCGGCTCCAGAAGCGCTACGCCACCAAGGGCGACGTGCTGGAGGCCGAGAGGCTGATCGCGGCCAAGGCCAGGAGCATGCTGCGGCACTACGTCGAGACCGTGCTGCCCGGCGGGTACAAGGCGCAGGTGGTGGCCACCAGCAGGCTCGCCACGCTGCGCTACCGCGTCGCGCTGATCGCGGCCAGGGACGAGCTGGTCAGGGAGATCGAGAAGCTGCCCGCCCACGTACGGGAGATCGACCCGACGGAGCTCAAGGGCAGGAAGGCGTTCCTGGTCGCGGCGGCCGGACGCCTCGACCTGATCCGGCGGATGGACTTCGCGCCGGTGATCTCCGCCGACGGCAACGACACGGCCGAGTACCACACGTGGACCGACTCGACCGAGCAGGACAAGCGGATCGAGGCGTTCACCCGCCCGTTCACCGACGACGAGGAGCGCCCGATCGCGTTCCTGATCGTCAAGTCGATGCTGCTCACCGGGTTCGACGCGCCGATCGAGCAGGTGATGTACATCGACAGGTCGCTCAAGGAGGCCGAGCTGCTCCAGGCGGTCGCCCGGGTCAACCGCGTCGCCGGTCCGCAGAAGAGGTGCGGCTACGTCGTCGACTACTTCGGGGTCGCCAACCACCTCAACGAGGCGTTGAAGGCGTACGCGGCGGAGGACATCCAGGGCGCGCTCAAGGACATCGGCGACGAGGTCCTCAAGCTGGAGCCACGACGCGCCAGGGTCCGGATGCTCTTCACCGATCGGGGGATCCCCCTGGCGGACGCGGACGACCCGCTGCGCAGGGACGACGTCGTGGAGGACTGCGTCGAGCTGCTGAGGGACCCGGAGCTGCGCGACAGATTCGAGGTCGAGCTGAAGCGGTTCCTCACCACGGTCGACGCGGTGCTGCCCAACCCGGAGGCGAGGCCGTACCTGCCGGACGTGAAGCTGTTCGCGCTCATCAAGCTGCACACCGGGCGCCGCTACCGCCTCCCGGACGGCGAGTTCGACCCGAGCCTGTACGGCGCGAAGATCCGCGAGCTCATCGACCAGCACGTGGAGTCGCTCGGCGTGGAACAGAAGCTGCCGCCGGTCGCGCTCACCTCGCCCGACTTCGACACCAAGGTGGAGGCCATGGCCGGCGGATCCCGGGCCAAGGCCTCGGAGATGGAGCACGCCCTCCGCCACCACATCGACGTGCACCTGGCCGAGGACCCGGAGCGCTACCGCAGGCTCAGCGAGCGGCTGGAACGGATCCTGGAGGAGTTCAAGGAGAACTTCGAGCAGCAGGTGCTCGCCTTCGCGGCACTGATCACCGAGGCCCGCGACGAGCGCCCGGAGTACCCGCACGGGCTCGGCCCGGTCGAGGGCCCGCTGTACGGCGTGCTGCTGAGCGAGACCCACCGCGACGGGATGCTCCCCGAGGACGCGGGGGCCGCGCTCGCCGATGTGGCGCGGACGATCCACGGGCTCGCCGTCGAGGTGACCACCCGGCGTGACTTCTGGCGCAAGGATGCCGACAAGGAGGCGTTTCGTCACCAGATCGCCAGGGAACTGATGGACGTCTGCCGCTACCAGCAGATCGCCGAGCTGGCCGACAAGCTGTTCGACGTCGTCGAGAGCAACCGGAAGGGCATCGTCCGGGAGTGATCCGGAGGGCTGGCATGCTTGTGACCATGGCACTTCCCGACTCGCTGACCGTCGGAGACCTCGACGTCACCGTCGAGGTCTCCGACCGGCGGCGCTCGGTCCGGCTCACCGTCGAACGGGACGCCTCGGTGACGGCCGTGGTCCCGCCACAGGTCGACCGGGACGCGCTGGTGAAGATCATTGAGTCCAGGCGCCGCTGGCTGTACGGCAAGATCGCCGAGCGCAGGTCTCTCGGCGAGCCCAGACCCGAGCGGGAGTACGTCTCCGGCGAGGGCTTCCCCTACCTCGGCCGCTCGTACCGGCTGCTGCTCGTGGACGAGGGACCGGTACGGCTGGTGCGCGGCCGGTTGGAGCTCGCCAGGACCGACCTGGAGGACGCGCCCCGGCAGCTCGTCCGCTGGTATCGCAAGGTCGGCGAACCCTGGCTGCGACGGCGGATCCGGCCGTGGGCCGAACGTGTCGGGGTGACGCTCTCGGGGCTGCGGGTCATGCCGCTCGGTCACCGCTGGGGATCCTGCTCGGTGGACGGCCGGGTCAACATCCACTGGGCGACCATGCAGCTGCCGCCCGACCTGATCGACTACGTTCTCCTGCACGAGCTGGCGCACATCCGGCACCGCGATCACGGTCCGGCCTTCTGGAAGGTCGTCGCCCTGGCGATGCCCGGTTACGAGGTCCGGCGCGAGCGTCTCAAGCGTGCGGGGCTCGACCTGTGGCTTCCGGACGGTGCCGTATGAGCGGTGACACGACGGTCAACGCCGGTGACATCGCCCGCCTGGCCGATGTCGGCAGGGCCGCGGTGAGCAACTGGCGCAAACGCTTCGACGACTTTCCGCAGCCGGTCGGCGGGACCGCCTCCAGCCCGCTGTTCTCGCTGCGCGAGGTGGAGGACTGGGCCAGGCGGCACGACAAGGGCTTCACCGCCTCTCCCGGCGACCGGATCTGGCAACGGCTGCGCGGCGTCGGCGACGACCTGCACCTGATCGAGCTGGTCAGCGAGGCCGGTACGTTCCTGATGGCTCGCAGGCTCGGGATAGACGCCGAACTCACCTGGGAGATCGACGCGGACCTGCTCGGGGACATCGCCGAGTGGTCGGACCGGGTCGGCGAGGCGGAGGCGTTCGACTTCCTGTGCGAGCGCTACACCGAGGCGCACTCGCGCCGCCTGCTCGACACCCCCGAGGCCGTCGCCCGGCTGATGGCGAGCCTGGTGGACGGCGACACCGTCCTCGACCCCGCCTGCGGTATCGGAACGCTGCTGCTGGCCTCGACCGCGACGCACGTCCTGGGCCAGGACCTCGAAACGGCGTCGGCCCGGCTGAGCGACGCCCGCCTCGGGTTCGCCGGGAAGCAGAGGACCATCCGGACCGGAGACTCGCTCCGTGCCGACGCCTTTTCCTGGGAACAGGTCGACGCGGTGCTCTGTAACCCGCCGTTCAGCGACAGGAACTGGGGATACGAGGAGCTCGTCAGCGACCACCGCTGGGAGTACGGCCTGCCGCCGCGAGGTGAGTCCGAGCTGGCGTGGGTGCAGCACTGCCTGGCCCACGTCAGGCCCGGGGGAGTGGTCGTCATCATGATGCCTCCCAGCGCGGCCGGACGCCGCTCCGGCCGCCGGATCCGCGGGAACCTGCTCCGCTCCGGGGCGCTGCGGGCGATCGTCACCCTGCCGGTGGGGGCGACACCGGGGTCCGGCTCGGCTCCGGACCTCTGGGTGCTCCGCAGGCCCTCGCCGGGGCGGGAACTGCCCTCCAGCGTGCTCATGGTGGACGCCACGGACGACCTCTCGACGGTGGAGCGTGCCTGGCGCCGCTTCGACGCCGACCCGGACGCCGTGCTGCCGGGCGTCAGCCGTACCGTCCGGATCATCGACCTGCTCGACGACGAGGTGGACCTGTCCACGCCGCGTCACCTCGTCGCGCCGGGTGAGGTCACACCTGGTTTCCCGGCGGTGAGGGATCGGCTGGTCTCGACCGTCACGGCGCTGGCCGGTGCGATCCCCGACCTGGCGGTGCCGCCGGATCGCCGGGACCTGCCGATGACCACCGTCGGGGAGTTGATCAAGGCCGGGGTGGTCACCGTCCACCAGGCGCCGCTCAGGATGACGATCGATCACGGGGACCTGCCCGTGCTCACGGTGCGAGACGTCGTGAAGGGGAGGGGGCCCACGGGGAACACGGTCCCCGAGCTCGGCACGGTCATCGTCCAGGCCGGTGACGTCGTGATCCCGCTGACACCGAGCGGTCCCGCCGCACGTGTGATGACCGGCGCCGGAGTGGCGCTCGGTCCGCAGTTGCTGCTCTTCCGCGCCGACCCCGACCGGATCGACCCCTACTTCCTGGCCGGTTTCCTGCGTGTCGCGGGCGGTTCCGGTGCCGCCCGTGCGTCGGCGGCCTCCAGCAGGATCGACGCCCGGCGGGTGCAGATCCCCCGGCTGCCCGTCGGCGACCAACGCGTCTACGGTGCGGCGTTCAAAAGGCTGATGGACTTCGAGGACGCCGCCCGCGAGGCGAGCGCCCTGGCCCAGAGCGTCGTCCGGCTCGGGTTCGACGGACTTGTCGACGGCGCGTTACGTCCGTAGCTTTTCCTCATGATCAGGGTCATCGGCGACCGTTACGCGCTGGATCCGCTGCCTCTCGGCGCGGGCGGCATGGGCGAGGTCTGGGGCGGTCACGACCGTCGGCTGGATCGGAGGGTGGCGGTCAAGCTCATCCGTTTCCCCGACGGCAAGTACGACGACGAGCTGAGGCGCAGGTTCCTCACCGAGTCGAAGGTGCTGGCCAGGCTCTCCCACCCGGGAGCGCCGACCGTCTACGACGCGGGCACCTTCGAGGATCCGGCGACTGCCCAGCCCCGGCTGTTCATGGTGATGGAGTTCGTCGAGGGGCAGAACGTCGACATCCTGGCCGGTGAGTACCACCCGCTGCCCATCGGCTGGGCCGCGGCCATCGCGGCCCAGGTGTGCGCCGTGCTCGCCTCCGCCCACGAGCTGTCCGTCTTCCACCGGGACCTGAAGCCGACCAATCTGCTGTTCTGCGTCGACGGAACCGTCAAGGTGATCGATTTCGGGCTCGCACTGCTCATGGAGCCGGGGTACACCCGGCTGACGGCGACGGGGCAGTTCATGGGCACGGCCGAGTACATGTCACCCGAACAGGTGCGGCATCATCCGATCGACGCTCGCAGTGATCTGTATTCGCTGGGTTGCGTCCTGCACGAACTGCTGACCGGTCACAGGCCGTTCACCGGGGACAACGCGTTCGCCGTGATGACCCGGCAGGTCCAGGACGCTCCCGCACCGGTGACCCGGTTTCGTCGCGGTGTCCCCGGCGCCCTGGAGAGCCTGGTGCTCGGGCTGCTGGAGAAGCGGCCCCAGGACCGGCCGGGCTCGGCCGGTGAGGTATACGAGAGCCTGCTGCCCTTCGTGGCCGGGCTGGGACCGCTGGGTGACTTCGTCCGTACCGGGCAGAGCCCCGTGCGGATGTACGCCGGTGTGGTCAGCCGGGTGCTCGCACCGACGACGCGTCCGGTGGAGGAAGAGCCGGAGGAGTTTGGCGAGCTGGACCTGGGAATGGCCAGGCGGGAGGCCGAGTCCCTGATCCGGGAGTCCATGTTCGGCCAGGCCGCCGACATCCTGGCCGAGCTGGTGGAACCGGCGAACGCGATCCTCGGCCCCGACAACCCCGAAGTGATCGGCATGCGGTTGCAACTCGCCGGAGCGCGCTACGACGGGCACGGGTACGAGGACGCCGCCGAGGACTACGCGAACCTCACGCGTGATCTCGCCCGGCTGTACGGCGCCGATGACGAGCGCGTGCTGCACTGCAGGCTGAGAGAGGCCACCTGTCACGCTCAGGCCGACGACCCGGTGACGGCGCTGAAGCAGCTCGACGGACTGCTCCAGGACGAACTACGGATCTTCGGCGCCGAGGATCCGCGCACGCTGGAACTCCGGCGTCAGATCGGCATGCTTCAGAGTCGCTGCGGTGACGTCACCTCCGCCAGGCGGACGTTCACCGGGCTCCTCGACGACCTGACCGAGTTCCACGGTGCCGACCACCCGGGGAACGAGGGAGTTCGCGTCCTGCTTGAGGAGTTGTGAGTCTCCGGCGGCAGGAGAGGGCGTGGCGGTCGTTCAGGACCGGGCGGCCCGGCGGGAGGTGATCACGTCGGTGACGGCCACGACCAGCGCGACCAGCACGAAGGCGATGGTGACCAGCAGCGAGTGCCGGAACGCCGTCGCGTAGTCGCCGTGCGAGGAGGCGACCTCGGCGAAGAACACCGAGCCGATCGCCGCGATGCCCACGGCGGTGCCGATGCGCTGCCCTGTCTGGAGCACGCCCCCCGCGGAGCCCGCCCCGGCGACCGGCACCTCGGACAGGGTCAGTGTCTGGTTCGGGGAGATCACCAGGCCGCTGCCCAGGCCGGCGAGGAGCAGCGGCACCGCGATGGCCCAGGCCACGTGCGTGCCGGGGACCAGCTGCACGGCGAGCGCCGTGACGGCGAGGAAGACCGCGACCAGCACCAGCCCGGCCACCACCAGGGGGCGGCCCAGCCGGGTGACGATCCGGCCGCCGAACAGGGACGTCACGGCCGAACCCGCCGCGAACGGCGTGGTCGCCAGCCCCGCCTCCAGGGCCGAGTAGCCCAGGCCGTTCTGCAGGTACAGGGTGAGGACGAAGAAGATCGCGGTGAAGCCCGCGAAGTAGAGCGCCCCGACCAGGGCGCCGAGCGCGTACGAGCGCCTGCGGAACAGGGACAGGTCGACAACCGGCTGGTCGTGCCGCCCGTACCGGCGCTCCCAGGCCGCGAAGACGGCGAGCACGGCGAGCCCGCCGAGCAGGGACGGCCACCTCGCCGAGGCCTCCCACTCGTGCCCCTCGACGAGCGGCAGGAGCACCAGCACGACGCCGGCGGCGAGCAGCAGCACGCCCACCGGGTCCATGGACTCCCGTGGCCGCCCCTCCTTCGCGGTGGGCCGGATGTAGCGGTACGCCAGGACCACGGCCAGGATGCCGATCGGCACGTTGACGTAGAAGACGAGCCGCCACCCGTCGGTGCCGCCGCCGAGGTTGATGAGCAGCCCGCCGAGCAGCGGGCCGATCGCGGTCGAGATGCCGATCACGGTGCCCAGCATCCCGAACGCCCTGCCGCGCTCCGCCCCCCGGAAGAGCTGCTGGATCAGCCCGCTGACCTGCGGGTTGATCACTCCGCCCGCCAGTCCCTGCACGAGTCTCGCGACGACCAGCAGGGTGGGGTCCCCGGCGACTCCGGCCGCCGCGCTGGCCAGGGTGAACAGCACGACCCCGAAGACGAACGCGTTGCGCCGGCCGTACATGTCGCCGAACCGCCCGGCGGGGACCAGTATCAGCCCGAAGGTGAGCGCGTACCCCGACACCACCCACTGCAGGGCGCTCTGCGGGGCGTCCAGCCCGGCGCGGATGGCGGGCAGCGCGACGTTGACGATGCTGACGTCCAGCAGGGTCATGAAACCGGCGACGAGGCAGACGCTCAGCGCCTTCCAGCGGCGCGGGTCCGCCCCCGCCTGATCCTGGGTGGACGTCACCCCGCCCGGTCCGGTGCTCATCCGGCCGCGTGGGGGAGCGGCGCCCCGGCCCGTGATCGGCTGAGCATCGTCATGACCGCCTCGTTCCCCGTCTCCGGCCGACCTCTCCACCTTTCAGCAGCGCATACGTACCCTTTTCAGTCTTCCCAATCACAGTTCGTCATCCGGGCCGCCGCTGCGGTCGGTGACCGACACGAGGGCGGGCCGTGGTCTGTTCCAGATCGCACGTA
Source organism: Streptosporangium sp. H16 (assembly GCF_051918855.1). Classification (NCBI taxonomy): domain Bacteria; kingdom Bacillati; phylum Actinomycetota; class Actinomycetes; order Streptosporangiales; family Streptosporangiaceae; genus Streptosporangium; species Streptosporangium sp. H16. The sequence goes on from NZ_JBPXMD010000004.1 coordinate 382,089, forward strand.
GGCGGGAACCTCACCATCACGCGGGCCGGGCCGGTCCCGCCGCCCGAGCAGATCGTGGAAGGGGAGGGCAAGCCCTACCTGCGGCGCACCGCCTCCTTCCAGTTCGGCAGGGCCGGGATCGTCGCCGCGAGTGGGCCCGCGCGAATCTCGATGGCTCGTCATCTCGATCGGCGCCGCTCCTCAGGAGGACGCCGGGACCGATGTGTCGGGCGGCTTCGCACTCGGGAGTGCGGTCGTCAACGCCCGGGAAGGGGCGGGGCAGTTGCCGGGGTGTGCAGGCCGTTGAGCTTGTCCGGGTTGACCTGGAGCCGGACGATGTGGAGGCGGCCGTCGACCATGTCGAAGGTCAGGGCGCCGACGGGCATGTCTCCGGCGGCGAACAGGACGCCCAGCTCGCCGTTGATCGTGCCGGCCTCCAGGACGACGCCCGCCGACTGGGGCTTGGCCAGGACTCCGAGCAGCCAGCGGGCGACGTGGTCGGGGCCGTGCAGGGGGCGCAGGGCGGCGGTCACCTTGCCTCCGCCGTCGGTCCAGGCGGTCACGTCCGGGGCGAGCAGTTCCATCACCGCGTTCAGGTCGCCGCCCGAGCAGGCCGTGATGAACCGGGCGGTGATCTCTTCCCGCCGGGCGCGGTCGGTGTCGAAGCGGGGCCGGCGGGCCTGGACGTGCTCGCGGGCGCGATGCGCGATCTGGCGGATGGTCGGCTCGGGCCGGTCGAGGGTGTCGGCGATCTCGGCGTGGGAGTAGCTGAAGACCTCGCGCAGCAGGAAGACCGCGCGCTCGACGGGGGTAAGGGTTTCCAGCACCACCAGCATCGCGGTGGAGACGGTGTCGGCCATTTCGGTCTCCATGGCGGCGTCGGGAGAGGTGAGCAGCGGCTCGGGAAGCCACGGACCGACATAGGTCTCACGGGTCGCCCGGGCCGAGGTGAGCCGGTTCAACGACAGGTTGGTCACCGTACGTACCAGGTAGGCCTTCGAGTGCCGGATCGCGACGCGGTCCGCGGAGTTCCAGGTCAGCCAGGCGTCCTGGAGAACGTCCTCGGCGTCGGTGACGCTGCCCAGCATCCGGTAGGCGGTGGAGAACAGCAGCCGCCGGTGCTCGATGTACGGATCGGATTCGGGCTTCGTGTCGATCATCAACTCATGCCTTCGGTGCGATGCTTCGGGCGGAACGGCCGAAGCGGCTACGTTGGAAATTGCTAAACGTTACCGATGGATCGGATGGTGCGTTCGTCACCTCGCCTGCCCCCTGACCGGGGGACACGTGTCCCGCCCCTTGTCCCGGCTCGCGGGGCGAGCGTGGCGGCGATGCCCGCGTGGTGGTGGGGTAGCGGGGTGTCCAGCATGCTCGCCGCGCACAGCGGGACGGCCGCGGTCATCAGAACCTGACGTTTCATGGTGATCCTTGGGGGGAGCGGGTCGGCGCGGTCGTCCTCAGGCGGCGGGCCTGCGGGTGGCGCGGCCGCCCTTGGAGGGGGTGACGTTGACGTTCACGCGCTTGCTGAGCCGGTACGTCATGAGGGGGCTGCTGCTGACGGTCTCCTTGTAGAGAACGGCGGTACGCCCGGTGAGGTAGATCCGGCGCGGGGTGTCGTCGGAGTGGGTGAACTGGATGACCGCGTCGCGGCGGCCGAGGCTGAGCGGCTGGTGGTAGTAGCCGAACCGGAACGGCTTGACCGGCTTGCCGCGCAGCAGGCGGGCGATGGTGTCGGCCGTGTACTGGGCAGTGGGCAGGCCGCTCTGGCAGGTGCCGTGCACCCGCCCCCAGGCCAGCCGGATGGCGGCGGCGTCACCGATGGCGTGGATGGCCGGGTGGGACACCGAACGCAGCGTCGCGTCGACCAGGATCAGGCCGTGGTCGTCCACCGCGATCCCGGCGTCGGCGGCCAGCGGCGACACCCTGACGCCCGTGGTCCACAAGCACACGTCCGAGGGGACGATCTCGCCGCTCTCCAGTTCGACGACGTCGGGCAGCACCTTGGTCACCCGCACGCCCGTCCTGACGGTGACGCCCAGGCGGTCCAGTGCCCGCCGCAGGTAGGCGCGGGCCTTGAGCCCCATCATCGCGCCGGGCTCTTCAGAGCTGATCAGCGTGATGTTCAGGCCCGAGTGGGCCTCGGCGATCTCGGTCACCGCCTCGATCCCGGTCAAACCGCCGCCGCAGACCGTGACGGTGCCGCCGGCCGTCACGACCTCGCCCAGCCGGGCGGCGAAACGGGCGGCGATCTGCGGACTGTTCAGCGTGAAGGCATGGACGTCCGCGCCGGGGACCCGGCCGGTGTCGGTCGAGCTGCCCAGCGCGTACACCAGGGTGTCGTAGTCCAGCCTTGTCTCACCGCCGTCGATCTCCACCGTGCGCCCGTCCGGGTCGATGGCGGTGGCCTCGCCCTGCACGAACGTGATGCCGGTCCCGGCGAGCAGGTCGCCGATCCGGTGGTCGGCCAGCTGCTGCCCGGCGGCGATCTGGTGCATCCGCAGCCGCTCGGTGAACCGCGCAGAGGGGTTGACCAATGTGATCCGGACACCGTCACGCCGGGTCCGGTGGGCCAGGCGGATCGCGGCCAGCATGCCCGTGTAACCCGCGCCCAGTACGACGACGTGGTGGTCGTTCTTCGTCATTTCTCACTCCCTCGGCCAGGCCACCGGCTCAGGTCCGCGGTGCCGGCGACGACCATGAGACAAACACCCCCATCCCTATGTGACACCGCATGAATGTGACGCGCGACACATGTCTGGACCGTGCTGTCGCGTACGAGCCGCATCGTCGTGAGCCCTGTTCGTCACGGCCGCGGAGAGTCACGCCGCCCCTCGGCGGTGCCTGCCGGTGGCCGGTCAGGTGATCCCTCTGATCTCGACTCCGTACAGGCCCCAGAGTTTCGATTCCGACGACCGGCTCCAGGCGGACGATCCACTCGTGACTTGTGTTGACCTCCTCGCCCACCAGATAGTCCGGCGGGTCGAGGGTGGCGGGCTGGTTGGCGTAGTGCTCGGTCAGCGCGCCGAAGATGTCACCGGTCGACTCGTTCAGGCCGCCGGACTCGTTGCCGCTGCCGGAGGTCTGGAAAATGGCGTGACCGTACTCGTGGCCGACCACGTCCATCGGGGTGGCCTGCCTGGTGTTCGCGCTGTTGCGCCCGAAGCTGGTGTAGCTGCCGTTCCAGTAGGCGTTGACGGCGCTCAGGCCGACCCGGGCGGGGTAGGCGCCGCCGGAGCCGTTGAACCCGTTGAACCCGTTGCGGCCCAGCCAGCTGCGGAGCATGTCCCATTCCTTCTGCGCCGCGTACAAGGCGTCGACGCAGGCGGTCTCCAGGTTGGTGCCCGAGCCGTTGCCCCGGGAGTCGTCGGTCCCGGTGTAGGTCGAGCCGTTCTGCCCGCCGCAGCGCAGGCCGGGGCGGGTGGTGTCGGTCATCGAGTACGAGCTGCCCGAGCCCGAGGTCTGGATGGTCACCGGGTTGCCGTTGTAGTAGCTGTTGCCGGTTCCGGCGTGCATGTCGTCGTAGGAGTCGACGATCGATCCGTCGAGGGCGTCCACGAAGACGTGCAGGACGCTCGGGGCCTCGGCGGTGGCGCCGCTGACGACCACCTCCCAGGCCAGTCTGGGCGTCGTGGTGGTCGCGTGCACCACCAGCCTGGGCGCGGCCACGGTCTCCACGACGGGCAGTTGCGCGCGGGCGGTGGCGGCCGCGACCTCGGCGTCCACCTTGCTCGTGACGTCGATCGTGATCCTGGCCTGCTGGCCCGAGCTCACGGACCCGACGAGCTCTCCGGCTCTGTCGGTGGCGACCACCACGTCGCCGCCGTGAACCGGCAGCCCGCGGTAGGCGCGCGCGTAGGTCAGGTACTGCAGGCCGTGGGCACCGGCGATGTTCCTGGCCAGGGTGAACTTCTCGTTCTGTCCCTTGAGAACGGCCTCCGACCTGGCGGCGAGGGCCGCGTTGGCGGCGTGCTGACCTGTGCGGGGGCGTCGCACTCCATCGCGACCCGAGGAACGGCGGCCCGCGTCGGGAACGCGTCAGGACCGTGTGGCGGACGTCGCCGTGGACCGGTATCGCGAGGGCGCGACCCCGTAGCGGTCGACGAACGCCTGGCGCAGGGCCTCGGCCGTCCCGAACCCGCAGCGGAGCGCCACGCCGGTCATCGGCAGGGAGGTCGAGGTCAGGAGGTGCGCGGCGGCCTCGGTGCGGGCCTGTCGCACGAACCGTCCCGGTGCCTGCCCGAGGTGTTCCAGGAACAGCCGGGTCAGATGCCGCTCGCTCACGCCCGCGCCGCGCGCCAGCGTGCCCGTGGTCAGGTCGGCGTCCAGGTGCCCGGTGACGTACTCGACGACCTTTCTGACCAGGCCGTTCTCGGGTGAGGGCGAGGCGGTGAACATGCTCATCTGCGCCTGGTTGCCGGGTCGCTGAAGGTAGGTCACCAGGGCGCGCGCCACTCGCCGCGCCAGCTCGGCGCCGTGATCCTCCTCGACGAGGGCGAGGGTGAGGTCCAGGGCGCTGGTGACCCCGGCCGCCGTGTAGGTGTTCCCGTCACGTACGAAGATCGGAGCGGGATCGACGGAGATCTCCGGGTGGCGGTCGGCGAGGACCTTCGCCGACTGCCAGTGGGTGGTGGCACGCCGCCCGTCGAGCAGGCCCGCGGCGGCCAGCACGGCGGCACCTGTGCACACCGACGCGACGCGGCGGCTCTCGCGCGCCAGGCGGCGGACGTGACCGAGGATCGACCGGTTGCCGGCCGCCGCCTCGTGCCCGATGCCTCCCGACACGACGAGCGTGTCGAGCGGCCCGATGACCCGTTCGAGCGCCTCATGGGCCTGGAGCGTCAGGCCGGTGCTGCAGACGATGGGATTCCCCCCGGGGGTGGCCAGGCGCACGCGGTAGGCGGGAGCGGCACCCTGCAGGTTCGCGTTCTCCAGGGTCGTGGTCACGCAGGCGATGTCGAGCAGCTCCGCCGCGTCGTACCCGATGACGGCGACGCGGCGTTCGATCACGAGGCGACCCTATGCCAGAAAGGACAGGAGTCCCAGGTTTCCGGACATGTGCGACCGCGTTCCTGGGAGCGTGACCGGCGCGGCGGCACAGTCGGACCATGACACAGACAGCACCGACCGCCCGCCGCCGATGGGGCCGCTTCGCCTGGCACTACGTCGAGATGGTCATCGCGATGTTCGCCGGGATGTTCGTTCTCGGCATGCTCCTGTCCGCCGCAGGGCTCGGCTTCTCCCACGACCGGCAGCCCGAGCTCGCCTACCTGCTGATGGCGTTCGACATGTCCGTCGGCATGGCCGTCTGGATGCGCTACCGGGGCCACGGCTGGGCTCCCACCCTGGAGATGTGCGCCGCCATGTTCGTCCCCGTCGTGCCGCTGTTCCCGCTGCTCTGGCTGGGCCTCATCGACGGCGGGGCGCTCATGACGATCGCCCACGTGGCGATGTTCCCGCTGATGCTGGCCGCCATGTTCCGGCGCCTCGACGAGTACGCGGGCTGCGCGGCCTGAGGCCGGCGACCGCCCGGGTCTGTTTCCCGCGGGGGCTGGAACAGGCTCCGGGCGCCCTCTCGAACCATGGGCGGCTCATATGTACCCGGCCGGACATGTGTCCGGCCGGGCAGAACCTTCCCGTACGGAATCCCGGACGGGGGCGAGCCCGGCGCGGGTTTCTCCGAGCGGTCCTTTCGACGGAAAGGCGCGTGGAAGGCTTGCATACTTGCGGGCATGGGAACACACGTCACCGACGCGGTCGTGGGAGAGCTGACGCTCACGCTGGATCGAGACGCCGGCACCATGCGCGTCGAGGGCGATGCGATTCCCACGGTCGTCGTACGCCGATCCGCCGAAGCCGTCGCGCAGCGGCACGTTCCCATCGGCACCCGCGGCCCCGACCAGCTGACCATGACCCTCGACGGCGCTCCCGTCCCGCTACGCCCCGGGCCGGGGCGCGTCACGCGCCACTCCTACCGGGCCGAGGTGGAACACGCGGGAACCACCTACACCCTGATTCCCACCTCCGAGGTGTCCAGCGGCCTTTTCCGCGGTGAGCACGGCCTCGGGGAGTTCACCACGCTCGCCGACGGCGAGGTCAGGGCCGAGTGGGTCGCCTCGCCGAGCCCGGAGGAGGCCGCCATCGGCTATGCGCTCGCCGCCTGCTTCGGCAGCGGAGCGGAGCACGCCCTGCTGGCGATCCTCAGCCTCTTCTCCTTCTGAAACCGGCGCCGGTCAGGTCGAACGGCCTCCGGACGCTCAGCCGGTGGCGTGTTCCCAGTAGGGGTCGCGGTAGAGCATGACCGAGGTACCGCGGAGCAGCTCGTCGGGGGCGGAGATCAGCACGAGCTCGCCCGCCGCCTCCAGGCCTCGCAGGATGTCGCGGACGCGCGGGCCGACCGGCAGGCGGCCCACCGGCAGGTGGAGGGTCTCGCGGACCAGGTCGGCCACCTCGGAGAGCCGGAACGGCTCGGTGAAACCGGCGATCAGCCCGCGGACGAACTCAACAGTGATCACGGACTCGGCCTCGACGTGGGCGAGCTGCCAGGTCAGCTGAGCCCTGCGCCGGCCGGTTCCGGCGCAGGCGGTGCACGGCTGGGAGAAGCCGGGCACGATGTCCTCGACGGTGGTGCCCAGGCAGGTGGTGCACTGGTTGGTCTCCGACGCGTGCGACTCCGCCGCCGCCCGGTCGGCCAGCTGCCTGCCGCACATGCACAGATAGACCCGGAACCCGCCGCGCACCACGGCGAGGTCGTCGGCATCGTCGGGTATCTCTTCCCACAGCGCGGTGATCGTGTGCTTTCTCATCGTCGTGCGACTCTACCCATTCCGGACTCCCGCCGGCTCGTCACCGCAGCATGACCGGGACCAGCCTCATCGGAGCGCTCCACAGCCACTCCTCGGTGATGTAGGTGGAGGTCAGCAGCGTCATCAGGCCCAGGGTGCGTTCGGTCGCGGTGGAGGGGTGGGCGCCGCAGTCGCCGAAGCGGCACATCCACAGCTCGACCATGCTGTCGTCGGAGAGCTGCTCGTGGACCGAGGGCCGTCCCGCGGGAATCCCGTCCCGCCAGATGTCGACCGACGGGCTGGTGGACGGGAACGCCCCGGCCAGCACCCCGCCGCCCGAGGTGACCGCCCTGCCGACCCCGTCGCGCACCGGCAGGATGCCGCCGGACTGGAAGAGCACCACCCCTCCCCCCGGCGGGCTGGCCACGCGCAGCACCTCCACCGGGGAGGACTGCTCCGCACCCCACAGCTCACCGGTCTCCATCGGCGGGCACGCCTCCGGCGCGGCGCCCAGGCGGCGGATGACCTCGTCCTCGGCCACCTCGCCGACGAAGGCCACGCACAGCTCCTCGCTGTAGTCCTCGTACGAGAACATCATCGCGTCGACGGTGTCCTGGAGTTCGCGGAACCTGGGGCTCACGCTGGGAGCTCCCGGCAGGTGGGCGAACAGGCCGGCCATCTCGGTGAAGAGGGCCTGGACGCCGGGGGAGCGGCCCGCGATGCACGGCCGCCAGGGGTCGGCGCCCGCGGCGAGCAGGATCCGTACGGCGTCGTCCCAGCCGTGGCGAACGGCCTCCCACAGCGGGGTGGCGCCGTCGGCGTCGACGGGATCGACCTCCGCGCCCGAGGCGAGCAGCAGCTCGATCACCTGCGTGGCGCCCTCCTGGGCGGCCTGGTGCAGGGGGGTCGTGCGCAGCCACGGCAGCCGCCCGCCGGGGTCGAACCCGTTCGCCAGCCGCTGGCGGATCTGCGCCAGGTTGGTGTCGCGCCACGCGTCGACGTCCTCGGCCCACTCGTCTTCGCCCACTTTTATCCCATCCTGTCGTGCTGAGCGGATCCAACCAGGTCCGTACGACAGTTCTCGGTCAGAAACCGTCGCGAGAGGCGGTCGGCGGTGCGGGTGGTCTCGGGTAGGCGGTAGCGGGGCGTCAGGTTCAGCACGTTGTGGCAGGCGGTGTCGAGGTCGACGCGGTGACCGGTGGAGACGAAGACGGGTTTGACCCCGTCCCTGGTGCGCAGCACGCGGCCGACGACGTCGCCGTCCAGCGTCAGGTCGGTCCAGGCGCCCCGCCCGGGCGCGGGCTCGGGGTAGGTGCCGACGAAGGCGGTCTTGCCGACCCCGATCGTGGGCAGGCCGGTGAGCACGCCGAGGTGGCAGGCCAGGCCGAAGCGGCGGGGGTGCGCCAGGCCGTATCCGTCGCAGACGACCAGGTCGGGGGGCGCGGACAGGCGCTCGAGGGCGTCCAGCAGCGCGGGGACCTCGCGGAAGGCGAGCAGCCCGGGGACGTAGTCGAAGGTCACCCTCCCGGCCACGGCGACCTCTTCGACGATCTCCAGCGTCGTCCCGTCCAGGACGGTCACCGCCGCGGCCAGCCGGTCCCTGTCGTAGGCGACGTCCACTCCGGCGATCCTGGAGGGGCGGCGGGGTCCGGGACCGGTCAGGTCGAGCAGTGCCCTGAGCTCGTCCTGGATGGCCTCGGCCTCCGTGACAGTGTGCGGCATTTGTACCTTCATAACTCCATGATCGCTACTTTTATAGTATGACGTCATATTTCGGTACTGTTCATCGGATTCTTCGGTGGCCGGTGAAGTCGCTGCGGGGCGAGGAGCTCCAGGATGCGCGCTTCGACGATCGGGGACTGGCCGGCGACCGGGCCTACGCGCTCCTCGGCGAAGGGGAGAACCGCGCGGGCAAGGTGCTGACCGTACGGCGGCGGGCGGAGATGCTGCACTGGCGCGCCGCCTACGGCTCTCCCGGGAGCGGCTCCCGGTGGAACGGTGACGCGCCGACACTGACCGGACCGGACGGCGCCACGTGGGACTGGGACGCCCCCGGCCTGACGGACGCGCTGGCGCGGTCGCTGGGCACGCCGCTGAGCCTGCGCGCCGCCGACGGGCAGCAGGACCGGGGCCCGACCGTGCTGGTCACCTTCGAGGCGTCCCTGGCGGCCCTGGGCGAGGAGCTCGGCAGGCCGGTGGACCTGCTGAGGTTCCGGCCCAACCTGCACCTCGAGACCGACGCGCCCGCGTTCGACGAGGAGAACTGGGCGCCCGGCACCACGGTCACCGCGGGGGAGACGGAACTCACCGTCACCGGCGACCACGCGGGACCCTGCGTCAGGTGCGTCGTGCCCAGCTGGGACCCCGAGGGACGCGAGCGCTGGCCCGAGCTGCAGAAGTGGCTGATCGGCGAGCACGGGAACAAGTTCGGCGTGATCATGCGGGTCACCCGCGCCGGCACCGCCCGCCTCGGAGACCGCGCCACCGCCACCCCCGCCGGATTGCCCGCCGGTCGGGCCGGAAACTAGGGTGCGTGGGGAGCGGCGCGGGAAGCCGGGGAAAGCCGGGGAAAGGGTGAGACATGTCGGTGCTCGTGGCGTTCAGCGTGACCCCGATCGGAGCGGGGGAGGACGTCGGCGAGCTCGTCTCCGAGGCCGTGCGCGTCGTCCGCGCCTCCGGCCTGCCCAACCGGACCGACGCCATGTTCACCACCGTCGAGGGCGAGACCTGGGACGAGGTCATGACCGTCGTCAAGGACGCCGTCGCGGCGGTCGAGGCTCGCGCCGGGCGGGTCAGCCTCGTCCTCAAGGCGGACATCCGCGAGGGGGAGGGCGGCCGTCTGGAGACCAAGGTCGCCACCGTCGAGCGGCATCTCGCCCCGTGACGCCCCTCGCGTCCCCGCGTGTCGTCTTAGGGCGGCCTGTCCCGCCCAGAGCGTAATGGGAACACCAAGGGAGCCGGGATCGTTCTGCAGGAACGGACGATTCTCAGGAGCGTGAGCCGCATGGCGGGCAGCAGGTCGATCGGGCGTCTCCTCGCGGGCGGGCTGGCGCTGGCCGCCGCCGGGTGGGCGTTGAAGGACATCCCCGCGGAACTCGGGGGCGAGGCCAAGGGGGAGCGGCTGGAGCGGATGCGCCGCTCGCCGCGCTTCCACGACGGCGTCTTCCGCAACTCCATGCCCGGCGGTTTCGTGCCCTCCCCGCAGAGCGCGCGGGAGATCGCCTGGAACATGTTCCGCAACCGCGAGGAGCGCCGCCCGGCCGCCGCGATCCCCGTGGTGACCTCACCGTCCGGCGGGCCGTCCCCGGCGGGGCTGAGCGTCATCTGGTACGGCCACGCCACCGCGTTGCTGGAGATCGAGGGCCGCCGCGTGCTCGTCGACCCGATATGGAGCAGGCGCGCCTCGCCCTCCCAGCTGGTCGGCCCGCGGCGCCTGCACCCGGTGCCGGGGCCGCTGGCGGGCCTTCCGCCGCTGGACGCGATCGTGATCTCGCACGACCACTACGACCACCTCGACCGCGCGACGGTCCGCGGGCTCACCGCGCTGCAGACCGCCCCGTTCCTGGTGCCGCTGGGCATCGGCGCCCACCTGGAGCGGTGGGGCGTGCCCGCCTCCCGGATCATCGAGCTCGACTGGGACGAGGAGGCGACCGTCGCGGGCCTGCGGTTCGTCGCGACCGCCGCCCGCCACTTCTCAGGTCGCACCTTCAACCGGAACGTCACCCTGTGGGGCTCCTGGGTGATCGCGGCCGGAGAGAAGAAGGTCTTCTACGCGGGCGACTCCGGATACTTCGACGGTTACGCGGGGATCGGCGCCGCGCACGGCCCGTTCGACCTCACGCTCATGCCGATCGGCGCCTACAACGCAGCCTGGCCCGACATCCACATGGACCCCGAGGAGGCGGTCAACGCCCACTTCGACCTGGGCGGCAGGCTGCTTCTCCCGGTCCACTGGGCGACCTTCGCCCTCGCCACCCACCCGTGGGCCGAGCCGATCGACCGCCTGTGGCGCGAGGCCAAGGCCCGCGACGTCCGCATCGTCGTTCCCCGCCCGGGCGAGCGCGTCGACACCGTCGACGTGCCCATGCTGGAGAGCTGGTGGGAGACGCTGCCCGGCGGCGAGACGTCCCGCCGGCCCCGGCACGTGCCGGCGCCGGTGCCCGCCTACCCGCCCCTGGGCTCCGACCCCAGGCTCTGACTCCGGTACGGGACCCCGGTACGGCGTCTCAGGTCCCGGCGGTCCTCGTCGACAGGCGGGTCCGGACGACGAGGTCGTGCACCGCGTCCGCCGACGGCGCGGTGTCGGGAAGACGGGAGGAGTCCCGGGCCTCCTCCAGCCTCCCGGTCAGCTGGGCGACGTCGCCCGCCAGCCGCTCCGGCCCCGGTGCGTCCGGCGGCAGCGAGCCATGCTCGGCGGAGCGCTTGGCCGCCACCAGGTCGCCGAGATACGGCGGGCCGCCGGAGAGCCGGGTGAGGTCGGCCTCCAGCTCGCCGCTGCGCATCAGGTGGATGCCGGTGAGCAGCACGCGGAAGGTGTAGAGCAGGGGCTTGAGCTCGCCGGAGCGCTCGAACAGCCGCCACTGGGTGCGGGCGAAGCCCAGGTAGTGGTGGGCGTGGTGGCGGGTGACACAGCCGGGGGCGACGGCGACCATCTCCTGGTGGACCGGCGAGGTGGCCACCACCAGCGGAGAGAGCAGCTGCTCCAGCACGTAGCCGTTGCGGCGCAGCAGCAGGCGGCAGAATTTGGCCAGGTCGTGGGTGACCAGGTCCACCTCGACGCCGTCGCGGACCCAGGACCGGGTGAGGGTCTCCTCGCCCGTCCGCAGGCCGACGACCTCCTCCAGCGGCAGCAGGTGCGCGCCGCGCAGGTCGACGTCGGAGTCGGCCGAGGGGAAGCCGTACAGGTGCGCCCCGCTGACCGTGGCGAAGGCGGCCGGGTGCGCCTGCCCGGCGGGGATCTCGGCCAGCCAGGAGGGCAGGGTGACGGTCACAGCGCCGCCTCCCTGGTGCGCGCCAGGTATTCCTCCACGCGCCGCCGGTCGGGCTCGGCGGGCAGCACGTTCGCACCGCCGAACCTCGCCACCAGCTCCGAGCGCCAGCGGTCGACCTCGGCCCAGGAGAGCTCTCCCCGCCGTACGGCGAGCAACCGGTCGCGGTGGGCGTCCATCCGGACCAGGGGCTCGCCGTGGCGGGCCAGGTGCAGGCCGCTGAGCAGCAGACGGATCATGTGCATGGCCTGCTTCCACTTGGGACGCGCGGGGTCCAGGCGGCGGAACTGGGCGTTGGCGTATCCGGCGAAGGTCTGGTTGGCGCGCTCGGACACGAAGGCGTCCCGGAGGGCGAGCAGTTCCTCACCCGCCGCGGTGGCCTGCTCGACGATCGGCGACCACAGGCACTCCAGGACCGTCGGGTTGGCCTCCAGCGCGAGACCGCAGAACCGCTCGACCTCCCACGAGAACTGCTCGGGCAGTGGCCCGTCGACGTGGGTGGGCGGCTTGGCCAGCCGCCAGAACAGCCGGGTCGGCGCCACGAAGACCCCGCGCCGGTCGACGTCCGACTCCTCTGTCTCCAGCCCGTATGCCCGCGAGCCGATCACCACCGACAGTATCGAGTGATCCGGGACGTACCGTACCTCCATCCGCACAGCCTGCCAGGCCCGCGCCCGGCGCGGGTACGGGTTTTCGCGCCGGGGCCGCCCCGTCCCGCCGTCAGGCGGCGAGGGTCGCGTGCATCTCCCAGAGCAGGATCTCGGCCGGGGTGATCGCGGTGACGCGCTGGCCGCCGGTGGCGGTGAAGCGGACGGCGTCGCCCTCGGAGAGGTGCCCGGCACCCTCCAGGTCGACGGCGCCTCGGGGGACGAACAGGTGCAGGAACGGTGCCTCGGGCAGTTCCACGCTCTGGCCCGGCTGGAGCCTGGCCACGTGCAGCGCGGCGTATTTGTTGTTGATGCGGATGGCGCTGCGGCCCGCGTCCCTGGCCATGCCCGAGGCGACCGGGACCAGGGCGCCGCCGAGCAGTTCGGCGTCGATCTCCAGCTGCTCGTAGCCGGGGGTGAGCCCGCCCTCGTCGGGCACCACCCACATCTGGACGAAGTGGACCGGATCGGTATGCCGCTCACCCTGCAGCCGCCATGAGTCGTTCTTCTCCGAATGGAGGATGCCCGTCCCCGCGCTCATCCGCTGGGCCAGTCCCGGATAGATCACCCCGGAGTGGCCCTCGGAGTCCTGGTGGACGAGGGAGCCGCGCAGCACCCAGGTGACGATCTCCATGTCCTGGTGGGGGTGGGTGTCGAAGCCGGTGCCGGGCTTGACGATGTCGTCGTTGTTGACGAGCAGCACGCCGTGGTGGGTGTTGTTCGGGTCCTGATGGCGGCCGAAGGAGAAGGAGTGCTTCGAGTCCAGCCATTGGATCTTGGTGGCGGGGCGTTCGCCGGCCCTGCGGATGTCGACGGTCATGCCTGGTGGTCCTCTCACCTCGGTTGTTGAATCTTAAACTAGAAAGCCGTGTGAAATGTTCCGCACATCCCCGGGTTGGGGAGATCTTGCTTACTGATCCGAATATGATGTGTGACGATTTATCACCACGCGGGCCGCAGGTGACCTCGCCTTGACGAGGAGCGGCCTATGCGATCTACCTGGGGGAACAGTGCTGGGCTTGCTTTCGCGTGCTCCGAGGTCGCCGCAACGATGAGCGCCCCCGCCGACGCCGCGCAAATCGCTCCCTACGACTACGAGAGGTTCAGCAGGCTCGCCGGGCCCGTGACCGAACCGGACCCCGGGGTGCCCTACCGCGTGAGCTACCGCTCCCTGCTGGCCACCGAGCCACACCGGGTGCGGGCGGTGCTGCTGATGGTCGCGGCGCTTCTCGTGGAGTTCACCCTCATGGTCTGGCTGCTGCTGCCCGAGCACTGGACCGTCCGGCCCGACCCCTACGGCACGATCCCGTGGTACCTGCCGGTGGCCGACCGGATCATGCTCGTCGCGATCGCCCTCATCGAGGTCTTCCGGCTGGTCAGCGTGGTGTCCAACGTGCACGCCATGCTGGCGGCCAGGGACCCGGTCCCGGTCGCGCCCGAGCCCGGCACCCGGGTGGCCTTCATCACCACCTGCGTACCCGGCAAGGAGCCGCTGGAGATGGTCAGGGAGACCCTGGCCGCCGCACTGAAGATCCGCCACGACGGCGTGCTCGACGTCTGGCTGCTGGACGAGGGTGACGACCCCGACATCCACGAGCTCTGCGACTGGCTGGGCGCCCACCACTTCACCCGCAAGGGCGTACCCGAGTGGAACCGGCCCAAGGGCGCTTTCCGGGCCAAGACCAAGCACGGCAACTACAACAGCTGGCTGGACGCGCACGGCGACGACTACGACTTCTTCGTCTCGGTCGACACCGACCACGTGCCGCTCCCGGAGTTCTGCGAGCGCATGCTCGGCTACTTCCGCGACCCGCGGGTGGCCTTCGTCGTCGGCCCCCAGGTCTACGGCAACTACGACGCCGGGGTCACCAAGGCCGCCGAGAGCCAGCAGTTCCTGTTCCACTCGCTGATCCAGCGCGCGGGCAACCTGTACGGCGCGCCGATGTTCGTCGGCACCAACAACGCCGTACGCATCCGCGCGCTCAAGCAGATCGGCGGCCTGTACGACTCGATCACCGAGGACATGGCCACCGGCATCGAGTTCCACCGCTCCCGCGACCCGGAGACCGGGCAGCGCTGGATGTCGGTCTACACCCCCGACGTGCTGGCCGTGGGGGAGGGGCCGTCGTCGTGGACCGACTTCTTCACCCAGCAGCTGCGCTGGAGCCGGGGCACCTACGAGACGCTGCTCACCCAGTTCTGGAGGGCCGCGCCGAAGCTCTCGCCGGGACGGTTCTTCAACTACACCCTGATGGTGACCTTCTACCCGATGTCCGCGCTCAACTGGCTGCTGGCCGGGCTCAGCGCCACCCTGTTCATGGCCGTCGGGGGCTCGGGCGTGACCGTGCCGATGGACGTGTGGCTCATGCTGTACGGCGACGCGGCGCTGCTGCAGGTCATGCTCTACACCTGGAACCGGCGGCACAACGTCAGCCCGCACGAGCCGGAGGGCTCCTCGGGGGTGGCCGGGATGGTCATGTCGGCGCTGTCGGCGCCCATCTACGTCACCTCGCTCATCGGCGCCGCGCTGCGCAGGCCCAGCAAGTTCGTGGTCACCCCCAAGGGCGACTCGGCCAGTCCCGACCAGGTCGCCACGTTCCGCATCCACCTGTGGTGGGCGGCGATCTTCGGCGGAGGCCTGCTGCTGACCATCTTCTGGACCGGCCACATCCACCTGGTCATGACCCTGTGGGGGATCCTCGCCCTGGTCATCTGCCTCGGACCGCTCACGACCTGGGCCTGGAACCTCCGGGCGCTCAAGGCGGCCCCGCGAGCGGCCGGTGACGGTTCGTGAGCCGCCTGCGCAAGCACTTGGTCGGGGCGGCGGTGGTGACCGCCATCCTCGCGATCAACCTGCCCGCCGTCGCGGGATTCGCCACCGAGCAGTGGCACGACTACAGCATCAACCGCGACGACTACAAGGCCACTCACGGCCACTGGACCTTCCTCGACGTCCCGGAGAAGTTCAAGGTCAACGCCATCCACGCCGCACTGCTGCACACCGGCAAGGTGCTCATCGTCGCCGGCTCCGGCAACAACGCCGCCAACTTCGACAAGGGCACGTTCAAGACCGTGCTGTGGGACCCGGCGAAGCCGGGCAGGCCGGACGAGTTCAAGCTCGTCGACACGCCCGTCGACTTCTTCTGCGCCGGACACTCGGTGCTGCCCGACGGCAAGCTCCTCATCGCGGGCGGCACGGGCCGCTTCGAGGTGCTGAAGGCCAAGGTCAAGCGGGCCGCGGGCGCCCTCACCATCAAGAACGAGGACCCCGACGCCGAGCCCAGGGAGTTCCACCCCGGCACGCTGCTGACCGCCCCCGGCGGGCAGGTGTACCGCACCCTCGCCCACGTCAGCGTGCCGCCCGCGCGGAAGGTCGAGACCGGCGTGCCGGGGAAGGTGCGGATCCGGCCCAGCCAGACCAAGGTCTTCGCCGAGGCCGTCACCGAGGGCGCGGCGGGCCTGCTCACCGCGCCGGCCGGCTCCGTCAATTACGAGATCCAGGGACTCAGGGGCCGGGAGAAGCGCAACCTGTACGCCATGGGCGGCAGCATGACGCTGGACAAGCAGGACTTCCAGGGCATCAGGGACGCCTACGAGTTCGACCCCGTCACCGAGCGCTACATCAAGGTCCAGGACATGGCCGAGGGGCGCTGGTATCCGACCATGACGAACCTGCCCGACGGCAGGGTGATGACCGTCTCGGGACTCGACGTCGTGGGGCAGATCACCAGGGACAACGAGATCTACAACCCTGAGACCAAGACCTGGCGGCCGGGTCCCAAGCGGTTCTTCCCCACCTACCCCGCGCTGTTCCTGCTGGAGGACGGCACCCTCTTCTTCTCCGGCATGAGCGCCGGGTACGGCCCCGGCCAGCTCGCGCTGCGTCCCCCCGGCATCTGGGACTACCGCCGCGACACCGACCGGCTGGTGAAGGCCCCGGGCGGCGTCGGTGGCGTGGCACCCGACGAGATGGAGGCGTTCACCCCCGTACCCGGGCTGCCCGAGCCGGAGCTGAACGAGACCGGCGCCTCCGTGCTGCTGCCGCCCGCGCAGGACCAGCGGGTCATGGTGATGGGCGGAGGACCGGTCGGGGAACGCCAGCCGGGCCTGCCCAACGCCACCGCCAGGACCGCCATCGTCGACCTCACCGAGGCCAGCCCGCGCTACGTCAGGGGTCCCGACCTGTCCGACCCGGTGCGCTACCCCAACGCCGTGCTGCTGCCCGACGACACCGTCTTCTCCTTCAACGGCTCCAGCGACTACCGGGGGCGCGGCGCCAGCGACGTCCTGCGCGCGGAGGTCTACCGCCCGGAGAGCAACAGCTTCCACGAGGCCGCGGCGCCCGCGGTCGGCCGCAACTACCACGCCGAGGGCCTCCTGCTGCCCGACGGCCGGGTGCTCGGCATGGGCTCCGACCCGCTCTTCGGCGACAAGGCGGGCTCGCTCCCGGGCACCTTCGACCAGCGCATCGAGATCTACACGCCGACCTACCTGCACAACGGCGAGAAGGCGCCGGTGTTCACCGGCGGGCGCGAGAGCGTGTTCCTGGGCCGCAGGGCCGGGTTCCAGACCCCCGACGCCGCACGCATCCACCAGGTACGGCTGATGCGCCCAAGCGCCGTCACCCACGTCACCGACGTGGAGCAGCGCTCGATCAGGCTGGACTTCACCCGGGTGAAGACCGGGATCGTCGCCGAGATCCCCTCCAATCCGGCCCTGGTGCCCCCGGGGTGGTACATGCTGTTCGGGGTCACCGCACGGGGAACACCGTCCCCGGCCCGCTGGGTCCACGTCCGGGGAGAGGCCGACACGTCCCCCTCGGCCTCCCGCGGCGTACGCCGCCCTTCCACCCCCACCCCCAGCCCTCCCATTTCCGCTCCCCAGGGCCAGGCCCGGGGTCCCCACGCCGGAGGTACTCGATGAACAGGTACGGCCTCGCAGCCGCGCTGGCTCTCACTCTCGCGACGGCGGCCTGCACCGGTGACCCCGCGCCGCCCGCCGGCTCGGGGAGCGCCGCCCCAGGGAGCGCCGCCCCGGGGAGCGCCGCTTCCAAGGACGCGAGCGGTTTCTACGTCGACCCCGACGGCGCCGCCGCCCAGGAGGTCCGCAAGCTCGAGGGGGAGGGCAGGACCGAGGAGGCCGGGCTGATCCGCAGGATCGCCGACCGGCCCAACGCGATCTGGATCGGTGACCAGGATCCGAGGGACAGGGTCGCCGACATCACCACCAGGGCCCGGCAGGCAGGCCGCATCCCGGTCCTGGTGGCGTACCACATCCCCAACCGCGACTGCGGGCAGTTCTCCGCGGGCGGCGCCGCCGGCGCGCAGGAGTACCGCTCCTGGATCGGCCGGTTCGCCGAGGGCATCGGCGACCGGCCCGCCCTGGTCGTCGTCGAGCCCGACGCGCTCGCCCACATCCTGGACAACTGCACCCAGGGCGGCCAGGCCGGTGAGCGCCTCGACCTGCTCCGCGGCGCGGTGGAGACGCTGAAGAAGCAGCCCGCCACCAAGGTCTACGTCGACGCGGGGAACGCCGGCTGGATCAAGGACCCGGGCGAGTGGGCCGAGCCCATGCGCAGGGCCGGGGTGCCCAAGGCCGACGGCTTCGCCTTCAACGTCAGCAACTTCTTCACCGTCGAGGAGAGCGTCGCCGTCGCCGAACGGCTCTCGGACGCGGTCGGCGGGGCCCACTACGTCATCGACACCTCCCGCAACGGCAACGGCCCCGTCCGCGACGCGCAGGGCGACGACGCGTGGTGCAACCCCAAGGGCCGCGCGCTCGGCACGGAGCCGACCACCAAGACCGGCCACGAGCGGATCGACGCCTTCCTGTGGATCAAGCGCCCCGGCGAGTCGGACGGCGAATGCCACCGGGGAGAGCCCCGCGCCGGCGACTGGTTCCCCGAATACGCGCTGGAACTCGCGCGTAACGCGAGATAGCCGCTTATTCGTTATATCTTCGATCTTGCAGGTCAAGATTGCTTCGCAGGAGATTGACCGGAGTTGTCAGTTTTTTCAGCGACCCTCTGGGAGCTTTCCTCGATGAACAGATGGAAGACGGTCATCGTCGCACTGGCGGTCACCCTGCCAAGCGGCGTCCTGCCGGCCGCCGCGCTTCCCGCCGGTGTGCTGCCCACCGGCGCGTTGCCCGCCGCCGCCGCGCGATCCGCGGCCCCCCCGATCGAGAACGGCGAGACCCAGCCGATCTACTCGCGCGCCGACGCGCTCACCGAGACCGTGTTCGTCGAGGTCGCCGGGGTCGACAGCGACGCCGACGGCCGCCCCGACCGGGTCGCCGTCGACATCATGCGCCCCAAGGAGACCGCGTCGGGACTGAAGGTCCCGGTCGTAATGGAGGCCAGCCCCTACTACGCGGGCGGCAACGACGTGCCCAACCACGTCGTCGACCTCGACGGCTCCGACCCCGCGGGCATGGAGTACCGGCGCAACAAGTTCAACGACCTGCGCGACGAGATGTTCGGGGTCGACGGCTCCGACGTGAACCGCGCGGCCGCGCCGCCCTTCCGCGGCTACTACGACAACTACTTCGTGCCGCGCGGCTACGCGATCGCGCTGGTGGAGAACCTCGGCTCGGGACGGGCGACCGGCTGCCCCACGACCGGCCTGGACAACGAGACCGCGGGCCCCAAGGCCGCGATCGACTGGCTCAACGGCCGGGCCCGGGGGTTCGACGCGGCAGGGAACGAGATCAGGGCCGACTGGTCCACCGGGAACGTCGGCATGATCGGCGTCTCCTACAACGGCACGCTGCCCAACGCCGTCGCCGCGACCGGGGTCAAGGGACTCAAGGCGATCGTGCCGATCGCGGCCATCTCCTCCTGGTACGACTACTACCGCGCCAACGGCGGCGTGCTGGCGCCCGGCGGCTACCAGGGTGAGGACGCCGACGTGCTCGCCCGCTACGTCCTGACCCGCGAGAACGCCACGCAGGCCTGCGGCGCGCTGATGGACCGGATCGAGAAGGACCAGGACCGGGTCACCGGCGACTACTCCGACTTCTGGGATCAGCGCAACTACCTCAACGACGTGAACAAGGTCCGCGCCGCGGTCTTCCTGGTGCACGGCCTCAACGACTGGAACGTCAAGACCAAGCAGGCCGTCCAGTGGTGGGACGCCCTCGCGAAGCGGAACGTGCCCCGCAAGATCTGGCTCCACCAGGGCGCGCACTTCAACCCGTTCTCCTTCGCCGGGCGCAACGCCGAGTGGCTGCGCCAGCTCCACCGCTGGTTCGACTTCCACCTGTACGGCCTGCGCAACGGCATCATGGACGAGCCGCAGGCCGACGTGGAGTCGGGCCCGGGACAGTGGGCCCAGCACGCCTCGTGGCCGCTGCCCGGCACCCGTGACGCGCGGCTCCACCTGACCGCCGGCAAGGACGGCCGCAACGGCACCCTGGGCACCGACCGCCCCCGGGGCCGCCACACCGTCGAGTCCTTCGTCGACCAGAGCGCCCGCACCGCCGAGCAGCTCGCCGAGAACGCCGAGGCCACGGACCCCAACCGCCTGGCCTACCTGTCGGCTCCGCTGGCCCGCGACGCGCGCCTGTCCGGCACCCCCCAGGTCGAGGTGCGCGCCGCGTTCAAGGGCGGGCGCTCGCCGTACCTGACGGCGCTGCTCGTCGACTACGGCACCGACGCCCGCGCGTACGGCGACGTCGTCTACGGCGACACCCAGGTCTGCTACGGCCAGGGCGTGCCCGGCGACACCGGCTGCGCCCGGCTGGCCGAGCACACCACGGTGACCGCCCCCTACAAGATCATCACAAGGGGCTGGCTCGACGTCCGCAACCGCGACTCGGCCTCGAAGACCGAGCTCCTGCGCGAGGGCCGCTTCTACGACTTCCGCTTCGACCTCCAGCCGAACGACTACGTCGTCAAGGCCGGCCACCGGATCGGCGTCGTGCTCGTCTCCACCGACCGCGACTTCACCCTGCGCCTGCCCCCGGGCACCGGTGTCTCGGTCGACCCGGGATCCAGCTCGGTCACCCTCCCGGTCGTCGGCGGGCGCTTCGCCCTCCGCTGATTCGAGGCTCCTGAGGCTCCGTTCCCGGCCCCGGACGGGAACGGAGCCCGGCTTTCCGGAAAGCATGCCCCTTTCCGGAAGGCACGTCCCCTTCGAAGGTCACGCAGAACGCGTCGTCGTCGGTCCAGTCGTCGTCGCTCACAGGGGGTCCGATTCTCTTCGGCCGGCAGATCGGGAAGATCCTGGCACCGGGGACCAACAGAATCCGCCGTGGCCGGCCGAACCGGCGTCCGGCCGGGTCGCATCTTGTGTGGCCGCGTGAGCCGGCGGTACGACCCAGGACAGAGGCGAATGTCCTACCCTGGGCAGACGCCGGGTGATCTGGTGAGGCGATAACTTCTCCTCATGGATCGGACGTGGCGGCGGTTCGGTGGAAGGGGCGTCCTCGACGCGGTGGCGGCGGTCGTCCTGGCGCTGACCATCGGGTACGCCATCGTCGATCCGCCGGGGCCGTCGTCGTGGTGGCCACTCTGGTCTGCCTGGCCGGTGGCGGCCGTCGTGAGCCTCCCGGTCGCGGTCCGGAGACGCCGGCCGCGGGCCATGCTCGGTGTGGCGTGCGCCTCGGGCGCGCTGGCCACCATGGCCGGTGCCGTCGCGGCGGGCATGATCTGGCTGTCGTTCGTGCCGACCGTGCTCGTGCTGTACCTGGTGGCCACCGTCGTCCCGGTCGGATGGTCGGCGGCGGGCCTGGTGACGTGCGCGTCCGCCGCGGTGGCCGCGATCCTGGTCTTCTACGCCCAGGTGTTCCCCGGGCTCGTGCTCACAGGGTGGAAGAGCGAGCTGCCGCCGTACTGGCCGATCGAGATCGGTGTGACCTGTGTGCTGCTGACCGTCGGATGGACCCTCGGGACGGTCGTGCGCTGGAAGCGGGACACGGCCGCTCGCCTCGCCGAGGCCGCGGTGACCGACGAGCGCAGGCGCATCGCCCGGGAACTGCACGATGTGATCGGCCACAGCATGAGCCTGATCGCCGTCAAGGCCACCGTGGCCAACCATGTCGCCGACGCCCGCCCTCAGGAGGTGCGCGCCGCGCTGGCCGTCATCGAGCAGACCAGCCGAAGCACGCTCGCCGAGATCCACCGGGTGCTCGGCCTTCTGCGGTCCGACGGCGATCTGCAGGAGGCCATCCTGCCCGTCCCCGGCATGGCGGGCCTGCCCAAGCTGGCCGCCGACGCCCGCTCGGCCGGAGTTGAGGTGGACCTGACCGTTCGCGAGGAGGCCGCGCCACCTCCGGCGGTCGCGATGTCGGTGTACCGGATCGTGCAGCAGGCACTGACCAACGTCGTCACCCACGCGGGGCCCACCCGTTGCTCGGTCGCCGTGGACGTCGACGGGCGGGTGGCCGTGATCGAGGTCGTCGACGACGGTCCCCGCCACGGCCGGCCGCCGCGAGCGGGCCAGGGCGACCACGGTGACCACGGCGGACACGGCGGACACGGCGGACACGGCCTGATCGGCATGCGCGAACGGGCCAAGATGTACGGAGGCACGTTCAGCGCGGAAACCCGGCCCGAAGGAGGCTTTCGCGTGGCGGCCCGACTGCCCTACGACCCGAGCGGCACCGTGTCATGACCGGCGACGACATGACCGGCGACGCAGCCCCGCCCGACCGGTCCCCGCACGAGCCCCCGCCCGTCCGGGTCCTGCTCGCCGAGGACCAGGTCCTGTTACGCGACAGCCTCAAGGTCCTCATCGACACCGCACCGGGGATGGTCACCGTGGGCGAGGCGGGCACCGGCGCCGAAGCCGTGCTCCTGGCCCACCGACGGCGACCGGACGTCGTCCTCATGGACGTACGGATGCCGGACATGGACGGGATCGAGGCGACCAGGCGTATCTGCGGGGACCCGGCCGGTGCCGGCATCCGTGTCCTGATCCTCACCACGTTCGACCAGGACGAGTACGTGTACGCGTCGCTCAGGGCCGGCGCCAGCGGATTCCTCGTCAAGAGCGCGACGGCGACCGAGCTCCTGGCCGCCATCCGCGTCGTCGCCTCCGGCGAGGCGCTGCTCGCGCCCACCGTCACCCGTCGGCTCATCGCCGACTTCCTGCTACGCCCGCATCCCGCCCCGGCCCGGCGAGACCTCGGCGTCATCACCCAGCGCGAGCACGAGGTGCTCACCCTCATCGCCAGGGGGATGTCCAACTCCGAGATCGCGGAGCACCTTCACCTCACCGTCGGCACGGTCAAGACCCACATCGGCCGCCTCCTGGCCAAGCTGCACGCCCGTGACCGGGCCCAGCTCGTCATCGCGGCCTACGAGGGCGGGCTCGTCGCCACCCCGCCCCCATCGTGATCTCGCGACGGCGCGATCCCCGCAGATCATGGAAGACCACCGCCTCCGGCCCTCGGACGGCGGGGTGGTCATGAGGGAAAACCCTGGCTTGTCCCTGGCATCGGGGCTCCGGCCTGCCGCCGGGCCCGGCGGGGGCCTAGCGTGGAGTGCATGGGACGAATTCTTCTGATCGTGGCGGCCGTGGTGATCGGCTTCCTCCTGCTGGGCTCGGTTCTGGGCTTCCTCTTCACGCTCCTCAAGTGGGCTCTGATCATCGGACTGGTGGGCGTGGTGGTCATGTTCGTGAGCAGGCTCTTCCGCTCCTCGAACACGCGCGACTGACCGCCGTCCAGGGGCGAGACCACCGCCCGGAGGCGGGACCGGGGCCGGTGCGACCGGGCCCGGCAGGGCCGGTCGCCGGTCCGGGCGTCCGGCCGCCGCCGGTCGCCCGAGGCCGGGGCGCCGGAACCGGGGCACCGGAATCGGGGGAGCCGGAGCCCCGGACGCCGGAAACGGCGGACGGCCGGACCGGTGATCAGCCGGAGGTTTCCGGGGCCAGGGCGCCGACCAGGTCGGCGGCGTCCAGCAGCTCCACCCGGCTCGCGTCCGCGCTCCACGGGTAGAGCGCGTAGAGGCAGGAGCCCTCGGACAGGTCCAGGTCCGCGTGAACGAGCACGGCGAGGTCCGTGTCGCCCACCGGCTCCTCCCAGGGTCCGTCGTGGTCGTGTGCCATCAGCCTGGCGACGAGACCGGCGACGTCCTCGCCGGCCCGGCGCGCGTAACGGGAGACCGAGCCGTCCAGGCGGCGGACCAGCACCTCGCCGGCGCGGGCGGCGGCGTGCCAGCACGCCACCTCCCACAGGGTGACGTGCCCGGCCCGCAGGCAGGAGTCCTCGATCGCGGCGTACATCCTGGCCAGATGCGAGCCGTAGCCCAACGCGTTGTGCCCGTACCCCTCACTGGCCTGGCCGAGATCGATCCAGCGCATCGTGCGTGACCACAGGTCGGCCACCAGAGGAGACCGGATCTTGTCGGAGCCGGTCAGATCGAAACGCTGCTCGACCGCCCGGGGGTCGAACAGGCCCTCCGGCCGGTTCATGAACCCGGCGAAACCGCGCACGAGATCGTCGAACGGCACGTCGTTGTAGCTGAAGACGATCGGTGTCGCGTAGCGCCCGCCGAGGGCCCGCAGCGCGGCGAGGTCGAGGTCGACGAACTCCGAGGCTCCGAGCGGCTCGGGGGCGGAGGTCAGGTCACCGGAGTGCACGGCGGCGGCCCCGTCCAGGCGCAGGTTGGTGTAGTCGCAGTGGCCGACGTACTGCCAGTGCGTGTCGTAGAGGATCACCGACAGGTCGAGGTCGATCTGCTCGTCCGGCGGTTCGGCCCAGTGCAGGAACAGGCGGATCCGATCCCCGTCGGGGAGCGGCTGCACGCTGCCGCGAGGAATCCTGACCAGGGAGCCGGAGGCGGACCGCTCGGAGGTGGGCGCGACCAGGTCGGCCAGCCCCTCGTCCAGCAGCACCCGCCCCAGCGGGGGCAGCGCGCCCGCGCGGCGCAGCATCTCGCCGGTCAGCGCCGCGACGACCGGCCTGGTCTCGCCCTCGGGCAGCTCGGGGCGATCGTCCGGCCGCACCCAGGCACGCGCGGTGTCGCCGCGCGGAAGGAAGACCCGCGACCCGCCGACCGGCGTGCGGAGCCTGCCGAGGGCGGCGATCAGCACCCCGGGCGCGACCCGGGGCGCGGCGGCGGTGGTCGCCTCGGCGACGCCCTTCTCCCCGTTGGACAGGAGCTTGAAGAGTCGCCGCACCAGCTCGCCCGGCCTCGCGGCGAGCAGCGGCAGCGCGGGCTCGCCCGCGCGCAGCGCCGCCTCCACCCGGCTCGCGAAGGTCTCCACGCGCAACCGCCCGCCGTCCACGCGCAGCACGTCGGGATATCCGGCCGCGTCCTCCAGCATCGCCCGTCCGAACGCGCCGGTGAGCGGGGTGCCGCGCAGCGCCGCGAAGGCCAGCGCCACCGTGGGGTGGCGCCGGTGGAACTCGTGCGGGTGCAGCGTCTCCGCCATGTGCTTCCACGCCTCGGGGTGGCGGTACAGGTCCTCCGCGAGGTGGCGCAGGGGCAGCGAGTCGAGGCGGGCCAGCAGCACGCGGCGTACGGGACGGGGCAGGGAGAGACGGCGCGGCGGCCTGGTGTGCAGGCCCGGGTCGCCGCCCATGAGCGCGTACAGCAGGCGCAGCACGTCGGTCGCCGTGTCCGCGTGCCGGTCGAGCAGGTCGCGCGCGGCGGCGGGGGAGAGGTGGGGCAGTAGCGTCGCCAGGACGGCCGCCCTGGTCTCGCGGACCGGAATGGTCTCCGGCAGCCAGCTCGCCGCCTCCGGCAGGTGGTCGCCGATCAGCACGGTGACGTCCTCGCGGTCGACCGCCGACAGGGGGGTGCGGCGCTCCAGCAGCGAGACGGTGACCTCCCGGGCGGCCGTGGCGACGTCGTCGTGGAACGAGAGCAGGCCGAGGGAGCGGCGGGTGACGGCCGCGGCGGCGGGCGCGGTCCGGGCCGCCGGGACGTCGGCCGGGCGCAGGAAGGGGTCGTCCGGGTCGATCCTGCGGTGGCAGATCGGGCAGCCCGCGTAGTCGGAGCCGTCCCAGCAGGCGTGGCAGACCAGGTGGGCGCAGGGGGAGACCGCCTGCACGGTGTCCTTTCGCCCGCACAGCGCGCACGGCTGCTCGGGCTCCTGCAGCAGGACGGTGAACACCCTGCGGACGTAGAGCTCGGCGGTGTCGGCGGGGACGCTCTCGGGAAAGTGGCGGAAGAGCGGCACGTGCTCGACGTGGTCGCCCACCTCCTTCCGCAGCGCGTGCAGGAGCCCGCGGCCCGCCAGGCCGAGGTCGGTGGCCGTCATCCGCCCGAACTCGGCTCTGAGCGCGGCCGACATCAGGAAGCCGTGCTGCAGGAGCTCGGTCTCCAGCACCTGCATGCCGAGCCCGAGGCCGGGCCCGGCGATCCACCGCGAGCCGCGCGGCTTGCGGAAGTAGCGCCTCGGAGGGGTCGCGGCCTCCCCGGCGGGGAGGAGGGCGGGAAGCACGAGCCGGCGCCGCCGCAGCAGGATCTCGGCCGTCCTGTTCATCGTGTGCTCTCCCTGCCCGAGCTCCCTGTCGGAAGAATGCGAGGAGGGGCGGAGAGCGGACGCGCTAAAGCCCTTTGCATGAGAAGAAGGAAGCACGTCCAGGAGCCGCCCCTCGGGGGGTAACCGTACTGTCCCCCGGGGCTCTTTGTCGTCCTGGTTTCCCGGTGCGGAGCGGTCCCCGCCTCCGTCGGAGGAACGTACGTGTCGCGGCGGGCGGGCGTCCCCGCCGCCGCCCGCCTTCCGCCGTCTCCGGTCGTCCGAGGTCAGTCGCGGGAGACGTGCTTCAGTTGGAGATCGTCGAGCAGGGTCCGGGTCGCGGTGGCCACCGCCTCGACAGCCCGCTCGAAGGCCTCGGCGTTGCGCGTCGACGGGGAGCGGAAGCCCGACACCTTGCGGACGTACTGGAGCGCGGCGGCTCGCACGTCGTCGTCGGTCACATCGCTGGCGTAGGGCTCACGAAGGGTCTTGATACTCCGGCACATGACAGGACGGTACTCCGTCTCGCGGCTCTTCCGGTCCGCCGGATCCGATCCGCTTCGCCGGAACCGTCCGGCCGATCCTTGGATCACCCCGGAACCGCCCGGCCCGGCCCCGGGGCGCGCCGGTGGTCAGCTGTCGCGTTCGCACTGGATCGCGTCGGCGGCCAGGATGGCGCCGAGAAGCCCGGGGAAGAGCGTGTCGAGGTCCCGCCGGCGCAGCGCGTTCAGCTTGGCCGTGCCCCGGTAGACCTGGTTGATCACGCCCGCCTCGCGCAACACCCGGAAGTGGTGGGTGGTGGTCGACTTGGTGACCGCCAGCTCGATCGCCGAGCAGGGAGCCCCCTCGTCCTCCCCCAGCTGCCACAGGAAGCGCACGATCTGAAGGCGCATCGGGTCGGACAGGGCGTGCAGCACGCCCTCCAGACGGATCTCCCCGCACGCGGGGTGCTCCAGAGCCCTGGCGGACGCGGTCGACACGGTGGGTCCCTTCTGTGGGTCGACTCTATTGTACGAAGGTGATCGTAGTTTGACATCTATCGTAGTACGTAGATTATCGTATTAGATGTGAAGCCGGGGCGCCGTCCCCGAGATCCCTCCCAAGAAGGAGTACGGCCGTGAGCGCCCTGTTCGAGCCCCTGACGTTGAGGTCCGTCACCATCCCCAACCGGGTCTGGATGGCTCCGATGTGCCAGTACTCCGCGGCGGTCGAGGGACCGGAGCAGGGAGTGCCGACCGACTGGCACCTGTCCCACCTGGCCGCCCGCGCGGTGGGTGGCGCCGGACTCATCCTGACCGAGGCCACCGCGGTGGCGCCGGAGGGACGCATCAGCCCGGCCGACCTCGGGATCTGGAACGACCGCCAGCGGGAGGCGTTCACCCGCGTCACCCGCTTCCTGCTGGAGCACGGCGCCGTGCCCGGCATCCAGCTCGCGCACGCGGGGCGCAAGGCCTCCACCCGCCGCACCTGGCAGGGCGGCGCGCCCACCGGCCCCGGCGAGCACGGCTGGCAGCCGGTCGGGCCGAGCCCGATCCCCTTCAGCGACGTCCACCCCACTCCCACGGAGCTGGGCGCCGGCGACATCGACCGGATCGTGGACGACTTCGCCGCCGCGGCGCGGCGGGCGCTGGAAGCGGGCTTCCAGGTGGCCGAGATCCACGGCGCGCACGGCTACCTGATCGCCGAGTTCCTGTCGCCCTTCAGCAACCACCGCACCGACGCGTACGGCGGCTCGTACGAGAACCGCACCCGCTTCGCGCTCCGGGTCGTCGACGCGGTCCGCGCGGTCTGGCCGGACGAGCTTCCCCTCTTCTTCCGCATCTCGGCCACCGACTGGCTGGCGGAGGATCCCGCCGACGACCGCGAGGGCTGGAGCGCGGACGACACCGTCCGCTTCGCCAAGGACCTGCTCGCCCACGGCGTCGACCTGCTCGACGCCTCGACCGGAGGCAACGTCGCCAGGGCGCGCATCCCCGCGGGGCCCGGCTACCAGGTGCCGTACGCGGCCAGGGTGAAGGCCGAGACCGACCTGCCGGTGGGCGCGGTCGGTGAGATCACCCGGCCCCGGCAGGCCGAGGAGATCATCGCCTCGGGCCAGGCCGACGCCGTCCTGCTGGGCCGCGAGCTGCTCCGCAACCCCTACTGGCCGAACCTCGCCGCCCGTGAGCTCGGTTCCGCCGGAGCCCGCTGGCCCGACCAGTACCACCGCGCGGTCTGACCCGGTTCCGGCCGCCACCCGCGCGCGTCCCCGCCGCCGGGCGGGGAGGTGACCCGTCCGGATGAGGCGACGCGCGCGGGTGGGGCGGAAGGCGGCGAACCGGTCCGCCAGGGGGGACGCGGGCCGGTCCGCCTGTCAGGGGGAGTGGCGTTGGGCGGACCGGCCCGCCAGGGGGCGGACCCCCGGGGGTCGAGCGGGCCGGTCCGTGATCATGGGGTGGCGCGGCGCAGGGCCACCGCGTCCCGGTGGACCGTGGCGGGAGCCTGGCCGTCGATGAGCAGGCGGCGCATCAGGACCGCCACCTCACCCATGGTCTTCGGGCCGAAGCCGCGGCGGGTCACCTCCTGGGTGCCGATCCGCAGGCCCCGCGCGGGCTCACCGGGAGGTTGCCCGGGAAGGTGGACGCCGCTGAGATAGACGCCGCCCTCGGCCAGCAGCCGGGCGGCCTCGTCCCCGCCGCCGAACGCGGCGGCGTCCACCGCCACGTGGTGCGAGACGGTCCAGCCCCGGTGGGCGGCGGCCACGGTGAAACCCTCGCCGTCCAGCGCCGCGGCCAGCGCCCCGGCGTTGGCGACGCAGCGGTCGGCGTACCCGGAACCTCCCGCGGCGTGCTCGGCGGCGGCCAGGGCCAGCGGTGCCAGCCGTGAGGCGTCGTAGTTGGCGGTCAGGCCGGGATAGGCGGCCGCCGCCACCTGGCGGGCGAGATCCTCGTCGCGGGTCACGACGGCCGCCCCCGGCGGGCCGCCGAAGGACGTGTAGGTGGACATGGTCACCAGGTGCGCGCCCTCGTCCAGCGGCCGCTGGAACCGGCCGCCCGCGATCAGCCCGGCCACGTGCGAGGCGTCGTAGACCAGCAGGGCCCCCACCTCGTCGCACGCCGCCCGCACTCCCGCGACGTCGTACGGGAAGAGCATCAGGCTCGCGCCGATCACCACCAGCGCGGGCCGGTGCTCGCGCAGGAACGCCGGCAGGGCCGCGTGGTCGACGTCGAGCCGCCCGGCGTCGTAGGGCAGGCCGGCCACCCGCAGGCCCCGGATCCCGGCGGCGCCCTGGGCATGGTGACTCGCGTGGCCCCCGGCGGTCTCCGGCAGGACCGCGATCGTGTCGCCGGGGCGGGCGAACGCGCTGTAGCAGGCGAGGTTGGCCAGGGTGGCGCTCTGCAGCCGCACCTCGGCGAACTCGCCGCCCATCAGCGCCGCGACCTGGAGCGGGGCGAGCACCTCCAGCACGTCCAGCTCGTCCAGGCCGGTCTGGTGCTTGTCCCCGGGCCAGCCCATCGACGGGCGGCAGCCCAGGGAGATCTCGTGCGCGGCCCTCGCGCGCGCGCTCATCGTGTTGGTGCCCGCGTACAGGACCACGCCGTCCTCGTCGAGGCGGCCGCGGTGCTCGGCCAGCACCGCTTCGACCAGCCGGGTGACCGCGTCGAGTCCCAGCCCGTCCACCTCGGCCTCAAGCTCGGCCAGGCGCAGCTGTGCCCGCGGGGGCGCCCACGGGGCGACGCGGCTGCGCTCCTCCACGAGGCTCCTTTCACCGGGCGATCGGACGGCTCTCACGAGACGGACTCCCCGCCTCTCACGAGACGGACTCCCCGCCTCTCACGAGACGGACTCCCCGAAATGAACAAGTGCGACGCTACGGCTCGCGCCAGATCGAGTCATCGTTCCGACGCCGGAGATACTTCCTACATATGTAGGATCGGACCGTGATAGCGGACGATGTCCAGGACCTGCTGGAATCACTGGCCATGGCGGTGGGCAGGGGCATGTCCGTGGACGACCTGGAGGGCCGCGTCGTCGCGCACAGCGCCCACCACGGGGAGGTCGATCAGGTCAGGGCCCAGGCCATCCTCTCGCGGTCCGTTCCCGCGGAGGTGAGCGCCTGGCAGGAGGCGCACGGGGTGGCCGCGACCCGCGAGCCGGTGCGGATCCCGAAAAATCCTGACCTGGGGATGGCGGCCCGGCTCTGCGTGCCCCTGCTCCACCAGGACCGCCGCGTCGGCTACCTCTGGATCATCGAGGGGCATGGCCCGCTGAACCCGCAGGAGCGGGACAGGGCCGTACGCGACGCCGCCGCGATCGCCGCCCTGCTCGACGACGGCGGCAGCTCCCACACCCTGAGCCAGCTGCTCATCGGCGAGATCGGCGTGCGGCGTGCGGCGGGTGTGCTCGGCGAGGGGCCGCTGCGCGTCATGGCGCTGCGCGGCGACCCGGACGGCCTGCGCGAGGCGGTCGGCGCCGAGCTGGCCAGGGTGCGCCGCCCGCCGGCCTTCACGATCCTGGACCGCCACGCCGTGCTGCTGCTGAACCGCGGCGAGGACGCGACGGCGCTGGGGGAGCGGCTGGCCGCCAGGATCCGGGCGGGCGTCGGGGTCAGCGCGTCGCACCCGGGGCTGGAGTCGGCCGTACGGGCGCACGAGGAGGCGCTCGCCGCGGCCAGGGCCGCGGCGGCGGAACGCACGCTGCGGCCGGTCGCCCACTGGCCGGACCTGGGCGTCTACCGGCTGCTCGCCGAGCCGCTCACCGGCCGGCCGGGCGCGGCGGGCAGCCCGCTCGACACGTTGCGCGAGCATCCGGCGCTCCTCGTCACCCTGGAGACCTATCTGGACAGCGGGGGAGACGCGCAGGAGACCGCCAGACAGCTGCACCTGCACCGCACCAGCCTCTATTACCGCCTCGCCAGAATCGAGCAGCTGGCCGGCCGCAACCTCAAGAACGGAACCCACAGGTTAGAACTCCATCTCGCGCTGAAGCTCTGTCGCTGGAACGCGGTGTAACGGCCCGGTAATCAGGGCACAGCTCTCCGGTGCCGCAGTTGATCAGCGAGATCATGACCGTCGTCGTCGTGCTCGTGCTCATCCCGCTGTCGTTGATCCTTGTGTCCGTAGTCTTCCTGGTGGGGCTGGCCGCGTTGGCTCTGGGGACCTCGCGGGAGCAGGATGGGAGAACGACATCCCGGAGGTAGACGGTGCGGCAGCTCAGTGCGGTGGACACGCAGTTCCTGAATTTCGAGACCTCGACGAACGTCGCGAACATCGGGGGACTCGCGATCCTGTCCGGTGGGCTGTCGCGCGGCGACCTGGTGTCGCTGCTGGCCCACCGCCTCCACCTGGCCGCGCCCTTCCGGATGAGGCTCGCCTTCGTCCCGCTCGGCCTTGACCATCCGTACTGGACCGAGGACTCCAGGCTCGATCTCGACTACCACGTGCGCGAGATCGCGCTGCCCAGGCCGGGCAGTGACAAGCAGCTGGGCGAGCAGGTGGCCAGGCTGCACGCCCGCCGCCTGGACCGGCGCCGCCCGCTCTGGGAGATGTATCTGATCCACGGCCTCAGCGGCGACCGTACTGCCCTCTACATGAAGGTCCACCACTCCGCGGTCGACGGCGTCACCGGTGCCGACGTGCTGGCCAGCCTGCTGGACACCTCACCCGAGCCCGCCGAGGTCCGGCTGGCGCCCGCGGCCGAGCCCGAGGAGGAGATCGACACCGGGGAGATGGTCGTCAGGGGGCTGGCCAAGGCCGTCGTCAACCCGGCCAACACGATACGGTTCCTGATCAACGCCGTCCCGCACCTCGACGAGATCCCGCTGATCTCCCAGGTGCCCGGGGCGGGGCTGGTCTCGCGGCTCACCAGGGACCTGGCCACCTACCTGTCCGGATCCGGGGCCGCCGAGGTGCCCGCCATGCCCCGCATGACCGTTCCCCGCACTCCCTTCAGCGGCAGGATCAGCGCGCACCGGCGGTTCGCCTACACCACCCTGCCGCTGGAGGACGTCAAGCTGGTCAAGAACGCCTTCGGCGTCACGGTGAACGACGTGGTGATGTCCCTGTGCGCCGGGGCGCTGCGCCAGTGGCTGCTCAAGCACGACGCGCTGCCCGAGCAGCCCCTCGTCGCGGGGGTGCCGTTCTCGCTCCGCGTCCCCGGCGACCAGAGCGCGGGCAACCAGGTCAGCATCATGATCACCACTCTGGCGACGCAGATCGCCGACCCGGTGGAACGGCTGATGGCGGTACGGGACGCCATGCGCCTGATCAAGGACCGCTCGTCGCTCGCCCCGGCGCGCTGGCTCCAGCAGCTCAGCGACATGATGCCCTCCGCGCTGACCGGCCTGGCCTCCCGCGCGGCCTTCAACCTGTTCGCCGGCAGCGCGGGCCCGATCAACGTGGTGATCTCCAACGTGCCCGGCCCGCAGCTCCCCCTCTACGTGAGCGGCGCCAGGCTTCTCTCGTACCACCCCGTCTCCGTCGTGACCGACGCCAGCGGTGGCATCAACATCACGGTCTTCTCCTACGACGGCTCACTTGACGTCGGCGTGATCGCCTGCAGGGAGATGGTCCCCGACGTGTGGACCGTCACCGACTATCTCAGGGACGCCCTCCTGGAGCTCAAGTTCCTCGTTGAGGAGCAGTGACAGCCCGGGGGCGTCCTCGACGAAGCGCAGGGTCTTCTCCAGGCAGACGATCGAGCCCCGCTCCTGCCGCTTGACGAACCGGATGTCGTCGGCCAGGGCCTGCATGATCAGCAGCCCCCGGCCGTGCTCGGAGGTGGGGGCGGGGGAGGTGGTCTCCGAGAAGTCGAAGCCGTTGCCGGCGTCCACCACCTTGATCACGCAGCGGTCCCTGGTCAGCTCGGTGCTGACCATGTAGTCGTCACTGGGGGTGGCGTGCTGGATGACGTTGGAACACGCCTCCGAGAGCATGAGCTGGATGTCCTCGCGAATCTGCGGCACCACGCCCAGGGCCTGGAGCGAGGAGTCGAGAAGTTGCCTGATCACGGGAACACTCGCGGCGTCACGCGGCAGACGCAACGCGATCGTGGCCTCCACGGTCCCCTCCTTTCGCAGCGATGTGTAGAAGCTTTGCCCTGGGCGACCCGTCCTAATCGGGGATGGGTGATCGTGTCCCTGGAATACGGCAACGCATGGCAAAGTGCCGCATACGTGACAGGTAATCGGATGTGCGGAGGATTCGCTCCGGGCGCGGAACGCCCGCCGGGCGGGGGCCGCAGACCCCCGCCCGGCTTGGGTGATCGATGGCGCTAGCCCGAGAAGGCGTCCGTCGCGGCCTGGCAGAAGGCCTTGAGGTCGTCGGGCTTGCGGCTGGTGATCAGGGTGTTCGGGCCCGAGGAGCAGATCACGACCTCGTGGTCCTCCCAGGTCGCCCCGGCGTTGCGCAGGTCGGTCCGCAGGCTCGGCCAGGACGTGACCTTCCGGCCGCGCACGACGTCCGCCTCGATCAGGGTCCAGGGCGCGTGGCAGATGGCCGCGACCGGCTTGCCCGCGTCGAAGAACCCCTTCGCGAAGCCGACGGCCTCCGGCACGGTCCGCAGGAAGTCGGGGTTGGCGACGCCACCCGGCAGCACCAGCCCGTCGAAGTCGGCGGCGGAGACCTCCTCGACCGTCGCGTCCACCGGGAAGGTGTCGGCCCTGTCGAGGTGGTTGAACCCCTGGACCTGACCTTGCTCGGTGGAGATGAGCCTGGGGGTTCCTCCCGCCTGCTTGACGGCCTGCCAGGGCTCGGTGAGTTCGACCTGCTCGATGCCCTCCGGGGCCACGAGGAACGCGATCGTCTTGCCGTTCAGCATGTCGTCTCCTCCGTTGACGTGCGGTGATGTCATCAAAGGGATGCCATGCCCGAAG
The DNA here is from genome assembly GCF_051918855.1 of Streptosporangium sp. H16. Taxonomy (NCBI): domain Bacteria; kingdom Bacillati; phylum Actinomycetota; class Actinomycetes; order Streptosporangiales; family Streptosporangiaceae; genus Streptosporangium; species Streptosporangium sp. H16. Next base: position 415,749 of record NZ_JBPXMD010000004.1, read on the forward strand.
AGTCGGTATCCATGCGAGAACCATCGGTACCGGGACGGACCTTGCGCCGGCGAAGACCGGAGGCGATGAGCCGGGTGACGAGCTCGCGCGAGGACACGGCCTCGGCGCCCAGCGCGACGGCCCGCTCGTAGACGGTCTCCGGAACGTCGTAGTGGTCGCGGTCGAACGCCCGGCGCGGCACGCCGAGCAGCTCCGCGAAGGCGTGCAGCTCCCCGATCGAGCTTTCGCTGACCAGGTGTGACCACAGCAGGTCGTGCGGACCCGGCCAGTTGGGCGGGTCGATGAGCACGCTCACCGCCGGGCGAGGTCGAGCGCGACCTCCAGGGCGGCGGCCTGGCGCTCCTCGTCGGTGATCGACTCGTCCCTGAGCATGAACAGCGAGGCGTGCAGCGCGAACAGGGCCATCGAGTGCCTCAGCTGGGTGGACAGGGGATCCTCCGGGTCGACGAGGAAGGCGAGCAGCTCGAACATCCGCTCGCGGGTCTTCTCCATCGTCGGGTGGTTCTTGAGCGAGGTCTGGTTGCGCTCGAAGAACCGCATGACCTCGCGGTGCCTGCCCCGGTACAGGTCGTGGGAGTAGCGGCGGATCAGCTCCTCGCGCGTCTCGTCGGTGCGCGGCTGGGAACGGGCCCAGGTGACCAGCTCCTCGATCGCCCTCACCCGGTCCTCCGCCAGGCTGGCGATGATGTCGTCCTTGGTCTTGAAGTGGTAGTAAAGGGCCGCTTTGGTCACGCCGAGGGCCTCCGCGATCTCGCGGAGCGAGGTGGCCTCGTAGCCCTGCTCGGTGAAGAGCTTCAGGGCGATCTCCTGGATGCGCGTCCGTGTGTCGGCGTGTTCCCTCATGGTTCCCTTACCGAGAAATTAACTTGACGGCCGGCAAGTAAGCGGCTTACATTCCAGCATAGCCGATGCTAGCCGGTCGGCAAGTAAGGAAGATCCACAAGGATCTCCAAAGGATTTCAAACAGGGGGCGAAGAAGTGAAGGAGACCGCGGCCGCGCCGGCGCGGCGTCGCGAGGTCATGGTGGTGCTGCCGGGCCTGATGCTCGCGATGGTCCTGGCCATGCTCGACAACATGATCGTCAGCACCGCGCTGCCCCGCATCGTCGGCGAGCTCGGGGGGCTGACACACCTGTCCTGGGTGGTCACCGCCTACGTGCTCGGCACCACCGTCTCGACCCCCATCTGGGGCAAGATCGGTGACCTGTACGGCAGGAAGAGCATCTTCCTCGCCTCCATCGTCATCTTCATGATCGGCTCCGCGCTCTGCGGCATGGCCGGCTCCGAGATGCTCGGCGGGCCCTCCGGCGGTATGACGCAGCTCATCGCCTTCCGCGCGCTTCAGGGCCTGGGGGCCGGGGGCCTGATGGTCAACGCCATGGCGATCATCGGCGACCTCGTCCCGCCCCGCGAGCGCGGCCAGTACCAGGGCATCATGGCCGCCGTGATGTCACTCGCCATGATCGCGGGCCCGCTCGTCGGCGGGTTCATCACCGACCACCTCGACTGGCGCTGGGCCTTCTACGTGAACCTGCCCGTCGGGTTCGCCGCCCTGGCCCTGCTGGTGGTCAAGCTGCAGCTGCCCAAGCTCCGCACCGAGCACCGCATCGACTGGCTGGGCGCGGCCCTGCTCTCGGCCGGCATCACCGCGCTGGTCCTCATCACCACCTGGGGCGGCAATGACTACGCGTGGGGATCGTGGCAGATCCTCGGCTTGGCCGGGCTCGCCGTCGTCACGCTGGTGCTGTTCGTCCTGGTGGAGCGCCGCGTCGCCGAGCCCATCATGCCGCTCAACGTCTTCCGCGACCGCAACTTCAGCCTGATCTCGGGCGTGGGCTTCCTGCTCGGCTTCGCCATGTTCGGCGCGATCAACTTCCTGCCGCTGTTTCAGCAGACCGTCCAGGGGGCCAGTGCCACCAACTCCGGCCTGCTGCTGCTCCCGATGATGGGCGCCGCCATGGTGGTCTCGCTCTTCGTCGGCCGCGCCATCACCAAGACCGGCAAGTACAAGATCTATCCGATCGTCGGCGGCGCGGGCATGGCGCTCGCCATGTGGCTGCTCTCCCTGATGGACGTCAACACCCCCGCCTGGCAGACCGGCGTGTTCATCGCGGTGCTCGGCCTCGGCATGGGCTTCCTGATGCAGACCACCATGCTGATCGCCCAGAACAGCGTCGAGCAGAAGGACCTCGGCGTCGCCAGCAGCGCCTCGACCTTCTTCCGTTCCATCGGCGGATCGTTCGGCGTCTCGCTGTTCGGCGCGGTCTTCAACAACCAGCTCACCTCGAGCCTGGAGAGCAAGCTGGGCGCCGCGGGCGAGCGGCTCGCCTCGGGAGGCGCCCAGTTCAACCCGGCCGCGCTGCACGAGATGCCCGCCAACGTGCGGGTCGGCTTCCTGGAGTCGCTGGCCGAGTCCGTCTCCAGCGTCTTCTGGTGGGCGATCCTGTTCGCCGTCGTGGTGCCGCTGCTGGCGGCCTTCATCAAGGAGATCCCGCTGCGCGGCGGGCCCGAGGTGTCCGAGGAGGCCCAGACCCCGGTCCCGGCGCTCGACTGACCGGCCGACCGGTGCGAGGCCCAGGCGCCGGTGCCCGGCCGACCCGCGGATCGGTGTGAGGCCCAGGTTCCGGTCCCGGTGCCCGACCGACCTGCGGATCGGTCCGAGTCCCAGGCCCAGGTCCCGGTCTCAGTGCCCGGCCGACCGGCTCGCCGGGGCCTGACGGCCGGTCGCCAGGCCCCAAGTCCCGGCCCAGCGATCCCCAAGCCGCCCCCGCCACGATGGGGGCATGAAGACAACCACCCCCGCCGCCGGGTACGTCACCCGGCGGCCGCTGGCCGGTGACGCCCGCGAGATCCACGAGCTGATCTCGCTCTGTGACACCCAGGTGATCGGCAAGGCCGACATGACCCTGGACGACGTCGCCGACCAGCTGAACGACTCCTCCTTCGACGCGGAGTCCGACGGCTGGCTCGTCCACGACGAGACCGGACGGCTGGTGGCGTGGGCCTGGGCCTGCCGCAAGGGCGGCGGCGACAACGTCGACGTGGACGTCGTCGTGCACCCCGCCACGCCGGACCTGACCGGCCCGCTCTGGGACACCGTGACCGAGCGGGCCAGGCAGATCACCGCCGAGCTCGGTCACGACCGGGCCGTGGTGGACATCGGCCTCTACCGCGAGGACAGCGGCAAGCGCGCCGTCGCCGCCGCCCGCGGCTTCGCCGCCGCCACCAGCTTCATCCGGCTCCGCGCCGACCACGAGGGGACGGTGCCCCGGCCCGAGCTCCCGGCCGGGACGACGGTGCACCACGGGCTCACCGAGGAGGTGCGCCGCCAGGGCCACGCCGTGGAGCAGGCCGGTTTCGCCGAGCACTTCGGGTTCACCCCGAAGGACTACGACGAGTGGTACGGCGAGCTGGACTCCTCGGTCAACACCGACTGGGCGCAGCTGGCGGTCGCCCGCCTCGACGGCGAGCCCGTGGCGATGCTGCTGGGGACCAACGCCTTCCTCGGCGACGAGAACTGCGGCTACGTGCGCCGGCTGGCCGTACTCCCCGCCTTCAGGGGCCGGGGCCTGGGCCGGTTCATGCTGCGCGGGGCGTTCGCCGACGACGCCCGCCGCGGGCGGGACGGCACCTATCTCCACGTCGACGCCAACAACAGCACGCCCGCCCTCGACCTCTACCTCTCGGTGGGCATGCGCCAGGTGCTGGCCATCGACGTCTGGCGGCGCACGATCTGACCGCGCGGAGAGCGGTCATCCGTCAGGGGTCACCCGGTGCTTGGAGAGATGGGCCAGCACCGCCTGGTTGGCCTCCCAGCCGTCGGGGAACTTCACCGGCACGCCGAGCTGGACCGGCTCGGACGACGGGTGGGCGTCCAGGAGTTCGGGGATGCCCGCCCTGGCCACCACGACGCAGGCGTGGCGGTGCCGGGAGGTGAGCACGCACAATCGCCCCGACTCCAGATGGAACGCGGTGGCGTCGCGGCGCCCGGAGAGCGGGTGGAGCACGATCGTCACGTCGTACTCCCGGCCCTGCAGGCGGTTGGCGGTGTCCACCGTGATCTCCGGCGGCACCCCGGCGGCCCTGATCGCGGCGACCTGGTCGCGGTGCGCGGCGCCGATGGCGATCCGGTCGGCCGTGACGGGATGGCTGCCGCGCTCGGAGTGCGCGACCGGGCCCCGCTGGAGCAGCCGCGTGGCCAGGAGCGCGGTCGCCGTCACGGCCTCCGCGTCGGTGCGCACCGTGTGGCGGCTCGGCAGCTCGTACAGCGCCCAGCCCGACACGGCCGCCTCCTCCAGCGCCCGGTCGTGGGAGGTGCGCATGCCGTTCACGGTGAACTCCAGCGACCGGTCGTCGGGGCCCGTCCCGGCACGGAAGCCGGTGAACGGGTAGAACGCCTCGGAGACCACCGGCGCCGCCGACGCCGGCAGCCGCCAGGAGACCGGCAGCCGGTGCACCGGCAGGTCGGGGTTGTGCCGCAGCAGCACCGAGACCGCGCTCTGCACCGGATCCCACGACAGGCCCGCCCAGCGGTCGCCGTCCACGATCGAGAACGGGTCGAGCTGGCCGGGGTCGCCCACGAACAGCGCTCGCTCGAACAGCGAGGCGATGCGCAGCAGCTTGTCCGAGCGCATCTGGTACGCCTCGTCGACGATGGCCCAGGGCCAGGTGCGGTCGCCGATCCAGGCCCACTTGTCGGCGGTGGCGATCACCACGGCCGGGTCTCCCAGGTCGGGCAGCTTGCCCGCGACCGAGACGTTGGGGTGGGCGAGGATGCGGGCGGGCGTGATGTAGCCGCTCGCCGACAGGCGGCCGATCGGCAGGTCGGGGTGCTCGGCTGCGAGCCGCTCCACCAGGTCGTCGACCTGCTCGTTGGTCTGAGCGACGATCATCAGCGGCTCGCCGGTCTCCGCGATGTGCCCGGCGGCCTTCACCACCAGCGTGGACTTGCCCGCGCCCGGCGGCGAGTCCACGACCACGCCGCGGTGGCGGGGCAGGTCGGCGAGCACGGCCTCCACCACGGCCGCCGCCTCCTGCTGCGGGGTCATGCCGCACCCCCGTCACGGCCCGTCGCGCGAGGAGCGCGCGCGACCGGACGGGACACCGCCCGGCGACGCGGGGTCCGGTGAACGCTCAAAGCCATTCCTCCTGCGCGTCGTCGTCACTGGGCTCGTACTCCTGCGGGGGGCCACCGTGGGTCCACGGCGTCCGCTCCGGGTCGGGCAGCGCCGCCGACGACTGGAAGTCGTCGGTCAGTGAGGTGTACGAGACCCGCTCGCCCGGCTCGGGCACCGAGCCGGGGGCCGGTGTCCTGCCCCGCCCCATCCCCTTGGTGACCTTGAGGGTGATCTCCCCGTCCGCGATCTCGACGATCTCGGCGGCGTGGCCGCGCCGGTCGGGGCTGCCGACCGTGGTGCCGGGGGCGAGCCGCACCGGGTCGCCGGTCCGCACCGTGATCAGGGGGCGGAGCTTGCGCGAGCGGCCCTCGCCCTCGCTGTGCTCGGGGTCGGCGGACGTCACCGTCCCGGCGAAGGCCTCGCCGCTCAGCCGGTACTCGGCCATGAGCAGCGGGTCGTCGTGGGCCCGCTGCACGTCGTAGCTCGCCCGCGCCCGCTCCAGACCCGCCAGCCGCGCGGCGGCGCCGACCGCCCCGTCCCTGCGCGCCTGCGGCGGCCCGCCCTCGGCGATCCGCTCGACGAACCGGGTGAACGACCCGCGGTCGATCTCCCAGCGGTCCTTCACCCGCGACCCCTCGGGCAGGGAACGCAGCAGGTCCACGCTCCGCCACATCAGCCGCCAGGTGGGGTCGAGCTGGGTGCGCAGCGCCTGGGCGATCCGGTCGACGGCACGATCGGTCGGCGCCTCCTCGTAGGCGCGGATCGCGGGGCCGAGCACCTCGTTGTCGAAGCCGGGGTCGGTGGCGGGACCGGCCGGAGGCCAGAGCAGCGGATCCTCGGCCTCCTCGGCCGCCCGGCGTCCGGACATTCCCGGCGGCGGATCGATCCACCCCAGCAGCGCCGCCAGGTTGGCGTCCTCCAGCCCGCTCTGCCCGGTCGCCCAGTGCAGACTCAGCGCCTCGGTGGCCGCGAGCAGCACCGAGGAGCCCGGCTGCCGCGACCGGTCGCCGAAGTAGGTCAGCCACCGGCCGAGCAGCGGCACCGAAGGATGCACCGGGTAGGGGCCGTCGGCCCGGCGGAAGCGGGTGGACCGGCCCAGCAGCCCGGCGAACGAGGCCGCCGGCCGGTTAGGCACCAGGATCTGCGGCGCGTCCAGGCATCGCTCGTACGGCTCGCCGCCCCTTCGCTCGACCGTCTCGGTGCTCTTCTCGAACCCCTCGATGTACGGCAGCAGCACCTCGGCCAGCCCGGCGGCGAAGGCGAACCGCAGGTCCCGGTTGCGGGGCTGGGGAACGATGAGCAGCCGGGGGTGACCCGGGTCGGTGCCCACCATGGCGGCCAGCGGCGCGGCGGCCTCTCCCGCGAGCTTGAGCGGGATGAGCACCATCGGCTGGGCGGAGATGTGGCAGTGCCGGACCGTGGTGATCCGCTGTGCGACGCCGTCCCTGACGGCCCGCAGCTGCGCCAGCGCCGTCAGCGTGCTCACCTGCCGCCCCCCGCCCGCCGCGAGGACCCGGCGGCCGGGCCCGGTGTGCCGGTCTCCGTCGCGGTGACGTCTCGTGCGGCCGTTGCGCCCGCCCTCACCGCAGCGACTCCTCGCGCAGCCGGTTCGCCAGCCGGAGCAGGCGGGCGATCTCCTCCTGCCCCTCGGCCGGTTCGCGGGTGCCCTCGGCCAGGCCGAGGGCCTCGTCCATGCCGGAGACGCCGCCCAGCTGGTCGCGCACCTGGCGCCCGAGCAGGTCGGTGGACCCGCAGGCGCGGGCCTCGTGACGGCAGAACATGCACAGGTCGCAGGTGGACAGGCAGTCGGGCGCGTAGCGGGCGGGCACCTGGAGCAGTGCCTGGGCCAGCTCCTCCGCCGAGCGGGTCGGCACGCCGTCCTCGCCGGGGGCCAGATCGAAGGTCAGGTCGCCGGGCAGGCCCTCCAGCAGGTGCTCGACCCTGGTCATCCGGGTGAGCTGGCGGGTGAGCACCGAGAGATGCTTGCGCACGTCGACCAGTGCCGCCGTCGGGCGGTTGGCGAAGTTCTCCGGGCAGACGAGGACCACGTCGTGGGAGACACGCTGCGGGTCGTGGCCGAGGTCGGCCATGAGCGTGCGCAGCGCCAGGACGTAGACCGCGGCCTGCCGCGTCGCCGCCGCGACCTTGTCCGGCTCGGCCTGGCCGTCGATCATGCCGAACGACTTGATCTCGACGATGTGGAAGCGCCCCCCGATCTGGAAGGCCACCACGTCCGGCTCCAGGTAGGAGGTGTGCCCGGCGATCTGCAGGCTGAACAGCGGATGGTCGTAGAACACCGCGGTCTCGTCGTCCTCGCGCGCCGCGCGGTCGATCAGCGCCCGGGTGTGCGAGTGGCGCAGGTGGGAGCCGACGCTCTCGACGTCCTGGTAGCCGACCTGGGCGACGGCCAGGCCGAGCAGCTCGCGCAGCAGCCGCAGCAACTCGGCGCAGCCGTTCTCCTTCACCAGCGCCTCGAACACGTTGCCACGGCTGATCGCGAACTGGGACTGGCCGAACGGCGCGGGGAAGCCGACGTGCCGGGCCGTGAGGTCCTTGTCGACACCGGCGGCGTCCATCAGCGCCCGGCGCGCGCAGCCGGGGTTGGCGGCGAGCGCCGCGATGGCCCGCGCGTCGTGCGGGCGGGACGGCATCGGTCCGCGCAGCTCGTCAAGCCTGTTCGGGAAGGACCTCTCCCTGAGCTTGTTCATGAGCCGGTCTCCCCGTCCAGCCTGGTCTTCAACAGGCCCCCCTCAAGGTGTTCATCGCGGTGGCGCCGAACAGGCGCTCCACGTCCGGTAGTTGCCTCGTCGCCCGTGCCGCCACCTCGGCCCGCTGCGCGGAGTCGGCGGCCAGGTGCACCTCCAGCTCGGCCCGCGCCGCGCGGATCGCGGTCGCCGGGTCGGCCGGGGCGAATCCCTCGACGGCCCCCGGGATGTTCTGCGCCATCCGCGACAGCAGCCGCACCGCCCCCGGGGGCGGCTCCGCCAGCCGGGTCAGCTGCTCGGCGACGCGCACGGCCGAGGTGAGGAAGTCGACGCGGGGGCTCAGCGGTCCCAGCACCCGCAGCTCGGGCGGCCACGTGCTGTCGGCGAGCAGCCCCCGGGCGGGGGAGAGGCGATCGGTCAGCGCGGCGCACAGGTAGTACGGCCTGGCGTAGGGGTCGCCGCGGAACGAGCGCTCCTCGTCGCGCCGCAGGCTGGTCAGCTGGGAGCCGCGCAGCTCGCGGGAGAAGAAGGCGTCGTTCACCGCCACGATCAGCTTGGCCGGCGTCGGCACGCCCAGCATGGTCAGTGCCTGGTGCACCTGCTCCCTGATGGGCAGCAGCGAGGTCTCGGGTTCGTGTGGCGGCGCCGGGGCCGCCGGGATGTCGGAGGCTATCGCCGCGTCCCACGCCTGCTCGGCCCTGCGTAAATCCCCGCGCAGCGACCGGGCGAGCGAGTTCTCCCTCGCCTTGACCGCCCGTCGCACCTCGGCGCGGAGGTCGGCTATTCGCCGTTCCAGCGCGTCCAGTGAATCACTCACGGCCCGGAGCGTAACAGGAGTTCCACCAGCCTCCCCTGAATTCCAGCGAATTCCAGCATTAAAGCGCGAGCCATTGAATGGCAATAACGGGCGAAAGGTGCATAAAAGGCGAAAAGCCCGCTCGTCGTCGAGTCCCGTGTCGGTCGTCGCACCTCACTCCCAAAAGCCTTAACTTGGTTAAGATATTAACCAAGTTGTGCTTCTGTTAGGTTGGAACGCGTGACAGGACTTCGGGAACGCAAGAAACAGCAGGTCCACGAGGCGATCTCGGCGGCGGCGATCGCGCTCTTCCTGGAGCGCGGGTTCGACGAGGTGTCGGTCGCAGAGGTGGCGACGTCGGCGGGGGTATCCAAACCGACCCTGTTCAAGTACTTCCCGACCAAGGAGGACCTCGTCCTGCACCGCATCTCCGACCACCAGGGGGAGGCCGCCCGGGTCGTCCGCGAGCGCGGGGCGGGCGAGAGGCCGCTGGCGGCGCTGCACCGGCACTTCCTGGCCGGGCTCGACCGGCGCGATCCCGTGACGGGGCTCAACGACCACCCCGAGGTGCTCGGCTACCACCGGATGGTCTTCTCCACGCCCAGCCTGGCGGCCCGGGTGCTCCACTACATGGCCCTCGACGAGGAGGCTCTCGCCGCCGCGCTCGCCGAGGACACCGACGAGCTCACCGCGCTGCTCGTCGCCGGCCAGGTCCTCGCCGCGCAGCGGGTGCTGGCCCGGCGCAACTGGCTGGCCCTGGTCGGGGGGGCGACGGCCGAGGGGACCCACCCGTCGGCCGTCGCCGCCGCCGACCACGCGTTCGCCCTGCTCCCCGAACTCCCCTGAACACGCGGCACCGGGCCGGGGCAGAACGGGCGGGGCAGGCAGGGGAGCGGGACAGGGCCGGGACCGGGCCGGGGGCGGGAATCCGCCGCCCCCGGGGGCTACCGGCTCTAGCCTTCGACCTCCGTGCGGTCGGCCGACCACAGGGTGTGGAAGGAGCCCTCGCGGTCCACCCGCTCGTAGGTGTGCGCGCCGAAGAAGTCACGCTGGCCCTGGATCAGGGCCGCGGGCAGGCGCTCGGCGCGCAGCCCGTCGTAGTAGGCCAGCGCGGTCGAGAAACCGGGCGCCGGGATGCCCAGCTCGGCGGCCTTCGACACCACCCGCCGCCACGAGTCCTGCGCCAGGGTGAGCGCGTCGGCGAAGTAGGGGGCGGCGAGCAGCGTGACCGGCTTGTCCTGCGCCGCGTACGCCTCGCGGATGCGGTCGAGGAAGACGGCGCGGATGATGCAGCCGCCCCGCCAGATCGTGGCCAGCGCGCCGAGGTCGAGGTCCCAGCCGTACTCGGCGCTGCCGACCCTGAGCTGGTCGAATCCCTGGGCGTAGGCGACGATCTTCGAGGCGTACAGCGCCCGCCGCACGTCCTCGGCGAACTCGTCGCCGACGGCCCCCGCGGGCACGCCCGACGGGCCCGGCAGACCGCGCGCGGCCTCCCGCAGGTCCGCGTGGCCGGACAGGGAGCGGGCGAACACCGCCTCGGCGATGCCGCTCACCGGAACGCCCAGGTCCAGCGCGATCTGCACCGTCCACCGGCCGGTGCCCTTCTGCTCCGCCCGGTCGGCGATCACGTCGACGAGCGGCTTGCCCGTGGTCGCGTCGACCTGGCGCAGCACCTCGGCGGTGATCTCGATCAGGTACGAGGACAGCTCGCCCTCGTTCCACTCCGCGAAGATGTCCGCGAGCTCCGCCGGGGTCCGGCCGAGTCCCTGCCTGATCAGGTCGTAGGCCTCGGCGATGAGCTGCATGTCGGCGTACTCGATGCCGTTGTGCACCATCTTCACGAAGTGCCCGGCGCCGTCGGGGCCGATGTGCGTGCAGCAGGGCACGCCGTCCACCTTCGCCGCGATGTCCTCCAGCAGCGGGCCCAGCGCCTGGTACGACTCCTTCGAGCCGCCGGGCATGATGCTCGGCCCGAGCAGCGCGCCCTCCTCGCCACCGGAAACCCCCGCGCCGACGAAGTGGATGCCGCGCTCGCGCAGCGCGGCCTCGCGCCTGCGCGTGTCGGCGAAGTGCGCGTTCCCACCGTCCACGAGCATGTCGCCCGGCTCCAGGAGGGGGGCGAACTCCTCGATCACCGCGTCGGTGGGCGCACCCGCCTTGACCATGATCAAAATACGCCGGGGCCGCTCCAGCGCGGCGACGAATTCCTCCGGAGTCTCGCAGGGGACAAAGGTTCCCTCGTCCCCGTGTTCCTCGATCAGTGCCTTGGTCCTGTGCTGGGACCTGTTGTGTACCGCTACCGAGTGCCCGTGCCTGGCCAGGTTGCGGGCGAGGTTCGCCCCCATCACGGCCAGTCCTGTCACACCGATCTGAGCCTGAGTCATCTCTGACACTCCTTTGTCGTGTCCAAGAATGCCAGTCTGCACCCACCGCCGATCAAAGCCGTCAAGAGGTCCCGGGAGAGAGGGCCCCGGCGCCGTACGGATCCGCGAACCCGCCCGTTTCCACGGGGTTTCCGCGTCCGGCGGGAGCGGGGAGAGGGAGGACCGGGCCCGGCGCGAAGCCGTGGGATCCCTTGGGATCAGTGGCGGAACAGGGTTCCGGGAGCCTCCGAGCCGAGGACCCCGCCCAGGCAGCGATAGGTCCGCGCACCACCCTGGAACTGCTCCTTCGAGGGCGGCAGCACCGTGCTCCGCCACCTGGCCCGCCCGATCCCGCGGGCGTCGCCGTACCGGGAGGCGAGCATGATCTGCGCCGCGCACACCTTCTTCACCGTCGGGTGCTTCTCCAGGGCCTCCTGATCGTGGGTGAGAGAGTCCCGCGGCAGCGGGGCGATCGCGAACGTCTCCCACGAGTGGGACTCCTCGCAGCCGATCCGCTTGGCCGTGGCGTCGCCCGCGATAGAGACGAGACCGCCCCAGCACTCGGGCTCCGCCACGCACGCGGCTCCCGCGCCCGCCACCGCCGTGGCGGGGCAGGCGGCCGTGACCGTGGCCACCTCGGGGACCTCGCGAGCCGCGGACGGGTCCGCCTCCGGGGCCGCGTTCCCGTCCTCGCCGGCGTTCTGGAGGGCCTGCGAGCCGGGCCGTTGCCCGGTGGACGGGGTCTGGTCGCGGTTCTCGATGTACATGAGCCCGACCCCGGCCATCAGCAGGATCGCGAAGGCCACGGCCACCGCGACGAAGACCCGCACGTTCGACGAGGAGGGATGCGCCGGGGCCGCCGCGGGCGACCGGGTACTGGAAAGCCCCTTCAGCCCCGGCGACGTCAGATGCGACCGCGCCACCTCCCCGCCCGGCCCGCCCCGCCCCGCCGGCGTGCCGTACGACGACGCGTACGGGGGCTCCGCGTACGGCGGCGTGCGTGCCGGGCCCGCGACCGGAGCCGGGGGAGAGGCAGGAACCGGGGGAGAGGAAGGAGAGGCGGCGGGACGCGGTGCAGGGGACCGGCGGGCCGGACCGCCCCCCTCCAGGCGCAGGTCCGTGAGGGCGTCGCGCAGCGCGGACACCGAGGGGGTGCGCCGCGCCGGGTCGGTGGCCATGGCCTCCCTGAGCACGGCGGTCAGCTCCGGCGGCACCCCCGGGATCTCGGGGACGGGCAGGCGGTGCAGGGCCATGATGACCGCGATGTTGACCACGCCGCTCTCGGGGAAGCGCGGCGGGCGCCCGGAAAGCAGCGCGTACAGCGTGGCGGCGAGAGAGTAGACGTCGCCCGCGGCGGCGGGTTCGGTCAGCTCGAACGCCTCGGGCGGGGCGTAGGCCGGGGTGAGGGACTCCCTGGTCACCGACGCCTCGCCGCCCGAGGACGGCATGGTGGCCAGGCCGAAGTCGGAGAGCACCGCATTGCCGTACCGGTTGATTAGGATGTTGGCGGGCTTGATATCGCGGTGCAGCACCCCGGCGGCGTGCGCGGCGGACAGCGCGTCGGCGATCTTGATGCCGATGTCGGCGACCTCGGCCGGCGGCAGCCGCTTCTCGGCCCGCATCCGGTCCAGCAACGACCCGCCGGGACACAACTCCAGGACCATGTACGGCCGGCCGTCGGGCAGGACCCCCGCGTCGTAGACATGGGCGACGTGCGGGTGGCCGGAGAGGGCGCCGGCCGAGGTCACCTCACGCATGAAACGGCGCCGGTCCCGCTCGGAGACCAGCACCCGGTTGTCCACCTTGAGCGCGACCTCGCGCTCCACCGCCAGCTGCCTGGCCCGGTAGACGATCCCGAAGCCGCCCTGGCCGAGCACCCCGGACACCTCGTAGCCCGGTACCGCAAAGGCGCCGGATTCGGCCACCTGCCACCTCCTGAAGATGAGCGGCAGATTACCGGAGTTTGATCGGCTAATTGGGGACGTATCCCTTTATGCCTGGTCAGGAAAATGACGTTCGTGACCGGTGGAACACTCGTCGCCGAGCTCCGCCAGGAGCGCGTCCCAGCGGGCGCCGATGGTGTCGAGACCGTAGCCGGAGGCCGTGAGCACGGCGTTCCCGCCGAGCTCGCGGCGCAGCTCCCGGTCCTCGATCAACCGGCAGAGCGCCTCCGCGAGCGCCGCCGGATTCCTCCCCGGGACCAGCAGCCCGTTGTGCTCGTGGACGATCACCTCCCCGGGGCCGTGCGGGCAGTCGAAGCTCACCACCGGCACGCCCTTGCTCATCGCCTCCAGGATCGTCATGCTGAACCCCTCGTAGCGCGAGCTGACGACGTGGATGGACGACCTGGCCAGCTCCATGCCGATCTCCGGCGAGCTGCCCATGAGCAGCATCGTGTCCGACAGCCCGGCCTCCTCGATCCTGTCGCGGAGCCTTCGCTCGGCCCCGGCCCTGCCGCGCCCGTACAGGCGCAGCACCCAGCCGGGATGCGCCTCCGACACCGGCTTCCACGCCTTGACCAGCAGGTCGAAGCCCTTGGCGTGCACCATCCTGCCGATGGCGATCACCACCTTCTCGTCCAGCTTCGAGATGTCACCGGCCAGCGCGGTCACGGCGTTCGGGATGCGCAGCAGCCGTCCCGGGGGCGCCTCCAGCGCCCTGCGGTAGTGCTCCAGGTCCGTCTGGGTGAGGGTGACGAAGGCGTCCAGCCTGCCGTAGCGCCGCTTGATGAGCCGGACGACCTCCGGGGCGTGCAGGTCGAGGGCAACGTGCTCCTGGCCGACGGTGATGACGCCCGGCGGCGCGAACAGCGCGGTGATCAGGTTGAACCCCGGCCGGGTGGAGATCAGCACGCCGGAGCGCATGGACCGCAGGAAGCGGACCATGAGCAGGTCCGTCCTGAGCGAGACCGCCCGATGGATGTTCTCCTGCCTCGGGATCAGGACGCTCGGCAGCCGCGACAACAGCCGTGCCACCGGCCCCCGCCGTCCGGTCCTGTCGTCGAGGAACGACACCCGCACGCCCGGCGGGATGGGGAAGAACGGCTCCTTCGCCGTCCGGACCACGCTGACGATCTCCACGTCGCGCTCGCGCGCCAGGTGCCCCGCCAGGTTGAGCACGGTCCTGATCGTGCCGCCCATCCCGTACGCGTGCTGCAGCAGGATACGGACCGTTCCGGTGTCGGGGGCCGGGGCGCGCCGCGTCCGCCTCGCGTTGCGGGCCCGCAGCAACCGGAGCGCCGCGCGCCTGGCGTGTCCGCGCATCTTCGCCGACGTCCCCGAGATCCCCGGCATCCTGAGAGCCCCCGCCCCTCGCCTCCCTCCCTCACTTTCCCGGAGCGGCTTTTCCCGAAGCGCGCACGTCACGACATCCTGCTCACTGCCCGGTGAGCTGTTTGTCCTCCCGGTGCTCTTGATTTATCGTCGCCTGTCGCCTGTCGCCTGTCGTTCGCCGCTCGTTATTCGCCGAAGCGAGACAACCGGCCGCGTACGCGAGCGTGGCGCAACGCCCACGCGAACAGGCCGAGCGTGGCGACGAGGTAGACGGCGTCCAGCAGTGCCGCCCAGGCGAGGCTCTCCCAGGGCACGGCGCCGCCGTTCAGCACGGTTCGCATGCCCGTGAAGACATGGGTCGCGGGCATGAACTCCGCGATGGCCTGGAGAGGGCCGGGAAGCGTCTCGACAGGGTAGAAGATGCCGGCCAGCGGCTGTACCACGAAGACCAGGGACCAGGCGATCACCTGGGCGTTCTCGCCGAACCGCAGCACCGCGCAGATTCCCACCAGGCCGAGGGACCAGCCCATCACCAGCAGCAGTGCCATGAACGGCACCATCCCCACGCCCATGCTCGTCACGCCGAAACCGTAGAGGCCGAGCGCCAGCCCCGACATGATCGCGACAGCGAAGACGACCTTGCCGAATGAGAACACGATCAACCCGATCACGTACTCGACATTGGAAAGCGGGCTGACCTGGACGTTCAGTAAGTTCCTGCTCCAGATGTCCTCGAGGAACGCTATCGATATCTCGTTGCTGGCCTTCTGGAGCACCTGCCACAGCAGGACCGCGCCGAGCAGGAAGGTGGCGATGAACGGCACGCGCTGCGACTGCAGGAACAACGTCACGAAGCCCCAGACGAACAACTCGATCGTGGGCCAGAAGACGATCTCGAACATCCGGATCGGGCTGCGGCGCAGCGCCGCCAGGTCACGGAAGACCACACCGCTGATCCGCTGCCTGCGCGCGGCCAGGCTGAGCGGAGGAAGGACCATCGTCATGATCGCGCCACCTTGAGAAAGACCTCTTCCAGATCCTGCGCGCCGTAGACGCCGGTGAGTTCGGTGGTGCTTCCGCTGGCCACGATCCGACCCTCGGACATGAAATGGATGCGGTGACACATCCGCTCCACCTCCTGCATGTTGTGGGACGTGATGAGCATCGCGCGCCCGCTCTCGGCGGCCACCCGGACGAGCAGGTTGCGAATCCGGTCGCCGGCGTCGGGGTCGAGGTTGGCGGTGGGCTCGTCGAGGATGAGCAGGCTCGGCTCGTTGATCAGGGCCTTGGCCAGCTGCACGCGCGTACGCTGGCCGGAGGAGAGTTCCATCACGCGGCGCCTGCGCAGGGGCCCCAGGTCCAGCAGCTCGATGACCTCCTCCACCCGGACCTTCGGCTTCCGCACTCCGTACAGCCGGGCGAAGGCGTCGAGAACCTCGCGCACGTGCAGGACACCGGGAAGGTCGACGTAGCTCGCGGCGAAGTTGATCTGGCTGAGCACCTCGGTCCGGTTGCCGGCGAGATCCATGCCGAACATGTCGATGCTTCCGCTGTCGGGCGTGATCAGCCCGAGGAGCATGTGCAGGGTTGTCGACTTGCCCGCGCCGTTGGGACCGAGCAGGCCGACGATCTGACCCGTTTCGACGGTGAGGCTCACCTCCTGGACGGCAGCCACCGAGCCGAACCTCTTCGCCAGTGCCACGGCCTCAAGAATCACCACCACGCCAGCGTGCGGTCCGCCGCCCCCTGCGGGCAATCGGTTTTCCCCCGGGGTGGCACGGTTGATTTGACGATGCGGGCCGGGGTTCATAAAGTTCACCAGCACCCGAGGGAGACGGCGGTGACGCCGGGGCCTCGGAACCCTCTCTGACGATCTTTATCCTGACGGGATCTTTGTCCCCAAAGGGGTCTGATTCGACACGAATCGGACGATCAAGTAAGTTAGACGGGTTGCCCCGAAAGGGGAGGCTGTAAATTCTGAAACAGGTAAGCCGGATCGGGTCGGTTTGACACGAAAAAGCGGGCCTGAAAGAATAAAGGCACAACGAAAGAACAGAATAAAACAAAACGAACGCCCCGGAGTTCTGCCGGACCGGTTGGTCGGGTCAGGGTGATGGTGTACGCGTCCGTTTCTTGAGAACTCAACAGTGTGTTAAAAGCCAGTGCATGAAGC